>CAJTMS010000045.1 GCA_910577155.1 uncultured Mailhella sp.
AAAGGGGTGCAGGGGAAGAAACTTTTTCAAAAGTTTTTCCCCTGCATAGAAAAGTTGCAAGATTTATTGGAAATGCTCTAATACCTCTCATTGCTTTTTGTATTTCATAGAAACAAGATTGCTTTTTGTAATTGAAAGAATTTATTTGTTTATCAGCCTCTTTCCATAACAAAGCCTTATTAAATAAAAAAAGCCCCGCATAGAAAGGGCTTTTTTCTCATTCATTTAAATATAATTACTTATCATTATTTATCAATACCAAGGGCGGCGCCTTCGTCTACAACCCATATCAAATCACCGCCGGAAGGACGCACAAACTGGGCTGGAAGAACTGGCTCACTTAATAAATTGAGGGATTTGCTCAAAGCGTCATGTTTTTCTTTGCCTGTTACCATAAATAAACAGCAGCGGGCATTATTGAGAACCGGCAAGGTCAAGGTTATTCTGTCAGAACTTTTGCTGCGGACATATTGGTCAATAACAATACGTTCTCTTTCGTGCATTGCGTATTCATTGGGGAAGAGAGAGGCAGTATGCCCGTCGGAACCAAGCCCTAATAAAATACAGTCAAATTTAGGAAATTCTCCCGGTTCTAAACGGAAATGTTCCCGGATAGTTTTCTCATAGGCAAGCGCTGCGTCAACCGGATTTGCTTCCCCTTTTATTCTGTAATAGCGGGTTGCAGGAACTTTTGATAAGAGTTCACGTCTGGCAATACCGTAACTGCTGTTGGGATCATCCGGATGAACACAAATTTCATCACTCCAATAAATCATGATTTTTTCCCATGGCAAGCGTTCAGCCCAGTCTTTTTCCGCTAAGAGATGAAAAAGGGGAATAGGGGTTGTACCGCCGGCAAGCGCAAGAGTGAAGACACCTCTTTCTTCTATTGCTTCTTCACAAATTTGCACCAAATGGTGCGCTACGCGTTCTGCCATAGCAGCAGGGTCTTTATGAATATGCAGTGCTAAGTGTATTGAACGTGACATAATAGCTCCTTAGAAAAATCATATATGAGTATACGGTTAAATTGGAAAACTGGCAATTATTTTTTTCTGGTGTCAAAATAACTGCCGCTGCTGGTATTTAACATAGTTGGCGTTGCTTTACAAAAAAGAGAACCGTTTTCTGTCAATAATTTCACCTGATTTTCCGTAAGAGAAAAGGGTGTTGACATATTCACTCCGCTTGTAGGAAGAACAATAGTGTTGCTTCTGATTGTATCTTCTAAAATTTGGATACCATCTTCATTTGAGATTGTTATGTTTACAGCAAACGCAACGATATGGTCCTTTTGATAATGAGGGTCTGCAGTATAATTAACATAAAGAATTTTCCTATCACCGGATTGTGCCAAATGGGGAGAACAAGAGGAATTAGGCAAATAAATCGCCATTTCATATAAATCTTGTTTATTTTTTCTGCTTTTATATTTTTGCTCCTGCAAATGCCGCTTTGAAAGTTTCATATTATAAATTTGTAAAATTTCTTCAAGATTTGCTAATTTAACGATTTTTAATCCTGTGTTTGTGTGCTGAACTTCCAGTTTTAAAGGGATATTTTCCCAAAAATCATCATAAAATTTTGTAGAAATAATATAATTGTCAGTTCCGGTCTGTTCCTTTATTTCAAATTTTGCCTGTGTTAAAAGGTCACTGATATGTTTAGGAATAAAAAGGGTTTTATTATTAAATTCGTTCTCGTATTCTGTCCCTTTAAAAATATTCAGAAATAAAAAAGAAATATTATCAACGATGATTTCAGTAGGGGGAATTTCACCCAAGAGGCTATTGACAAAATGATACTTTTGAATTGAATTAATAAAATCGTTGATAAAATTGTCAGAAAATGCCGGCAAGTCAATAATGGAGCTAAACGAAGCAGCATCTTTGCTGATAAGTGAATTTTCCAAAGTTGACAATACATAACCGGGACGATTGGTTTTTGTCATTTCATAATAGGAAAAACCGCCTCCTCCCAACACAAAGAATGCAAAAAGAACGAGCAGCGGTATCCAAACTGCTTTTTTCCGTAAAAACGAAAAACGTGCAAGCAGAGCTTTTAATTTTTTGCCGATAAAACCTGACTGTTCCAGTTTTACATCTTCAAACAAAATATCAACATCAGCTCCATTAATTTTGGATGAAGAATTTGCAGGAGAAGAATTATTTTGTTTTTCCGGTGTATTGCTCATTATTCTATTTACTCATTCCGTTTAAAAATTCTTTATTGTTCTTTGTTCCGCGCATTTTATCCAAGAGAAATTCCATGCTGTCAATAGAGGACATGGGGGCAAGAATTTTTCTAAGTATCCAAATTCTGTTTAAATTTTCCTCAGAAAGAAGGAGATCTTCTTTACGTGTACCTGTTTTGTTAATATCAATAGCAGGAAAAATGCGTTTTTCAGCCAAATGACGGTCAAGGTATAAATCCAAATTGCCGGTTCCTTTGAACTCTTCAAAAATAACTTCGTCCATACGTGAACCGGTATCAATAAGGGCTGAGGCAATGATTGTAAGGCTCCCGCCTCCCTCAATATTTCTGGCTGCCCCAAAAAATCGTTTTGGACGCTGCAATGCATTGGCATCCAAACCGCCGGATAAAACTTTTCCTGATGAAGGGGTAACAGCATTGTATGCTCTTCCTAAACGGGTAATGGAATCAAGTAAAATGACAACATCTTTTTTTCTTTCCACAAGACGTTTTGCTTTTTCCAAAACCATTTCAGTAACTTGCACATGGCGCTGCGGCGGTTCATCAAAGGTTGAGCTGATAACTTCAGCATTTTTTACTGTTCTTTCCATGTCCGTGACTTCTTCCGGTCTTTCATCAATAAGAAGAACAATAAGATAAACATCAGGGTATTTGGCACTGATGGCATTGGCAATATTTTGCAATAGCGTTGTTTTTCCTGTTCGTGGGGGCGCAACAATAAGTCCGCGCTGTCCGCGTCCAATGGGGGACATCATATCAATAACGCGTCCGGACAAATTTTTTTCATCTGTTTCGATACAGAGCTGTTGATCAGGAAAAATAGGTGTCAAGTTATCAAATAAAACTAAATGTTTTGCTTTTTCAGGGTCTTCAAAGCCTACTTCATTTACTTTTACCAACGCAAAATACCGTTCACCTTCCTTAGGAGGACGGATTTGCCCTTTGACAATATCACCTTTTCTTAAATGATAGCGTCTGATTTGGGAAGGGGAAACATACACATCATCGGCACCGGGCATATAACTGCTGAGTGGTGAGCGTAAAAATCCATAGCCGTCAGGCAAAACTTCAAGAACACCGTCTGCAATTATTGTCCCGTTTTGGGAAATACAAGACTGCAGTAACGCAAAAATAAGGTCTTGTTTGCGTAAACTGCTGGCATTATCGAGTTGGTATTTTTCCGCTAAATCCATTAACTCGTTCATACTGCGGGTTTTTAATTCTGATAAACTTAAAAATGCATCACGGGAGGGAGCAGGTTCTTCATTTTCTTCTTGTAAAACAGGGGTATTTTTTCGGTTATGGATGAATTTTCTTTTGTGAGGTCTTTTAGGGCTTGTTTCTTCGGCAAAATCATAGGAAGAAGTACCAAAAAAATGTGGTTCGGAAACAGTTTCTTCCTGTTCAAAAAAATTTTCCGAAGAAGGATTTTCTTCCTGCAAATTCTCTTCAAAAAGAGCTTTTTTGGGTTTTCTTCCGCGAGTTGATTTTACAGGTTTTTCTTCAACGGCCGCTGCGGTATCAGCCACAATTTTTCTTTTTCTTGTTTTTGCAACAATTTCAGACATAAAATATCCGTCCGTGATAGGTAATTAATTTTAATTGTAAGGGAAAAAAGAGAGATAATTTGAAAAGACAAATGTTTTATAGCGATTTTTTTTTGCTTTGACAAGATTAATCTTTCTTTTTCATATTAATTTTGTTCATGGCTTTGACCGGTCCCATTTCCACAATATCTTTTAATGCAAAAACACTTGCTGAAACAGCATTTTCAATTGCTTCCCTATCCTGTCCAAATCCATTTAAAACATAGGAACTGACTTGTGAAGATTCTTTTGGTCTGCCAATTCCAATGCGCAGGCGAAAATAATCTTGAGTTCCAAGGCGAGTGCTTATGGATTTTAATCCATTATGCCCGGCGTTTCCGCCGTTCTTTTTTAATTGTATTCTTCCCGGGATTAAATCCAAATCGTCATGAATAACGAAAAGTTTTTCCGGGCTTTGTTTATACCATGCCAGAAGCGGCTGGACGCAATCCCCGCTTAAATTCATAAACGTCTGCGGAAAAGCACAAATCCAGTCAGCATTTTTATAGGCAAGTTTAAATGTTATGCCATTAAATTTTGAAGTTGAAATTTGCTCAACCCTGTAGTCTTTTGCCATATCTTTTAAAAAGGCTTCCAACGTCAAAAAACCGATATTATGTCTTGTTGCAGCATATTGAATGCCGGGATTGCCCAGTCCGACAAGAATACCGCCGATTTCCATATTAATTATTTCCTGTAAAGCGTGTTAAATCTCGTGCCATTTCATACGTATTGAGTTCGGAACTTGCCATTTTTCCATAAATGGATTCCGGTTCACGGCGTCTGACATCTTCTAAAATACTCTTCCATCTTAAAGTATCACCCATTTTCCTGTGTAAACGAGCTTCACGAAGCTGCAATCCCGCATAATCCGCTGAATTTTCGGCAATATAATTGCGATACCGATTGAGCCATTCCAAAGATTCGGTAAATCTGCCTGCAATTTCAGTAATATCCATGAGAGCTGCAATACTTTCCCGTTCCCGTTCCGGACTTGCATAGGGTGACTGCACATTCCGCAAATCTTCAAACATGGCTAAGGCGTCTAAATTAGCCTGATATGCACCGCGGATATTTTGTTTTCTTTCCGCATCACGAGCGAGGAAATACTGTGCATAGGCACGTTGATAAAGGGGTATGCTTTCATTGGCGGCAAGTTCCTGCCAAATGGGCAGGGCTCTTGCTTCAAGCCCTAAATTTTCCGCAGCAATAGCAGTGGTATATTTTTTATTATTTTCTTTTTCAACAGGCAAAGCCCAAGAATCAATTTTTTTATTCGTTTCTAAGACACGGCTCCATTCTTGTTTATTGAGAGCATGGGCAAGAAAAATATCATAAGCATAAATCCCTTCCTGATATTCTGTTTCATTGGTAGGAACTTTATCAAGAAAATAGGTAAGCAGTTTTTCTGCTTCAGGCGTATTATCTCTATTAATATACGCTTTTGCCATGGCAAGACGCATTGCAGAATTTATGGGTTCATAATAACGGTGTACAGCAGGGAAACTTTCCCACAGCATTAAGGTTCTTTCAGTGTTTTGTTCTGATAAACTGAGCGTTAAAAGCGGGTCAAAGGCTCTGAATAAGAGTTCGGAAGCGCTTTCGCTTTCAAATTTATCGATATTATTATCAAATACGGATTGCGCTAATTTTGCTGCATCAAAATAATCCTGTTCAAGATATTTTAATGTGGCAAGACGTAAGGTCGCAATTAAAGCTTCTTCGCTTTTTGGATATTCATTAATGATTTTATTATAATAGGTAGCAGGGTATTCTGGGTTATGCTCATTAAAAATAGCAATAATATCATCAATGTTTGTCCTGTCGTCAAAACGACCGTTTTCCCCCATATACAATAATGCCCTTGGAACGTTTTTATGTTCGGGGAATTGCTGGTACAGCTGTTCCAATACTTTTTTAGCTGTATCATTTTGGTGTAAGTCATAGTAAAGGTTAGCAATTTTAAATAAAATATCCCCGGCGCCTTCATCTTGTGGATTGAGGTTGAAAATTTGCCAATAGGCTGCAATAGCATCGGCTATTTGCCCTTGTTCCTCTAAAACATGTGCCTTAATGACCAAGTAATCGGGAAATTCCAAATAAACCTTAGGCCAGCGGCGATCGATAAAGTTAATCATTGAAAGGGTACGGTCAAGATTGCCTAATTTATGCAATGTCTTTATTTGCAGCATTGCAGCATTTTTTGCATAGGTATTATCAGGATATTTATCAATTAAAATTTGTAAATATTGTGTAGCAAGCGTATATTCATGATGCTGCAAAAGGTAATCACTCAAAAGCAAAATTGCATTGGGTGTATCCACACTGTAGGGATAGGTTTTATAAAGAATATCCGTATATGCTCTTGCTTCTTCCGGTCTGTCCAGTTCAAGATAAGTTGCAACCAAATTCGCCAGTAATTCCGGTTTTCTGGAGGATTCATCATTGACGTTTAACGCTTCCTGTGCATAAGAAATAAAAGATTCTCCTACATTTTTCAGGTTTCCGTTATTCATAACAAAAAATGCTTTTGCTCTGTTATAAAAAATTTCTTCCAGCAGGTTTTTCGGTAAATTCAGTGATTTTAATTTTTCTGATTCTTCAAAAACTGTTTCATAAACACCTAAATTATAAGCTTTACGCATATTTTGGATGGTGGCAGGAATATCTAATGGGGCAGGGACGGGATTTCCCTCTTCATCAACGTAGATGATTTCACCGGGTATCTGAGCAGGTTCTTCCTTAGGGATTTCCTGCTGCTGAATGACAGGTTCGCTTTGTTGAGATAATTCTTCCTCGGTCTGCGGGATAATAGTATCGTGTCTTTTATCTTCAATAACAAGAGGTAATACTTTTTCTTCCTTTTCAATTAAATGGGGCGTTGAAACTTGTTCCGCAGTATCTTTTTGGATTACGGCATCTTCCAATTCATGTGTTTTTATTTCATCTTGGGTAATAGTATGCGTGTCAGCAGGAGAACCTGCATTTAATTTTAAGGTAACGGAAGGAATAGAATTAGCGTTATTGGCTGTTTGATTTTGCTGAGGAGGCGTCAATTCTTCAGGTTTTATCGTTTCAGCTTGTTCGAACAATGGAGAAGTATTTGCTTCTGCTGCTTCTGCAACAAGTACCAGTTGATCTTTTTTTTCATTAATAAAATTTAATAATGAAGGATTAGAAGATGGTTCAGTTTGGGGACTCATGGAATTTTGTATGTTTTCTTCTCGGGTACGCGGGGCTTGCTGTTCGGTTTGCCCTGCAGCAGTAGAATTTGTTTTGCCGGTATTTGTTTGCACCGCAGCAGAGGAATTCACGGTATCAGGCATTGTGTTATTGGAGCTTACCAAGGCGGAATTTGTTTTTATTGCAGAAGAGAAATTGGTTTTGTCGGTATCAGACTGTCCTGCTGCAGAAGAATTTATTATATTGGTATTCACTTGTTCCGTAACAAAGGAATTAACGTTATTGGAATTTGTTTGTCCGGCAGCAGATAATACGGCTTCTTGTTTTGGTTCGATTAACATTGGCTGCTGATTGGTACCAACAAGAGTATTTTGTTTTTGTCCTGAAATTACAGGCTGCTGAGTTTGTCTGGAAACAGCTGTGTTTTGTGCAGTAATATTTCTTTGGGCAGGAAGTGCACTGTTTGCCTGTCCTGTAATTTGCGGTGTTGTTCCTGCTGGATTTGGATTTACAGCAGCACGTTCGGTTCCGGAGGTTTGCGGAATTTCTCCTGCCTGTGTGACAGATGCAGTACGCTGGGCTGTTCCGCCTGCCTGCGGTGTTGTTCCCGCTTGGGGGGTATCACCGTTTTGGGGTGTAACAGTATTTTGTACGGTATTTGTTCCTGTTCTTTCTTGTTGTCTGTTTGCTCCTTCAAGTTTTGCTTGAGCATTATTTTCTTTTTGTATGATTTCCCTATTTAAATTAATGCTTCGTTCTGTTGGTTTCCAGCGTGCGCCGAGAGGGTCTTTGTAAACACCGATAACAATATTTCCTTTGTCATCAGGATGCTGTACAAAACCAAAAGCATTATCATTTAAAACAATGGTTAATCCATATTCACCGGGAATAACGTCAGCGATAACATTCCCTTTGACAGCTTGTAAATTTTTTGAAAAACCATTGCCCTGAATAAAAATTTTATTGGTATCTGTTCGGATAGTCTGAATATTCTCGTTTGCTCCATTGCTGTCAATAAGGATTTGGTCAATATTTTTATCCTGATTAAAAGACCAAGAAAGAGCATAGGCAAAGGGGACTTTGGCTACACATAAACTCAGGGCAAAAAGAATAAATTTTATTTTCATTTTTTATTCAATATTTCGTTTTTTTAATTTTTCAATAAGGGTTGTCCGTTTTATACCAAGGATTTCAGCTGCCTGATTTTTTACACCCTCAACTTGTTCTAATGCTTCATTAATAATGTTATCTTCAATCATGTCTAAAAATTCTTTTAAATTCATATTATTGTTTTTCATATCAGCAAGTGTTGGAAAAGCATGTGCTTGTGCCGGGGCTGAAAAGTCTGAAAAACCTTGCGTCAATATGGACGTAAGAGATTTTTTTTCTTCTTGTGTTACACTGGATTCTAAGGATATTTGTTTTTCTTTTTGTTTGACGCTTTGAATTGTAATTTCTTCGGGAAGGGGAGGAAGAGTATTCACATCTCCCACGCCGTTTAAAATTTTGGAAGACAAATCGGATAATAAAACTTGCGGTCCATCTGCCAAAATACTGAGCCGTTCTGTAAAGTTTTCAAGTTCCCGCACATTGCCCGGCCATGCATAGTTGAGAAAAACTTTTGCCACTTCTTCAGAAAGGGTTAATTGTTCCCGTTCTTTTTTTTCACAAAAATGTTTTAAAAAAGTTTCTGCCAAGGTGATAATGTCATTTCCCCGCTCCCGTAACGGAGGCAGATGCAAAGGAATGACATTTAACCGATAATATAAATCTTCTCTAAAATTACCAAGGGCAACTTCCTGTTCCAAATCTCTGTTTGTTGCTGCCACAATACGGACATCAATTTTTTTGGGTCCGTTGCCTCCCACACGTTCAATTTCTTTTTCCTGCAAGACACGTAAAATTTTTACCTGCAAAGAAGTGTCCATTTCCCCGATTTCATCAAGGAAAATTGTTCCGCCTTCCGCCAGTTCAAAACGCCCCGGTTTCGTGCGTATTGCATGGGTAAACGCACCTTTTTCATGTCCAAAAAGTTCTGATTCCAAAAGCTCTTTGGGAATAGCGCCGCAGTTAACAGGAATAAAAGGAGCATTTGCCCGTTTACTTTCTTTATGCAAAGTCCGGACCAAAACTTCTTTGCCTGTTCCTGATTCACCGGTCACAAGGACTGTACTGTCTGTAGGGGCAACTTTCCGAAGTATTCTAAATACTTCTGTCAGAGAAGTATCTTCGCCGATTATCCCCAAACCTTTTTGGGACATGTTTCTCTCCATAGGAGTAAAATTAATTTCTGTAATTATTTTAGTACAAAAATAAAAAGTGTCAATACTCTGACAGAGAAAATTTTATTTTTCTTTTAAAATTTTTATGCTTAGGTATAATTTACGGTTAATTTTATAACAAGCGAATTTAATAATAAAATTTCAGTCAGTCTTTTTTATGAGGGAAATAATGAGCACTGCCGTCCGGTTGCGTAAGTACTTATTCTTCACAAATGCAAACGGCTTTGCCGCCGTTTGGCGGAAGCTCTGCTGCCGCATCGGTATTTTTTTATAACTCAAGGTTAAACTTGACAAATTGTATAATTCATACATATTATACACGTTTATGATGCTGGCACGCAGCAGATATTTGGAGGAGATATGCCTATTCTTGAAATTCGTGACATTCATAAATGGTATGGCGATTTTCATGTATTAAATGGAATTAGTGAAACTGTTGAAAAAGGCGAAGTTGTTTTTATCTGCGGACCTTCAGGTTCCGGGAAAAGTACATTTATACGTTGTTTAAACAGATTGGAAGCTATCCAAAAAGGACAAATTTTGCTGGAAGGGGTGGATATTTACGATAAATGTCTCGATGTGAATAAATTACGCAGTGAAGTGGGCATGGTTTTTCAGCAATTCAATCTTTATCCACATCTAAGCGTACTTGATAACATCACCTTAGCTCCGATTAAAGTTCGCAGACTTCCCAAACATCAGGCTGTTTCCAAAGCAATGGAACTTCTTGAACGTGTGGGGATTTTAAATCAGGCACATAAATATCCCATCCAATTATCAGGCGGACAGCAGCAGCGCGTTGCCATTGCGAGAGCCCTTGCCATGCAGCCGAAAGTTATGCTTTTTGATGAACCAACATCTGCACTTGATCCGGAAATGGTTAACGAAGTATTAAATGTTATGAAAGACCTTGCCTCTGACGGCATGACCATGATGTGCGTTACCCACGAAATGGCATTTGCAAAAGAAGTTGCTGACAGGATTATTTTTATGGATCATGGTGTACCGCTTGAAAAAGCAAGCCCTGATGTTTTCTTTACCAATCCGCAGCATGAACGGACAAGAGCATTTTTAAAAGAAATATTATAATCATAATGAGGAACTATGAGCAACGAACAGGAAAAAGTTATTTATTCTATGCACCGCGTGACAAAACGTCACGGTCAAAAAGAAGTTTTAAAAGATATCAGTCTCGGCTATTTTTATGGTGCAAAAATTGGTGTGCTTGGTTTGAATGGTGCAGGAAAATCCTCACTGCTTAAAATTTTAGCAGGTGTTGATAAAAATTTTGAAGGGGATATTGTCATTGCCCCCGGTTTTAGCATTGGCTATCTTGAACAGGAACCCCTTGTTGATGAGACAAGAACAGTACGGGAAGTAGTTGAAGAAGGGGTTAAAAACATTATTGACCTTGTCAATGAATTTAATGAAATCAATGCCAAATTTGCTGACCCCATGGAACCGGAGGAAATGGAAGCTTTGATTGACCGTCAGGCAAAAGTTCAGGAAAAAATGGACTCCGCCAATGCATGGGATATTGATTCCCGTCTTGAAATGGCTATGGATGCCCTGCGTTGTCCACCTGCCGATGCAAAAGTTTCTGAAATTTCCGGCGGGGAAAAACGCCGTGTTGCACTTTGCCGTTTGCTTTTGCAAAATCCCGATGTTCTGCTTCTTGACGAACCTACCAACCACCTCGATGCAGAATCTGTTGCATGGCTGGAACGTTTTTTACATACATTTCCGGGAACTGTTATTGCTGTTACCCACGACCGTTACTTCCTCGATAACGTTGCCGGCTGGATTTTAGAACTGGACAGAGGCAAAGGTATTCCATGGAAAGGGAATTATTCCTCATGGCTTGAGCAAAAAGAAAAACGTCTTGCCTTAGAGGAGCGTTCCGACAAAGAACGGCAAAAAACATTAGCCCGTGAGCTGGAATGGATTAGAATGGCTCCAAAGGGCAGACATGCAAAAAGTAAAGCCCGTATCAACGCCTATGAAGCCATGGTCAGCCATGAAAGCGAACGTCTTGCGGACGAACTGGAAATTTACATTCCGCCGGGACCACGGCTTGGCAATATGGTTATTCAGGCAGAGAATATCTGCAAAAGCATGGGGGATAAAGAGTTAATGGAAAACATGAACTTTATTATCCAACCCGGTGCTATTGTTGGTATTATCGGACCAAACGGAGCAGGGAAGTCAACCCTTTTCAAAATGATTACCGGTCAGGAAAAGCCTGACAGCGGAACCATGAAACTGGGTGAAACTGTTAAACTTGCCTATGTTGATCAGGGACGCGAAAGTTTGCAGGCAGGTAAAAGTGTGTATGATATTATCAGTGCCGGATCTGAATTTATCAAGCTTGGCAATCGTGATATCAATGCCCGTGCTTATTGTTCCCGGTTCAATTTCAATGGAAGTGACCAGCAAAAAGACGTCAGCCTTTTATCCGGCGGAGAACGCGGGCGTCTGCATCTTGCGCAAATGCTTAAATCCGGCTCTAACGTTCTTCTTCTTGACGAACCTACCAATGATTTAGATGTCAATACCATGCGCGCCTTGGAAGATGCACTTGAAAACTTTGCAGGCTGTGTGCTTGTTATCAGTCACGACCGCTGGTTCTTAGACCGTATTGCCACCCATATCCTTGCCTTTGAAGATGAAGGAGTTGTCAATTTCTTTGACGGAAACTATACGGAATACGAAGAAGACAGACGTAAACGATTAGGCAAAAGCGCTGATACTCCTCATCGTATGAAGTTTAGAAAATTGACGAGATAAACAAGTTTGAAATAATAATAAACGAAATGGGGGCTTGCTTGCCCCTTTTTTTGTGTTTTTTTTTCAATACACTCTATGATACGCTCTTTTATCCTTTTGATTATCCAAATAAAATCGATACACTCCATGCACAAAATTGAAAAAAATATAATAATAAAGCAACTGCCTCATAAATGTATAATTTTAACTTGCCAATTTTTCCTTATTAGTATACATTCTTATTTAAGATTAACCTCTAACAAGGATAAAGATTATGTGTGTAATGTGGATGCCTGCTAACCTTTTGAGTAAGGGTATAGTTGATGATAAGGATAAAATTCATGTGAAGCATGAAAATGCAGTTGCTCATAGTGAAGAAAAAGAACAAAATACAGAAAGCAAACCTGTCGATAACCAAAATGACAAATAAATATGCGTGCTGACGTTGCGATATTTTGTCAGCGTATAATATATTTATTATAGAAAGTTAAAGCAAACCGGTGTATGTTTCGGTTTGCTTTTTTCTTTGTCGCTTAAGCACAAAAAAGCTCGGATAAACCGAGCTTGAAATTTGTGGTGCCTGGGGACAGGATTGAACTGCCCACACGAGGATTTTCAGTCCTCTGCTCTACCAACTGAGCTACCCAGGCAACGTTTGTTCTTTATATAGAACTTATTTTACTTTGTCAAACACTTTTTTTATTTTTTATAATTTTTTCTATTCTTTTGGAATAACTAAAAAAATATTTAAATTCAATGCGTTGCTGCATTAATTTTTGTTGTATGAAAAGTAAAACAAAAATCGTATAAAGTGTGGAGCCCATGAGCAGGATTGAACTGCTGACCTTATCCTTACCAAGGATACGCTCTACCGACTGAGCCACATGGGCGTGAACACCAGATGTGTATTACATAAAAATTTTCAAATTGCAAGTATTTTCTTTTATAAATTTTAATCCGTGTGACCGTTCGTTATTATGAGTTAATTCTTAGGTACTGGCAGTCCGAATTTTGTTAACGGTATATATTCAAAGTAATATGAACAGCCAACTGAGATAATATATTCCAAAACATCGTTATATTGATTTTGCTTAAACCAATCACTTAAAAGATAAATATATTCTACTTCCATATTAAGCTGTGATAATAACTTTTTATACTGTTTTTTCTTAAAATCACACGTTTGCAATTTTTCATCAACTGAACCTGCGACTTTTTGAAATTTACATTCTATAATAAAAAACGTATTATTAACTACAACATAAATAGAATCATCTGGTAAAAGTTTTTTAGATAACATAGAAGCATAATTCACATTTCTATAATCCAAAAATTTATAAAGGGCATTTTTCTTAAAAAGAGAAGCTACTTGCTCATTATTAAAAAATACATCGACCCAGCCATGAGTATTTGACTTGCATGAATATCCATTTTGAAGAGATAAAAAAGTTTGTAAATTAGTTTTACCTTCAAATATCAAACCAGTTTTTGTATTTGCCCCGCCAATTCCGTTTTCTTTCATTTTATTACATCCTTATAATTTATTGAGACAATTTTGTAATCTTTGTTCCGCAATTTCTATAAATTCTTTTTCTTTTTCAATTCCGATAAATTTCCTGTTATGTTTTAATGCGGCAGCTCCGGTTGTACCGCTTCCCATAAAAGGATCTAAAATTAAATCTCCTTCATTTGTTGAAGCAAGAATAATCCGTTCTAATAATGCTAAAGGTTTTTGTGTAGGATGTTTCCCAAAAGTCTTTTCATTCGCTTTTGGAGTTCCAATAGCCCAAACACTTCGCATTTGTGTATTGGGCTTTTTAATAAAATCAGATGAAAAATCTCCATTTTTCATTATATTATAATTAAAAGTATGGGGTACTTTTTTGTCTTTTCTTGCCCAAATGAGCGTTTCATGGCTGGCAGTAAAATAACGGCAACTCATATTAGGACTTGCATTTGGTTTAAACCATGCAATATCATTTAAAATATGATACCCCAACAACTGTATGGCAAAACCACAAGAATAAATACTATGATACGTACCAGATACCCAAAGCGATCCATTGCTCTTTAAAACTCTTTTACAAGCAACCAGCCAATTTTTATGAAAGTCAAAATTAGCTTCTACCCCTAGACTTTCATCCCATTTACCTTTATTTACAGAAGCAATTTTTCCATTCTGACAGGTAATGCCACCATTGGAAAGCATATATGGTGGGTCTGCAAAAATCATATCAAAAGTATTTTCTGGAATTTGTTTCAAAATATTTAAACAATCACCGCAATATAATCGATAGTTCTTTATCATACGTCATAATTTGTAATAAGTATTTCCTTAATTGCACTGCGTCCGTTTGGATTAGCATTAATCAAACGTTTAGCAAAAATACGATAGATCGTATAGCCTTTATATAAATCATCAAAAAATGAATCAAAACCAATATTGGTCGGATCGGAATTGCTTAACATCTGCAATGCTCCCATCTTATGTGCTTGTTCAAAAACTTTTTTTAATCGAATTTGTTCGTTGTCATCAAAAGTTTTGGCGGCATATGTTGTAAAAGAGGAATTTTTTAACGGTCGATAGGGCGGATCATAGTATATAAAAGTATCGTTATCAGCAAATTCCAATACACGGGCAAAATCCGTTTGAAAAATAGTAACATTGCTTAATGCTTTTGATACAGCTATCAAATTTTCCGCATCAAGGATACGGGGATTGGCATAACTGCCTATAGGAACATTAAATAATCCTTTACTGTTAACTCGGAACAACCCATTAAAACATGTTCTGTTTAAAAAAACGGTTAACGCAGCACGCCGAATAAAAGATCGGGAATAAGCATTTGCATTGATTTTTTTATCAAATGCATTATATTCATTCCGCATTTGATAATAAAATTCTTTTTTATTATCAGACGAAAAATAGTTTTTTTGCAGCATATCTAATTCGTTAATCAAATCTGACACATTATTTTTTATTACATTGTATAGAATTATCAATTCAGGGTTAATGTCGAATAAATATGCTTTTTCAAAAGAATAACTATTTGCTATATCAAAAAATACAGCACCGCCGCCAACAAATGGCTCAATATATTTTTTTATTGCACCGCAGAGCAGCTTATTGGGAAATTTCTCAGTAAGCTGAGGCAATAACATCCCCTTTCCTCCAGCCCATTTTAAAACCGGAGAAGCAAAGCTGACATCATAATTTTTTTGTAAAGTTAACTCTGACATATTAATAGAGAATTAAATTTAATACGAAATATAAAAAAAGCTAGTTTTAATTTAACTAGCTTATGACAAACAAAATATAATTTTTATGGTCGGGATGAGAGGATTTGAACCTCCGACCCCTTGAACCCCATTCAAGTGCGCTCCCAGACTGCGCTACATCCCGACACTGTAAACTGGAGCCCATGAGCAGGATTGAACTGCTGACCTTATCCTTACCAAGGATACGCTCTACCGACTGAGCCACATGGGCATGTTCCAATCAATGAGAAATCTTTTTACCTAAAACTTGCTTTATAGTCAAGTAAAAATATACAAAATAAATAGATTTTATTTTTCCATTAGGTTCATGCATTATTGAAAGAAATAAAAAACATTGATAACTTATTTCGCGATACCCCGCAATGAGCGGGAAGAAAGCTTGTGCAATACCGAGTAAGAGAGAAAGATTATTTTGCACGTCTTTTTTTGTTTTCAATTTCTATGATTGCTTATTTTCGCAAACAGAAATGGACAGCAGAGATAAAAAGTTTTACTTTGCAACAATAATACACAATTAAATAAAAAAGCCCCACGAATGTGGGGCCGTTTTATACATATTTATTATGGGGGTATTGTTTAGAACTTATTTTACTTCAGTAAAATCAGCATCCATGACGTCGTCACCGTCTTTTTTGTCAGAACCGGCACTGCCGGCAGCACCGGCATTTGCACCAGCCTGTGCATTTTGCTGATTGGCTTGTTGAGCATAGAGCTGTTCTGCCAATTTATGGGAAGCTTTGGCAAGTTCATCGCTGGTAGTTTTGATTGCATCAACATCTTCACCTTGGATTTTGGTTTTGAGGTCTGCAATTTTAGATTCAATGTCAGCTTTCAGGCTTGCGTCAAGCTTGTCACCAAGGTCGCTGATTGAGCGTTCAGTGCCGTAAATAAGGCTGTCAGCTTGGTTGCGGGCTTCAATAAGTTCTTGTTTTTTCTTATCGTCAGCAGCATGGGTTTCCGCTTCGTGAATAAGATTTTGGATTTCCTGTTCGGAAAGACCTGAAGAAGCAGTAATTTGAATGGATTGTTCTTTTCCTGTTCCAAGGTCTTTTGCGGAAACATTGACAATACCATTGGCGTCAATATCAAAGGAAACTTCAATTTGAGGAATACCGCGCGGTGCCGGTGGAATACCGGTCAAGTCAAAGCGAGCCAAGGTCATATTGTCGCCTGCCATTGGTCTTTCCCCTTGTAAAACATGGATAGAAACTGATGGTTGGTTATCGGCAGCAGTGGTGAAGGTTTGGCTTTTTCTGGTTGGGATTGTCGTGTTGCGTTCAATAAGCTTTGTAAATACGCCGCCCATGGTTTCAATACCAAGGGAAAGCGGGGTAACGTCAAGCAAAAGAACATCTTTTACATCACCAGCCAAGATACCGCCTTGAATAGCTGCACCCATAGCGACAACTTCGTCAGGGTTCATGGAACGGTTAGGTTCTTTACCGAAAAATTCACCGACTTTTTGCTGAACAAGAGGCATACGGGTCATACCGCCGACAAGCACAACTTCGTCAATTTCTTTTGCGGAAAGACCAGCGTCAGCAAGAGCTTTTTTACAAGGGTCAATACTGCGTTCAACAAGGTGCATAACGAGCTGCTCAAGTTTAGCACGGCTCAATTTTACCATTAAATGCTTTGGACCTGTTTGGTCAGCAGTGATAAACGGCAAGTTGATTTCAGTTTCCATGGAAGTGGAAAGTTCTTTCTTTGCATTTTCAGCAGCTTCTTTTAATCTTTGCAAAGCCATGCGGTCTTGTGACAAGTCAATGCCGTTTTGTGCTTTGAATTCATCAACAAGGAATTTGATGATGCATTGGTCAAAGTCTTCGCCGCCAAGGAAAGTATCCCCGTTGGTTGCACGAACTTCAACAACATTGTCCCCAACTTCCAGAATGGAAATATCGAATGTGCCGCCGCCTAAGTCGTATACGGCGATTTTTTCATTGGTTTTTTTATCAAAACCATAAGCAAGGGAAGCAGCTGTAGGCTCGTTAATGATACGTTTCACATCAAGACCTGCAATACGGCCTGCGTCTTTTGTTGCCTGACGTTGGGCGTCATTGAAGTAAGCGGGAACAGTAATAACAGCTTCAGTAACGGTTTCGCCCAAATAAGCTTCTGCGTCAGCTTTTAATTTGCTCAAAATCATAGCAGAAATTTCCGGCGGACTGTAATGACGGCCGTCAACTTCAACCGCAGCATCCTGATTTTGTGCTGCAACAATGCGATATGGTGAATGATCTTTCCATTTTGCTACTTCTGCTGAGTCGGCACGGCGCCCCATAAGACGTTTTACGGCAAAAATGGTTCTTTCCGGGTTTGTGATTGCTTGACGTTTAGCGGTATCACCAACTAAGCGTTCTTTATCGGTGATAGCAACAACAGAAGGTGTTGTGCGGCCACCATTTGGGTTTGTAATGCATTTAGGTTCTTTACCTTCCATTACATAAACACAGCTATTAGTGGTACCTAAGTCAATACCAATAATCTTACTCATATATTCCTCCAAACGGATTATCTATAATTTATCCGGACCTATCGTCCTTACAAGGAATAAATAAGTATGATTTTTTATTCGACAAGTGTTTTTAATAAAAAA
>CAJTMS010000046.1 GCA_910577155.1 uncultured Mailhella sp.
GCCTTTTTTTTCGTTTGCATATACATATCTTTTCACGTTAAAATACTTGTGGCAAGGTAGCTCAGTTGGTCAGAGCACTCGGTTCATACCCGAGTTGTCGAGGGTTCGAATCCCCCCCTTGCTACCAGAAATTTAGAGGACTTATGGAATATTTTTCATAAGTCTTTTTTGTTATTATACTATTTCAAATAGGTCATTCTTTTATTGTCTGGAGGAAGACTGGGATATCCCTCATATATGATGCCTGTGAGATAGAAATAGCCATTTTTATAATAAATAACAGGTCCTCCGCTCATTCTGCGTATATTAATTTGAATTGCCGGCAATGGCTATCCTTTATAAATGCTGTTATTAATAGTTGATTATTGAGTTATTTTTTTGAAGTTAAAGTATATTTACCTGTGGATTGCTATTTACATTTTTTTATATAAGAGTACTTTTAAGAAAAAAGGCAGTAATAAAATGAAAAATACGTATAAATATTTATTTGGACCGGTGCCGTCACGGCGTATGGGAATTTCTTTAGGGGTAAGTCCCATTCCTGAGCGCACGTGTTCCTATTCCTGTGTGTATTGCCAGCTTGGCAGAACAAAGCACATGCAGTCTGAGCGAAAATTATTTTTTCCTGTACAGGATATTCTTGATGAATTTATCCATTATCAAAAAAGTCTTCCCAAATTAGATGTTGTTTCCATTGTCGGCGAGGGAGAGCCGACCTTATACAGTGGGCTTGGTGAGCTTATTACGGAGCTGAAAAAGGTGACGACTGTTCCTGTTGCTGTCATCACCAACGGTTCTTTATTAACCCGACCGGAAGTGCAGGAAGCTCTCTTGCATGCGGATATTGTTCTGCCTTCCATGGATGCCTGCAATGAAAAGGCATTCAGGCAAATTAACCGTCCGCATTTTTCTGTTAAATATGAAGAGGTGCAAAAGGGGCTTATTGAATTTTCCCAAACGTATGGCGGTCAGCTTTGGCTTGAAATTATGTTTGTTGCCGGAATAAATGATAACAGTGCTTCTTTGGATGAATTTGCGGCAATGCTTCCCAAAATAAAATATGATCGGGTGTATATTAACACTCCTGTGCGCCCGCCGGCAGAAGCATTTGTAAAAGCTCCGAGTAAAGAGTTTATTCACGAGGCGGTGACAAGACTTTCCGCAATATCTATAGATATGTTGAGTTCCGGAAGTTTTTACAGTGATGTGACGGATAATTATGAGGCAGTCAAAAGCATTTGCAAAAGACACCCAATGAACAGCTTTGAACTGGAAGCTTTTTTAACCTCACGCAATGTCAGTGATATTGATACGTATAAAAATAGAATAAAGAATGACCCCTTGTTTGATTGCATTGATTATAAAGGGATTATTACGTATCGGCTCAAATAAGATATATTATCATTGCAGAAATTTTTGCAAAAAAAGAAGCAACCGGCGAACCGGCTGCTTTTCGGATAACGTGTAAACGTTAGAGCCTTACTCGAAATTTCTCGATTATTATAGTCGCCTTTCCAATTTAAACATAATAAACAAGAATTTCTTGTTATTTTTTATATACTCTTTTATAATAAGTCAAGTAAAAAATATGTGGGGATAGAATATGAAAAGACGCGTTTTTGGCTTTGATTTGGGCATAGCATCCATAGGCTGGGCAGTCGTAGAGTTTGATAATGAATATTATGATATGGAAACGGGAGAAATTTTAGCTGACAAGGTCAATGGAAGCGGAGAAATTGCGCAGGGAACAATAGTTGGCTGTGGAGTGCGGACTTTTCCTGTGGCTGAAAACCCTAAAGACGGGAGTTCATTGGCAGCTGCACGACGGGAAAAACGTTTAGCGCGCAGGGCTTGTCGGCGTAAGGCTCGTCGCAAAAAAGGCTTGCAGGGCTTGTTTGCTGCAAAAGGTTTGGCTGAAAGCCCTGCTGCATTTACTGATGAAATTTGTATGCGGCAAATCGGCGGTGATGTTTGGAATTTACGGGTGAAAGCGTTACAGGAAAAGCTTTCCAAAGAAGAATTAGCGCGAGTTTTATATCATTTAGCAAATCATCGCGGATTTAAGTCCGTCCGTAAAGCGCAGGAAGAAAACGATAAAGACAGCGGCAAGGTTTTGTCTGCTATTCGTGCGAATATGGCATTAAAGGAAGACGGCAAAAGTCTGGCGCAAATTATTGTGGAAAAAGCCGGTGAAACAGGTAAAAAACGTAATTTTTCAAAGGTTGTTAAAGTTAATAAAAAAGGTGAAGATGTAAAAGAAGCTGATTATAGAAATTCCATTCCGCGCAGTGAAATTGAAGCAGAACTTGCCATGATTTTTACCAAGCAAAAGGAATATGGTATTTTTACACAAGATTTATATGATGATTTTGTAAAAATTGCTTTTCGCCAGCGCGGCATAAAAAGCGTTGGGGATATGGTGGGAAATTGTACTTTTGAAAAAGACGAAAAAAGATCTCCCAAAGAAGCGCCGACAGCTGAATTTTTTGTCGCATGGAGTAAAATCAATAATCTTGCTGTGTATGAGGGAGATAAAAAGCGTGAGTTAACCCCAGAAGAACGGCAGACTTTATTTGATGTATTGAAAGTAACAAAAGACATAAAATATAAGACAATCAGGTCAAAGGTATTTAAAGGAAAAGATATTCAATTTACTTGCTTAAATTATTCGCCAAAACAGAAAAAAAATAAAAACGGTGAACTGGTAACGATTGATCCAGAAGATGTGCTTTTTTATAATATGAAAGGCTGGCATAAGCTGCAATCAATATTTAAAGCTGAGTACAGCGATATTTTTAATGATATTAAAAAATTAGATAAGGCTGTCACGATAATTGCTACAGAAAAAGAAGATGTAAAAATTCAAGAAAAGTTGCAGGAACTTGGCTATTCACAAGAAAAAATTGATAAATTTTTGACTTTGTCTTTCGATAAATTTATCAATTTATCCTTGAAAGCTTTGTATAAAATCAATCCGTATCTTGAAAAGGGCGAAAAATATGACAAGGCTTGTGCAAATGCAGGCTATGATTTTAAAGAAATAACAGATAAACTCGTTAACGAAAAAGGCTTGCTGCTTGCTGTTATTGATAAGGAAAAACTAACGAAAGTTCCTGTAGTCAATAGAACCATTGCCCAATTCAGAAAGTTATATAATGCAATGGTGCGTCAATATGGTGCGCCTGATCAAATAAATATTGAAACAGGCAGAGATCTGAAAAAGAGTGCAGAGGAACGCAAAAAAATTCAAAAGCTTCAAGAAGAAAACAGGGATAAAAATCAAAGCATAAAAAAACAATTATTGGAATGGGGTGTTAAAGATAATGGAACGAATATTACAAAGCTTCGTTTATATAATGAACAGCAAGGAAAGAGTATCTATAGTGGAAATGAAATAAAAATTGAACAGTTGTTTGATGATGGGTATGTTGAAATTGACCATATTCTGCCGTATTCACGCAGCTGGAATAATTCCCAAAGCAATAAAGTGCTTGTTTTAGCCCGTGAAAATCAAGAAAAAGGCAATCAAACACCTTTTGAGTACATAGGAAAGAGTGATGCAAAAAGCAAGGAATGGACTGATTTTACCAGCTATGTAACAAGTTTTGCAAGCATAGAAAAGCATAAAAAAGAAAAGCTGCTGCTGGAAACCTTTAATGAAAGAGAACAGGAGTTCAGGGATAGAAATGCTAATGATAACAGCTATATTGCACTGTATGTAAAACGTTATCTGGAAGACGGCATCGATTTTGGCAAAAGTTTGCATACGGAAATTAAAAATAAAGTGCAGGTGCGCAGCGGTAATGTGACGGCATTTTTGCGCCGTCAGTGGGGCTTGGAAAAAGACAGGACGGAAAGTGATAAACACCATGCGCAGGACGCAATCGTAATAGCCTGTGCAGCGCAAGGCATGGTGCAGGCTCTCTCAAAAATTTCCCGTAAAGAGGGGGTAGTGCATACTGATGCTGTGCATAGAAAATATGCTATAGCTAAGCCGTGGGATAATTTTAGAAATGATGTGTTGACAGCTTTGGAAAAGGTTTTTGTTTCCCGTTCACCACGGAAAAAAGCAAGCGGGGAAATCCACAGTGAGACAATTTATACCTTGAATGAAAAGAAAAAACAGTTTGAAGCAAAAAATGCAAAATCCGGTTTTTATGTTCGCGGCGGCATAGCAGGAAATGGCGATATGCTTCGGACTGATGTTTTTTGTAAGAAAAATAAAAAAGGCAAAGTGCAATTTTATCTTGTTCCCATTTATAAAAGTAATTTGGGTAAAGAATTACCGAATAAAGCTATTGTCGCTAATAAAAATGAAGATGAATGGACAGTCATTGATGAAAGTTTTTCTTTTATGTTTTCCTTATTTTTGGATGACTTAATAAAAGCACAAAAAGATGAAACGGTTACTTTTGGATATTATAAGGGCGTAGACAGGGCAA
Source organism: uncultured Mailhella sp. (assembly GCA_910577155.1). Taxonomy (GTDB): domain Bacteria; phylum Desulfobacterota; class Desulfovibrionia; order Desulfovibrionales; family Desulfovibrionaceae; genus Taurinivorans. The sequence continues at coordinate 4,443 of CAJTMS010000046.1, forward strand.
ATGCTGCAATAACAATAGAAGTACATGATAGAAGTCAGGATAATGCCAGAATTGGCACGAAAACACTTGATAGTATTAAGAAATATCAGGTCAATTTATTAGGTGAATATTTTGAGGTAGGAGGAGAAAAAAGACAACTGTTAACGCATGAAGAATAAAGGAGTTGTATGTCTTGGCGGATATTGCAGATAACAAAGCCCTGTACGCTGAAAATTAAAAATAAACAGCTTTTATATATTCCGCAGGAAGGAGAAGAAATATCCTTTCCTCTGGAAGATATCAGTGTGCTTATTTTAGAAAACAGGCAAATAACCATGTATAATACGCTGCTCGCTGAGCTTGGTAAGCATGGTATTTGCCTTTTTTCATGTGATGAAAGCCATATGCCGTGCGGAGCGTATTTTCCTTTTCATTCCTATTATCAAAGCTCACGCATGGCGCAATTGCAAGTGGAAACGCGGAAGCCTCTGCAAAACAGATTGTGGCAGGAGCTTATCAAAGCAAAAATCCAAAATCAGGCAAAATGCCTTGCATTACTGCAATTGCAAGGTTCAGAAAAACTTTATGCCTACAGCAGAAAAGTTGTATCAGGGGATAAACAAAACATAGAAGCTGCTGCTGCCAATTATTATTTTAAAATGCTCTTTGGTTCGTTTTCACGGCAAAATGAAGATGATTTAAAAAATATATTTTTGAATTACGGATACGCTGTCATACGGGCATGCATATCCCGTTCCTTGGTGGGTGTTGGTTTATTGCCCTGTTTTGGAATTCATCATGCTAATATGTATAATGCGTTTAATTTGGCAGATGATATGATTGAACCCTACCGCCCCTTTGTTGATTATCTTGTGTATACCCTTTTTAATGAACAGACGCTTGAAACGTTTAATTCTCAGCATAAAAATCAAGTCGTTGGAGTTTTGACAAAGCAAATTGGTTTGGAAGGAGAGGAAATAACCGTCTTAAAAGCTATTGAATACAGCTGCCAGAGTTTGGCAAAATCAATAAAATTAAAAAAGAATGTCTTAGCCTTGCCCTGTTTTTTGGAATAGGAGTTTTCATGGCAGTAAAGGGAGAACGGTATATGCGTGTCATTGTTTTTTTTGATTTACCGACTGTCAGTAAAAAAGATAAAAAAATTGCGGCTGATTTTAGAAAATTTTTATTGCAGGACGGTTATTATATGCTGCAATGGTCAGTGTATTCAAGAGTTTGTAAGGGGCTGGCAGAAGTGGAAACACATTGTAACAGGCTGCGGGCAGTTTTACCAAATTCTGGAAGTATACGTTTATTAACGGTGACCGAAAAACAATATGCCGGTATGGAAATTCTTGTTGGAACGGTTAAAAAAGCGGAAAAAACAGGGGCTGTCCAGCTGCTTTTGCTGTAGTTTTTTTACAAAAAAATAAGGTAATATCTAATTATTTCAAGATATTACCTTATTTCTGTTGTAGCATGTCTAAATTGGAAAGGCAACTATAACTCACCATGAACATTGCTAGGATGATGACGAGTTGTAGCATGTCTAAATTGGAAAGGCAACTATAACTTTTTTGTACCAACTCGGATTATTTGGACTGTTGTAGCATGTCTAAATTGGAAAGGCAACTATAACGTCAATAGTGGCCAACAGCTCTATGTTCACGTTGTAGCATGTCTAAATTGGAAAGGCAACTATAACAGTCCTACCGGGTGATAGTTTTTTGCAGGAGTTGTAGCATGTCTAAATTGGAAAGGCAACTATAACTGGCTCCGTCTGGAAGGACGCATTAGAAAAGTTGTAGCATGTCTAAATTGGAAAGGCAACTATAACGTGACGGAGCTTCAGTGAAGTCGTCTTCTCGTTGTAGCATGTCTAAATTGGAAAGGCAACTATAACAGCTTTATGTTCACATGCCTATTCCTGAGCGTTGTAGCATGTCTAAATTGGAAAGGCAACTATAACTTGGCGGCGGTCAAAGAACAATTCAATTTTGTTGTAGCATGTCTAAATTGGAAAGGCAACTATAACATAGTCAAAGCAATGTTTGCCTCCTTTTGGTTGTAGCATGTCTAAATTGGAAAGGCAACTATAACCTGTGCTAAGTGACACTAAAAGGAATTTTTGTTGTAGCATGTCTAAATTGGAAAGGCAACTATAACATCCCGTTCATGCCGAAATTCGGTCATTTTGTTGTAGCATGTCTAAATTGGAAAGGCAACTATAACTATAACCCTTATAAACGGCATGATAATTTTGTTGTAGCATGTCTAAATTGGAAAGGCAACTATAACATCCTTGTAAATACTGTATAAAAATACAGGGTTGTAGCATGTCTAAATTGGAAAGGCAACTATAACTCCCGCTCGTGCCTATAACGCTATTTTTAAGTTGTAGCATGTCTAAATTGGAAAGGCAACTATAACAGAATATTTGAAAACATGGAAAGAGCTTTAGTTGTAGCATGTCTAAATTGGAAAGGCAACTATAACTGATACAGAAAACACAAAACTTGGTGAACTGTTGTAGCATGTCTAAATTGGAAAGGCAACTATAACAGTACATGTTGGCACAGTCACTCCATCTTCGTTGTAGCATGTCTAAATTGGAAAGGCAACTATAACGACAGTGCGGGCGGTTCCGCAAAATCCGGGTTGTAGCATGTCTAAATTGGAAAGGCAACTATAACTAATCTGTAATGAGATAATAGTCTTTCTTAGTTGTAGCATGTCTAAATTGGAAAGGCAACTATAACTTCTCTCAACCTCACAACTAAACAATACACGTTGTAGCATGTCTAAATTGGAAAGGCAACTATAACCAGACTATTATATCTTCTTTGACAAAATGTTGTAGCATGTCTAAATTGGAAAGGCAACTATAACAATGACCTTGCACATTTTGAAACAATGCAAGTTGTAGCATGTCTAAATTGGAAAGGCAACTATAACATACAGATTTGAGCTGTGCCAAGTTGAGCTGTTGTAGCATGTCTAAATTGGAAAGGCAACTATAACTTGCCATAAAATGATTTTTGGTTGCTTTGCGTTGTAGCATGTCTAAATTGGAAAGGCAACTATAACTTAAAATGTTAAATTTTATGACAGGTCAAGGTTGTAGCATGTCTAAATTGGAAAGGCAACTATAACCCAAAGACTGCTAAATAACCCTCAAAAGTCGTTGTAGCATGTCTAAATTGGAAAGGCAACTATAACAAAAGACAATGTCACAATTAACAATTTTAAGTTGTAGCATGTCTAAATTGGAAAGGCAACTATAACGTCCGTTATAACACAAAATACGGCAAAGGCGTTGTAGCATGTCTAAATTGGAAAGGCAACTATAACGAGTAAAAAATTGAGAAAGACAGTAGAAGAGTTGTAGCATGTCTAAATTGGAAAGGCAACTATAACTCCATTGCCTGCGGTGTTTTGCAGAAGGGGGTTGTAGCATGTCTAAATTGGAAAGGCAACTATGGTTCAGTATTGCAGCAGTATTTTTAGGTCATGGTGAATAGTAAAAATAACTCTATAATTTTCTGCGTTATTTTATACATTTTTCGTAGAATCGAATAGTCTTGTCCAGAGTTTCTGTATCAAGTATTTTGTGGTTTGCAGCGTGTTTTTTCACAGCCTTGAGAATTTTTCCAAGCCGTATACCTTGTTGTATTCCTGTTATTTCCATGATATGTTTTCCGGTAATATGCCGGGAAAAAGCAAAAAAAGTATTTCTAAAATCATCCAAGTAGGCAAGCAGTTTATCCCATTCCTCCTGCTTAAAAAGCCCGCACCTTGCTTTATCATCACAAAAGGAAGTTTCGACTGCGTAGCTGAAATACTTATTCTCCATGAGAGTAAGGAGGGTATAGGGTTTTATTTTTATAGCTTGGTGTAAAATCATATGATTTTTTGCACAAAAAATGACGATTTCCGTTAATTTATGGGACCATTTTAGCCTTTTGGCAATGGCAGTGATTACTTCTTTTGAGGCTGTGTCATGCCTGTAATAGGTGTGTTTAATTTCTCCGTTTTTTTCTAAGGGCAGATAGGTTATTCCTTTGCCAATATCATGGAAAAGAAGGGCAAATAATTGATAAATATCGTTTGAGCTGCAAACCCGCAGTGTTTCTGCTACATGTTTCCCCACAGAATTAAAAGCATTTGGACAAGTATTGCAAAAAGCATGATTGGCTGTATAGTTCGCAAAATTTTTACATTGCGAATTTTTACAAACCCCTTCGGGGTGATGTGTATCTGAGTGCGGCAAATCAAATAATATGTCAACTTCCGGTAAAATAAAACGCAATACATTTAATTCCCGCATGAGGACTATTGCATTTGCAAAGGGTTTTCCGCCTTCGCCTGCCATTTTTGCAAGTTCTGTCTGGATACGTTCAGGGCTTAGCTGCAATAAACATTCCCCGCATGCGGAAATTGCATCGGCTGTTGCTGTATCCAAGTGAAAAGTATAGCGGGAAGCAAAGCGGACAGCTCTGAGAATCCTGATAAAATCTTCGTCAAACCTGTCAAAGGGATTACCAACAGTGCGGATGATATGATTTTCGATATCCTTTTTCCCTCCAAAAAAATCAATGATATTACCGTGATAATCCATGCCCATTGCATTTATGGTAAAATCTCTTCTGGACGCATCATCTTTAAAGGAATGGATACAATTAGTTGCTTCCGGGCAGTTTCTGTTTTGTGTAACGGTATGCATGCGGAAATTGGCAATTTCAAATTTAAATCCGTTTTTTTCCAGAAGATAAACCCATACATTCATATTTTTAGAAATATCACACAGCGTATGGAAATGGCTTTTGAGAACGTCAAAAGGGGCGTTTGTGGCAATATCTATATCATGCAGCGGTTTTTGCATACTATAATCACGAACGGCACCGCCCACAATATAGGCTTCATAGCCTAAGAAATTGATTTCTTTTAAAATTTCTTTTGCGGTTGTGAGCACTCTTTTTCCTTTTATATTCTTTCAAAAATCAATGCAATTCAAAATAACGAGCAAATTATTGCAAACTGCTGAAAAAGGCTTGTCCCAAGCTTATGGAAGCATCTCCCGCCGGGCTTTCTTTTGGGAAAAGCAGGGTAAACTGCGGGGAAAGCTCGCGGTATAATGCACGGAGTAAAAGTTCATTATTAAAAACCCCGCCCCCGAAAATAAGGTTAGGCACGTTGTTTTGGGCAGAAAAGAAAAATTCTTTTTTCAGAAGGGATAAACATCGGCATAAAGCATGGGCAAGGCTTGAGTGGAAAATCCTTGCAATATCAACTGGTTTTGTACCAGCCTGCACGTGTTTGAAAAGTTCGGCATAAAGATAAACAGTATCAATTTCAAGATAGGGTTCACAGGAACGTGCAGGTTTATTTTCTTGGATTTCCTGTTTTATTTGCTCTTTCTTTTCTTGGCAGACATGCAGGGGGATTTCGATGCAGGCAGTAGTGTCTGACAAAAATGCCTGTGTTTCAAGCCTGATAGCCGCCTGTCCTTCATAGCTCGTATGGGTACAAATTCCCAAGAGGGCAGAAATAGCATCAAAAAGCCGTCCGCAGCCACTGCTTTGGGGACAGTTGATATTTTTTTCCAGCATGAGTTCGCATTGTTTGAGCTGCTCGCAGTAGTCCTTTTTATGATAAAACGGAAAGACATCGTCTTTTGATAAATAGCCTTTTTTCTGTGCCTTTTTATGATAGGCAAAGGCAATGCGCCATGGCTCAAAATTTGCTTTGTCGCCGCCAATCAGGGCAATGGGACTGAGCCTTGCAAGGCGGTAATGGCGTTTTTCCTGTGCAAACAGATAAAAGATTTCTCCGCCCCAGACAGTGTTGTCATAGCCTAAGCCTGTGCCGTCTAAAATCAATGCAAAATACGGGGCACTGCATAGTTCTTTTTGTTCTGCAAGCACAGCGTAGGCATGGGAAATATGATGCTGTATTTTTTCTAAGGGAATTGCGTGGTTTTTGCTGTATTCTTCAGCTATGTGCGTGCTGGGAAAATCCGGGTGCAGGTCAGTCACAGTTTTTACAGGGTTTACTTCCAAAAGTTTTTGCAAATGCACAGCTGTATCTTCAAAAAAATCCAGTACTTCTAAACTGTCTAAATCTCCGATGTGCTGGCTTTGGTAGGCTTCCTTTCCTTTGGTGAACGTAAAGGTATTTTTCAAAAATGTTCCTGTTGCAAAAACAGAGGAACAATATGCGGCATTGTTCGGAAAGCTGACAGGAGTAGGCACATAGCCCCTCGCACGGCGAAAAAATATAGTTTGAGGCAGCAGATTTTCTCGGCTTTGGTTTTGCGGATGCGTGTTGTTTTCCTGTTCAAGGCTGAGGCATACCGAGTCATCAACGCGGATAAGAATGTCTCTGTCATGGAACAGAAAATAATCAGCAATATTTTTTAAATCATGCAGTGCTTGCCTGTTTTGAATACAAATAGGCTTGCCTCCCTGATTTGCGGAAGTCATAATTAACGCTGTCGGAGCTTGCAGGGAAGGCTGAACCTGCAAAGACGTTTGTTCTTCTATCACTTCAGGGCTAAAAAGCAATAAGTGCAAAGGTGTATAGGCAAGCATAATCCCAATTCTGTGCGTGTCAGGAGCTATATTTTGGGGGAGTACGCTTTTTTTTACAGGGCAAAGCACAATAGGAGCGGAAGGGGACGTTAATAATTTCTCAGCATTTTTGCCAATATGAGCAAGTTTCTTTGCCGTTTCAATATCTTTTACCATAATGGCAAAAGCTTTATCAGGTCTGTTTTTACGCTGCCGAAGCGTTTGGATGGCATTTTCGTCAAAGGCACTGCAGGCAAGCTGAAAACCTCCCAATCCTTTGACAGCAATGATTTTTCCCTGATTTAAAAAGCGTATTGCCTGAAAAATTGCTTGATTATTTTCTGCTAGGATTTTTTGCTTTTGCGGAAGATAAGGAGGATTTTTTGATTCGCTGTTTATTCCGTCAGTTTCGGTTCCGTCACTGAGCCAGATATGGGGACCGCACGTGGCGCAGGCATTCGGCTGAGCATGAAAACGCCTGTCCAGCGGGTCTGTGTATTCTTTATGGCAGTTTTCACAAAGAGGGAAACAGCCCATGGTTGTAACAGGTCTGTCGTAAGGTATTGATTTTGTTATGGTATAACGTGGACCACAAGCTGTGCAGTTGGTAAAGGCATAGGCATAGCGGCGATTTGTTTTTGTAAACATATCGTTTTTGCAGTCAGCACAAATCGCAACATCAGGGCTGACAAGAACGCTGTGTCCCTCATGAGAGCCTTGTTCCGAGTGGATTATTTCAAATTGCCTTTCGTCTGCTTTCGGGGAAATTTCCTGTTTGCTGTGCGCGGAAATCCGTGCAAGAGGGGGGAGTTTATTGGAAAAATCAAGATTAAACCGTGCAATATTTTGTGCTGTTCCCTGTATTTCAATCAAAACCCCTTGGGGAGTATTTTGCACAAAACCCGAAAGCCCATGCGCTAATGCAAGTTTAAAAACAAAAGGACGAAATCCAACACCTTGGACTTGTCCTTTTATCAAATGTTGTTCACGTTTTTGCATATTAAATATCTAATTTAAATTGAAATTTTGCCTTATCATCCGTCGTTTTCGTTTGGTTTTTCAATTTCTCAATAAATGCTTCGTCTTTTTCTTCATCGGTTTTAGCAATAAAGTCAGGATCTTCATTCATATTGAGTTCGATACGGCGTTTATTTTTGAGCATTTCGTCAAATTTGTCCATGACAAATTCACCGTTGTCAGTATTTTCATAGTTTTCTGAATCAACCATGGTAAAACCAAATTCGTCAGTCTGGTATTTTGGATCCAGCCCTTCGTATTCTTCTTTTTTTTGCTTTGCCTTTTTCATGAGTTCAAAAACAAGTTCAGGAGGCAAATCAGAAGAAAATTCATAATATTGTTCAAAGGCAGCATCTTTATCAACAGTTTTTTTCTTATCGCCCAATATATAGTTGAATTCGTCTGTTTTTTCAATATTTGCCATAAAATCAGGCGTCATTTCATCCATAAGATTGGAGGGCAGGAAATCCTCAATATCATCATGGGAATGTTTGATTTTTTTGTGTTTTTTGATTTTCTTTTTCTTTGTTTTGGAAATGGTTTCAGGTATGATGCCTTTTTCAAGATTTTCCGGATCCAGCTCGGAGATATCCAAATGTGCCTGTTCAAGGGCAGATGTTTCTTCCGGATACGGATCTTCAAAATTATCAAGTAAAAATTTATTGCTGATAGAATAGCGTAAAAGTGTCAGCGGGTGCACTCTGGGCGGAAGTTTCGGTGCGGGAGCATCATCAAATTCATTTTCGTCTTCGTATTCATATTTGCTTTCTTCATCATCGTTGCCGCTGTCATTTTTAAGAGCGTCATCAAAAAATTTAGTCAGATCAAACTGCTTATAATTGTAGGTAGATTTTGGAATATCTATCAGCTGGCTAGCTGTAACCTGTTCCTCTTTATTATCCTTCGTTTCGTCAGGAAGCATGGCAATAAGATTATTGAGTATGGGAGCCATGTCTTCATCCGTGGGCACAGAACCGGAACGTTCTTCGGGACTATCCGGATTTTTACCGGCTCGGGGAGGAACAGGAGCTTTTTTAACCCCGATTTCATTTTTTTGGATTTCAAGAATAATTTTATCGACAAGGATTTGTTCGTTATCGATAAATAAAGGAATTTGGCAAAGACATTCTGAATCATTGATATAAAAAATAGTTACTTGCAGTTCAAAGGGGTTTTCATTGGAAAAATTTAAAATTTGAACTTTAATACTTTGTCCGGCGTGTAATGTCAGTGTTTCCGGTTCGCTTTTTACATCAATGGTTAAACTTTGGGCAGAGATTTCAAGAAGACGACAAGGATTTTTAAAATTATTAATTTTTACCCAAGTGTTTTTAGGTAAAATTTTTAATGGCGTATCCGTTGCTTGCTCAAATGAAATGGAATAGCTTTGTTTTGCCATATTTACCTTTCAAGTGTATTTATTTCATCACTTGTCTTTCAAGACAAAATTCAACGCGTCTGTTTTTAGCCCGATTTTCAGGGGAGTCGTTAGGGAAACGGGGGTTTAAGTCACCCATGCCGGTTGCGGTTATCCTTAAGGGATCTATACCATGTTCTACGAGCCAACGCAAGACATTTACTGCACGCAGTGCCGATAATTCCCAGTTGTCCTTAAATCTTGCATCGGCAGGGATAGGGCTGTCATCGGTATAGCCTTTGATATTGACTGTCATTTCACGGTTTGCTTCAATGACTTCCAAAATGGTGGTAAGCTGTTCTTCGGCGCCCGGGCTGAGTTCTTCAGAGCCTTCTTTGAATAAAAGGTTGTCCCCGATGGTCAGGGTAATGGTTCCTTCATCTAAAACAGCGCCCACATCGCCTTCAACATTTTTTTTGGATAAATAGCTTTGGATTGCGTCAAAAACATTTTCCTGATTTTTGAGCAGTTCCTGACGGATACGCATTAAATCCTGCACGGACTGCTGCATATTATTATTGGAATTGCTTTGCATTTGCCCGCCGGCAACTTCACTGGAAGAAAGCCCGCCAAAAGCCATACGCATAGACCCAAAAACAGTTTGAAACCGTTTTACTTCGACTGTGGACATGGAAACAAGCAATACGAAGAATACAAGCAATAAGGTTACCATGTCACTGAAGGTCGCCAACCACGAGGTGTCTTCAGCTTCTTCTGGTTCTGGTTCTGGAATTTGGCTCATAGACTATCCCTATTTATCGTCATGCTTTCTTACGGAAGGAGCAAGGAAGGAAGATAATTTTTCGTATACCAAACGGGGGTTATTGTTTTCAAGAATAGATTTTGCACCCTCGAAAATAATGGATAAGTTCATACTTTCCTGAGTGCTTCTGGATTTGAGTTTTGTTGCCAAAGGAGAAAAAATGAAGTTTGCGAGAATGGTACCGTACAAGGTTGTAATAAGAGCAACAGCCATAGCAGGACCAAGGGCGGAGGGATCATCCAGCTGGCTCAGCATTTGGATAAGACCAATAAGCGTACCAAGCATTCCCATGGCAGGGGAAAGGGCGGCCATTTTATTAAATACCCCGATATTGATGCCATGCCGTTTTTGCATGGAAGAAATCTCGATAACCACAGTGCTGTGGATAAGTTCAGGATCAGCATTGTCTGCAATAAGCTGCATAGCTTTTTTCAAAAGCGGATTATTTGTTTCGACACGTTCCAGAGCGAGGATACCTTCACGGCGGCTGATTTCTGCGATTTGAACCATAACATCGACAACTTCTTCCGGCATGGTTCTTTTGCTGGTAAAGGTTTTCGTTGCAGCTTTAAACGCTTGTAAAAATTCTTCAAAAGGAAAGCAAATAAGGGTGGCGGCAAACGTTCCGCCAAAAACAATAAGAACACTTGGAATATCAATAAATCCGGAGGGATCAGGACCTAGAGCAATAGTTGTTCCTACAAGTCCAAAGCCTGCTATGATACCTATTAGAGTGGCTAAATCCATATTTTTTCACCAGTTAACTATTGATTAAAATGCAAATGATGAGTAAAATATTTGCAGTTAATTAATAAACATTATAATTAAAAATGTCCAGCGCTTTTAACTATAAAATAAGAGTATGTTTCAGCATATTCTCATACACAAGGAAGGTTTTGTGATTACAAGAAATAATGCCATTCGCAATATTGCTATTATTGCCCATGTTGACCATGGCAAAACCACACTCGTTGATGGTTTGTTCCGCCAAAGCGGCTTGTTCCGTTCTGACCAGCAGGTTGATGACCGTATTATGGACAGCATGGAACTGGAACGAGAACGGGGAATTACCATTTCCGCAAAAAACTGTGCCGTTTCATGGAACGGTGTTCGTATCAATATTATTGATACTCCCGGTCACGCTGACTTTGGGGGCGAAGTAGAACGCGCTTTATCCATGGTTGACGGAGTTGTCCTTTTGGTGGACTCCTCTGAGGGACCACTTCCGCAAACTCGTTTTGTCCTTCGCAAAGCTCTTGCTCTCAAGCTTCCCGTCATTGGCGTTATCAATAAAATTGACAGAAAAGACGCCCGTCCGGAAGAAGTTTTAAATGAACTGTATGAGCTTTTTATTGACCTTGATGCAAGCGATGAGCAGTTAGAATTTCCTGTTCTTTACGCCATTGGACGTCAAGGGGTTGCAATGTATAATATCGGAGATAAATCTGAAAACCTTAGTCCTTTGTTTGAAACAATTTTAAAACATATCCCCGGACCCGCCTATGACGATGAACTGCCCTTCCAGATGTTGGTAACAGACCTTGATTATTCTGATTATTTAGGACGTTTGGCAGTTGGTCGTATTCGCAACGGACATGTGCAGAGCAAGGAAAGTTTAGTCTGTATCGGGGCTGACGGCGCGGCAAAGCCGCTGCGTGCGACCAAGCTGCAGGTTTATCAGGGAAAACAAATGATTGACGTTGACAGTGCGGAGCCCGGTGATATTATTGTTATGGCAGGCATTGAAGATGCAACCATTGGCGATACAATTTGTACGAAAGAAAATCCTGCTGTGCTTCCGCGTATCCATGTCGATGAACCGACAGTTGCCATGAGTTTTTCTATCAACAGCTCTCCTCTTGCCGGGCGTGAAGGTAAAATAGTCCAATCCAGAAAAATTAAAGAACGGCTTGAAAAGGAAGCGCTGCGCAATGTGTCTATTCGGGTGGAAGACACAGATAATAAAGACAGTTTTCTTGTCAAAGGACGCGGTGAGTTCCAAATGGCGATTATTGTGGAAACCATGCGCCGTGAAGGTTTTGAGCTGACAGTGGGGCGTCCGGAAGTTATTATGCGGGAAAAAGATGGCGTTATCTATGAACCCATTGAAGAAGTGCATATTGACTGTGACGAAGTTTTTATGGGGGTAGTCACAGAAAAACTTTCTTTTAGAAAAGGACGTATGGCAAACTGCGTGAACCATGGAACAGGACGCGTGCGCCTGACATTTTCTGTGCCTGCACGCGGGCTTATCGGTTATCGTGATGAGTTTCTGACAGATACCCGCGGAACAGGAATTATGAATGCCACGTTCAGCGGTTACGAAGAACACCGCGGCAATTTTGTTTCCCGTCTGACAGGTTCGCTTATTTCTGACCGGGCGGGCAATGCTGTTGCCTATGCTTTGTATAATCTGGAACCTCGCGGAACGCTTTTTGTTGTGCCCGGGGATCCTGTCTATGAAGGTATGGTTGTCGGGGAACACAATAAAGATAATGATATTGATGTTAACCCTACAAAGGAAAAGAAACTCACCAACTTGCGTGCCTCAGGCAAAGATGAAAATATTATTTTAACACCTGTTCGTCCCATGACGCTGGAACATGCCCTGCATTTTTTACGTGAAGATGAAGTGTTGGAAGTAACGCCGGAATCACTGCGTATCCGTAAAATTGAACTCAGTGCACAAAAACGCTATGCAATGGGCGGCGGCAGGAAGAGAATATAACCTTTAAAATGCCGCTCGATCAAGCGTCCTGCTTGACACTCGCTCTCGCTCACGAAAAGCGTGATTTTTGTTTCGCTTGCACTGCGTGGCTTATCACTTCCTGTGATAAAGAAACAAAATCATTTTTTGGGGGAATTATATCTCTGCTGTTGCTGTCCGCAAGCCAACAAGTTGGCAACGGCTGCCGCTCCCCCCAA
>CAJTMS010000047.1 GCA_910577155.1 uncultured Mailhella sp.
ATTCTTTAGTCCGGCTTTATCCAGCAAAAGTCCTGCACTGATTTTTTCTCCTATTTCGTTGCAGGGGTTTTTGAAGGCACATCCGGCTGTGAATGCTTGAATGGGCTGAGTATTTTTTTTGGTTTGATAATTTTTTTCCGTTGTTTCTTTGACAATTTTTTTATCAATAACCGGAAAAATAAAGTCAGCTCCTGTGATAATATAGTCCTGCAGCAGTGCATTATTATAGGTAAACTCAGCTTTTCTGTAGTTTAGCCGCATATTTTCTCTTGTCAGGTTTATGATTCCATATTTTTTATGGAATAGTTCCACCCGCAAAAGAACATCATTAATTTCTGTCCGGTATGCCCCTGCATTCATGGCAATTGTTCCGCCCGCACGGCAGGGAATACCTACCAATCCCTCAAGCCCTGTCAATCCATTTTCTTTGCAGTACTGCAAAAGAGCCGGAATTTTAGAGCCTGCTCCAACGTGTAGTTTGACAAAATTCCTATGCTTTTTTTCAAGGTAATTCAGCACAAGAGGCGGGAGCATATCTTTTTCTTCTGCAGCAAAAGGCGCAGGTATCAGTTCGTCTGTAATATCGATATCAAGAACACCAAATGGCAATTCCCTGCACATGCTTTCATCTGCAATAAGAAGGTTGCTGCCGCCGCCCAAAATTTTAAAGGGAATTTTGAGCGTATCTTCAAATTCGGCAAAATCCAGCAAATCCTGCTTAGATTTTATTTTGACATAATAGGGTGTTATGCCGCCTAAGCGGAGAGTGGTTTTATTTTTGAGAGATACATTGTGCTGAACTTGAAGCATATGTTATTTTTTTCCAATTTCTGCTAAAATTTTTGGAGCTAACTGCGTAATATTGCCTGCACCCTGCGTAATGACAATATCGCCAGCCTGTAATTCTTTACAAAGTTCGTTGACAATTTCATCATTGCTTGCACAGGTCACAACAGAAAGTCTTGGGCAAATCTGACGGATACCATGGGCAAGGTTTTCGCTGTTTATGCCCGGAACGGGCTTTTCACTGGCGGGATAAATTTCTGCAAGGAATAATTTATCAACTCCGTCAAAGCAGCTGCAAAAATCCCCGAACAATGCTTCTGTGCGTGAGAAGCGGTGAGGTTGGAAAGCCATAATAATACGGCTGTCAGGGTAGGCTTGTTTTGCACATTTTATGGTCATCTTAATTTCCGTGGGGTGATGTCCGTAGTCATCTATCACAGTGATATTTTTTACTTTTCCTTTGAGCTCAAAACGCCGTCCAACGCCGGTAAATTCTTTTAATCCCTTGAGGCATGCTTCTTGCGGGATTTCTGCTTCAATGCTGACGCCAATGGCAGCCAGAGCATTTAAAATATTATGCTTTCCCGGATGGTTAAGGGTTACCTCTCCCCAAAATTCTTCTTCTACTTGTGCATTTTTCTTGGTAATTTTTCTGAATACTTTGAATGTATTGGTTGTACTGCTGTCGACAACTTCTGCCCGCAGCATATTATTTTCCCCAAAACCATAGGTAATAACGGGACGTTTGATATGGGGAAGTATTCTTTGTATGCCTTCATCATCGCCGCACACGATATTGACACCGTAAAAAGGTACTTTATTCATAAAGGAAATAAAGGCATTATCTATATTTTCCTGACTGCCGTAATGGTCGATATGGTCATAATCGATATTGGTAACAACGTTGATGATAGGGAAAAGATAGAGGAAGGAACCGTCAGATTCATCAGCTTCTGCAATAAGGTAATTTCCTTTGCCCAGTCTTGCGTTGGTGCCATAGGCATTGAGGAGCCCGCCGATAATGACGGTAGCATCCAGATCTGCGGCGTCAAAAATAGAAGCAGTCAGTGATGTGGTGGTTGTTTTTCCATGGGTTCCGGCAATGGCAATACCGGAACGTAAACGCATCAGCTCTGCAAGCATTTCTGCACGGGCAATAACGGGAATATTCCGTTTTTTTGCGGCAATAATTTCGGGATTATCGTCTTTAATGGCTGTGGAACGAACAACAACTTGAGGATTTTTTACATGTTCTTCGGCATGTCCAAGGAAAATTTCAGCGCCAAGATTTTTCAGCCTTTGTACCGTACCGCCTTCGCTCATATCAGAACCTGTGACAGTGTAGCCGAGGTTTAACAAAACTTCAGCAATGCCGCTCATGCCGCTGCCGCCTATTCCAATCATATGTATCGCACGGATTTTACTGTTCATATCTGTCTCTTTTATCTCTGTTTTTGTATAAGTTTATCAAGTTCCCTAACAACCTTGCCGGCTGCATCTTTTTGGGCAAGTTTTCCGATATTTTCAGCCATTTCTACCAATTCTTTTTTATTTTGCAAAATGGAAAGGATAATTTCATCCATCGGGTATTTTTTAATTTCACTTTCCTGTATCATCATTCCCCCGTGGTGATGTACAATGGTTTGGGCATTGGCTGTCTGGTGATCACCGGCGGCATAGGGAAAAGGAATAAACAAAGCGGGGGTTTTGGTTGCGGTGAGCTCTGCAATGCTGGTTGCACCGGCTCGGCAAAGGGCAAAGTCAGCTTTTGCATAAACCTCTGCCATGTTGTCAATGAAGGGAAAAAGCATGGTATCAATTTCTTCTTTGCTGTAGCCATGACTTTTGTAAGCTTCAACCATACGAGGATAATCCTTTTCTCCGCATTGATGAATACTTTGAATGCGGTTGTCACGCAAAATGCTGAGAAGCTGCACTGCAACGGAGTTTATGGCGACAGCACCAAGGCTTCCTCCCATGATAAGCAGTTCGGTATATTCTTTTTTTTCTTTCACAACATTGGCAATATCATGCCGAATGGGGTTGCCTGTCAGAACACATTTTTTAGGATTAAACTGTTTTTTTGTATCCGGAAGGGAAAGGCAGACGGTGTTTACAAATTTTGCAAGGATAGTATTGGCAAGTCCTGCAACAGCATTTTGCTCATGTATCATGGTGGGAATACGGCGGAGCTTTGCAGCAGCGAGCACGGCAAAACAGGCATAACCTCCAAAACCAATGACTGCATCGGTTTGATGTCTGCCTAAAAATCGATAACTTTCCAGAATTGCTTTTAACATAGCAAAAAGCGCAGAAATAGCTTTAAACCCCCGTCCTTTTATGCCCCGTACATTTAATCCGTAAAAATCCAGTCCGTTCTTTTGGCAAAGGTCTTTTTCTTTTCCGTATAAAGAACCCACAAAAAGAACGTGAGCATTCGGATATTGCTTTTTTATTTCATCAGCAACAGCAAGGGCAGGAAAGATATGACCGCCTGTTCCGCCTGTTGAAACAATAATGCTGAGCGTATTCATCAGGCATACTCCTCATAGGTTTTAGGGGTTTTAGGCAAAACGGTATTTTGCATTTTTTTGGGAGAAGTTTTGCTTTCAAAACTGACAGTACGGGAATAATTGAGAAGAAGCCCAATACAAATTAAAGACGCAATCATGGAACTGCCACCGTAACTTAAAAGAGGCATGGCAACGCCCTTTGGAGGAACCATACCCATAATAACGGCAAGATTGAGAGTTGCCCCCAAGGCAATAATAAGGCTGAGCCCAAAGGAAGTGAGTTTATCCCGCAATTCTTTTTGCCCGATAATAATTCTGTAACAGCGGGCAAAAATAATCATAAATAAGCTCATCATAATGGTAATGCCGAGAAGTCCGAGTTCTTCGCCGATGACAGAAACAATAAAGTCGTTATGGGCTTCCGGCAAATAGAGGAGTTTCTGACGTCCGTTGCCCATGCCCACGCCTAAGAAACTTCCTTCTGCAAGGGCGTAAAATGATTGAACAAGCTGATAGCCCGTGCCTTGAGCATCTTTGAATGGGTCAATGAATGCAAGCAGTCTGCGCATACGATAGGGAGAATTCATAACCAGACTGACTGCAAGTGTTATCATCATGCTGAAGGAAAGAGCGAGATAAATAAAACGTGTTCTGCCTGCAAGGCAAAGGAAAAAGAGAATTGCCAGCAAAATAATGGCTGCACCGAAATCCGGCTGCAATAAAAGCAGTAAACACAAAATACCTGTTATGGCAAAAGGAGGAATAATACCCTTGCTGAAGGTACGCCCTAAATGCTGGTGTGTGCCCAGAAAATAGGACAGATAAAGCACAAGGGCAATTCGTGCAAATTCCATGGGTTGTATGGAAAAACCAAAAAACGGAAGCCAGCGGCTTGCTCCATTGACGTTAATGCCAAGAGGGGTAAGGGTCAGCAAAAGAAGAAATATCGTTACGCTGACAGCAACATAGTGAATGGAGTTGATAAATTTTCTTGGAAGATAGATACAAATAATCATAGCAGTAAACCCAAGAATAACAAAGGCAAACTGTTTTTTGAAAAAATAGTATTTATCGTGAAAATCCCGTTCACCGACAACACTGCCGGCGCTTAATACCATAAGCAGACCAAGGCTTAATACGATAAGCACACATGCTAAAAGCCACCAGTCAATGCCGTGAAATTCCGTATGCTGTCCTGATTTTTTCTTACTGATTTTATTTGTATTTATCATAAAGAGTTCCGGTTAGTTGATACGGTTTGCCCAAATACTATTGCAAAGCAAGAACCGTGTTTTTGAAATCGTTTCCCCGTGCAATATAATTGCTGTACTGGTCAAAACTTGAGGTTGCAGGTGCAAGCAAAATGGCATCGCCTTTCCTTGCCATTGCCTGAGCACGATGGATTGCGTCACACATTTTTTCATCATAGGAAAGAGAAAGGTGATTTTTCCATGCGCTTTCAAAATGTTCTCGGCTGCCGCCATAAAGGGCAACATGCTTTACATTTTTTTGCAGAAGAGGAATGAGGCTGTCCAAATCTCCACCTTTAAATTTACCTCCGGCAAGCAAAATAATGGGGTGCCCCGCTTCACTGACAGCTTTGACTGCCACTTCCAATGCAGAAACAGTGGTACATTTTGTATCGTTGATATAGGAAACACCGTTCAGTTCACGGATAAATTCCAGCCTGTTTTCCATGGGAGCCATTTTTTCCATGGCTTTTTGGGCATTTTCAAAACTGACATCAAAAAGCCTGCAGGCTTGCCATGCAGCTTCCGCATTGCTTTGGTTATGCTGCCCCAGTAATGTTGTGTTGGGGAAATTTTTTGCTTTTTCATCAAAAATAACGGTTTTTGCTTTGAAGTGATAGTCCTTGGAGAGGTGAGCGAGGTCAGCACTTAAAATGGCAAAATCCTTGTCAGTCTGATGAGCAAAAAGCTGCATTTTTGCGTCGATATATTCCTGCATGTCCTTGTGATAATCCAAATGATTGGCAGAAATGTTCAGACAAATACCCACATGGACAGGCAAGGCATTGCAGGTTTGCAGCTGGAAACTGGAAAGCTCCAAAACCAGCACATCAGCTTTGGGGTTTTGCGGATTTTCTAAGCGTTCCAATGCATATTCTGAAAGGGGAGTACCGATATTTCCGCCGGTAAAAACAAATATGCCTTGTTCTTTCAGCATGGCGGAACAAATGCTGGTTGTTGTGGTTTTGCCGCTTGTGCCGGTAATACCCAAAATGGGCACGTTTTCACAGAAAAGATAAGCAAGTTCTGTTTCGGAAACCGCAAGAGCCTTTTCAGGTAAAAATGCTTTAAACTGGGCAATGGCAGCACCCGGGCTTGGAATAAAAATATCGCAGCCCTCAAAAGTTTCTTGTTTATGTTCGCCAAAAAAGCAGGGAATTTGCTGTTCAGTAAGAAAAGCCTTAAATTCAGGCAAAAGTTTTTCTTCGTTTTTTTCATGAAAAACAAGAGAGGCGCCGTATTTGCAGAGGAGTTTAATCACAGCACGGCCGGAAGCACCGCCGCCGACAACGTGGACTATGGCGTGATTATCCAATTTTTTTTGTATATCAGCTAGTGTTATCATACGAATTTCCTATCGAATTTTGAGAACACTCAAAGACATGAGTGCAAATAAAACAGAGATAATCCAAAAACGGACGATAATTTTTGATTCTGTCCAGCCCTTGAGCTCAAAGTGGTGATGAAGCGGAGCCATTTTGAAAAGACGTTTTCCGCCGGTGTATTTGAAATAGGCAACTTGCAGGGTTACGCTCAGTGTTTCAATGACAAATAAGCCCCCGGCAAGAATGAGTATGATTTCCTGCTTTGCGAGAATGGCTAAAAATCCAATGACACCGCCAAGGCTGAGGGAACCCACATCGCCCATAAACACCTGAGCAGGCTGTGCGTTGTACCATAAAAAACCTAAGCCTGCTCCCATAAGTGCTCCGCAAAAAACAACCACTTCGCTTACTCCGGGAACAAAGGCGACTTGTAAATAACCGGCAAAATTTGCGTGTCCTGCCACATAGAGGAAAACTGCATATACGCCCGTGCAGATAACAACAGGAAGAATCGCCAGTCCGTCCAAACCGTCTGTCAGGTTGACGGCATTGGAAGAACTGACAAGGACAATGACAGCAAAAACAATATAAAATATGCCTAAATCAGGCACAAACTGTTTGAAAAAGGGGATGGATAAAAAGGTTGGATAGCCTGAAAAGTTTAGCATCAGAATGAGGGAGATACTTGCGATAATAAGCTGTTCCAAAAATTTTGTTCTTGCTTTAATGCCTAAGTTCTTGTGATGTTTGATTTTACACATATCGTCCACAAAACCGATAAAGCCAAACCCAATAAAAACAAAAAGCGTAAGCCAAATATAATGATTGGTTAAATCAGCAAAAAACAGGGTAGACAAAAGCGTGCCGAAGATAATGAGTATACCCCCCATGGTGGGCGTTCCTGCCTTTTTTTGGTGAACAACAACGTCTTCATGGATTTGCTGTCCGAATTTGAGCTTATGCAGAATACGGATAAAAAACGGTCCCACTAAAATAGTGAGGATAAGCGCAAAAAACATAGCCCCGAGCGTACGCGTACTGATGTAGCGCAGCAGGTTGAAAAATGAAAAATAGTCGGTCAGCGGTACAAGAAAATTATAAAGCATTGCATTGCTCCATAAAGGCTTTTACATATTCTTCCAAATGGTTAAAACGTGATCCTTTGAATACGATGAGATGTTTTTCATGCCTGAGGGGAAGATTGCTGACGTCTTTAATAAATTCTTCTGTATTTTCAACAGGTTTGAAAATACCTGCATAGTTTTTACCAGCTAATCCTTTTTGTACCGCCTTTGCTGCAGAACCTTTGAAATAAACAGCAAGGGGATTATTTTCGGCAATAATTTCTCCAAGGCTGATATGCTCTTGCTCGGCAAGTTCCCCCAATTCTCCCATTTCGCCGAGCATGAGGATAAAGTCCTGATTTTTAGCCAGTTCATGGGCAGATTCAATCATGCGTGCAGTGGAAAGGGGATTTGCATTATACGTGTCATCAATAATAGTCCACGCCTTATAGCTGTGTTTATTAAAACGCATTTGCGGAGCCTGCACGGTTTTCATGGCTTTTTGGATTTGCTCAATGCTAAAGCCAAGTTCCAGAGCAAGACCTGCTGCTGCAATGCAGTTTTCTGCTCCGTATTCACCCACGTAAATGCTTTCCGCTTCAAATTCTTCCGCAGGTGTTTTGAGGAGATATTTTCCAAAGCCTTCGTCCGTGACGCCAAGATATCTGCCCCGATAGGGAATTTTTTTAGACGAAGTGCTAAAAAATTTTGTATTTTCTTTATTATAATAAGCATGAACAAAAAGATCCGGATAATCGCCGCTCACATAGGCAGAACCGTCCTTGGGCAGGAAATTTAAAAGCTGTGCCTTGTAATAGGCAACGCCCATATCGCCCAGACCTTCCGTATGCCCGCTGGCAGCGTTCAAAATTATTGCCATATCGGGCCATAAAATTCTGCCTAGCTCGTCCATGTCTTGTGTATGACTGATACCCAGCTCAAAAACCCAGTATTTTTCCTCACCCGTTGCGTTGAGAACGGAAACAGGCATGCCTATCTGCGTATTATAATTGAGGGGATTTTTTGCCACTTTGCTTTCATTGAAAGATAAATCCTTTTCCATACTCAAAATATGAGCAAGCAGCTCTTTGACCGATGTCTTTCCTGCTGTGCCTGTGATGGCGATAACTTTTTTGCTTTTATCTTCTCCAAAACGCATGCGGGCATATTTTGCAAGAAGCCCAAGGGCTTTGACACTGTTTTCCACCAGTAAAACAGGAACGGGAGGATTGCCTTCAAAAGGATTTCTTTCCGCCAGAATAACACTTGCACCGCGCTCAACCGCATCTTTTGCAAAATTGTGTCCGTCGTTATGCTCGCCTTTTATGCACACGAAAAGATTATTCTTTTTGACAAGCCTGTTGTCAGAGGCAGCACCGTCAAAGAATACGTCATCACAGTTTTTTTCATAGCAAAGTGCAGCGCTGCAATTCTCGATAGCTTCAGAAAGTTTTATTTGCATAATTCTTCCTTTATGATTTCCTGATCGCTGAAATGGTGTTTTGTTTTTCCAATAATTTGATAGGTTTCATGCCCCTTTCCTGCAATGAGGACAGCATCACCGTTTTGGGCTGTTTTCGTTGCAAATTGCAGGGCTTCTTTTCTGTTGGCAATGCGGTGAACTTCTTTTGCTGTGACAAGTCCCGGCATAATATCATCGAGTATTTGTTCCGGATTTTCTGTTCTCGGATTATCAGAGGTGAGGATAACAATGTCACTTGCTTCTGCGACAGCTTTTCCCATAAGGGGGCGTTTGGTTCTGTCCCTGTCGCCGCCGCAGCCAAACACGGTGACTATGCGGTTAAAGCCTGCTTTGCGTAAGGCGTCCTGTGCATGAACCAGAGCGTCCGGAGTGTGGGCATAATCCACAAAATAGCTGATATTTTTCTTTTCATCATAAATGCGTTCAAGGCGTCCGGGCACGCCGGCAAAGGTGGAAAGTTTCTGCAAGTCTGCAATGCTAAAGCCCAGCTGCAGGGCAAGACATTCAACACCAAGAATATTGCAGGCATTGTGTTCTCCCACAAGGTGTGTTGATAATTCCCATTTTTCGCCATTAAAACAATGTTCAATAACAAGTCCTTGCGGAGAATTCGCTTTGAGCTGCCCGTGTAAAATGGGCGTATCTGTTTTTATGCAGGAGCAGTCAGCAGAGCCTTTTGGGTGTAAATAAAAAGGAATAGCCGTCGGGCAAAGGTCAATTAAGCGCTGTCCGTATGTATCGTTGCCAAAAATGCTCATCGCCTTGTTTTTCTTTGGCATTTCAAGGAAAATTTTAGCCTTAGCCTGAAAATAGTTTTCCATGTTTTCGTGATAATCTAAATGATCTTGGGTAAGATTGGTAAATATTGCCCCGTCAAATTCAATGCCGGCAACACGGTTTTGGTCAAGGGCGTGAGATGAAACTTCCATAATCACAACATCGCAATGGGCTTTTTTTATGTCGGAAAGAGCTTTATGCAATGTCAGGCAGTCAGGAGTGGTAAGGGGTGCATCTTCAAAATGCCCCTGCCAGTGATAGCTGACTGTGCCAAGGACAGCAGGATTTTTTCCGCAGGATTTGTATAAATGTTCCAGCAAATAGCTGGATGTGGTTTTGCCGTTGGTACCAATTACGGCAAGAACAGGTATGGGATAATTTTTTGTCCCAAAGGCAATTTGTGCAAGTTCTCCAAGGGCAGAACGGGTGTTTTCAACAAAAGTAAAAGAAATTTCGTCCGGTAAAGGATATTCATTTTTAAAATTTGTATAATTTTCTTCGGTCAAGACAATGTATTTTGCACCATTTTTAATGGCGTCTGCAATAAAACCGATTGAAGGATATTGAATGCCCTTGTGCGAAGACTGAGCGAGCGGCAGGAAAACAAACACATTGTTTTCCTCAGCTTTTCTTGAGTCAGTGGCAAGAGACAATGCATTTTTTTCCATTAATGCAATAAGATCAGAAAAGGTGCGTATCATTTTTTTGTTCCTTCATGATTTTTTTTGGCTGTATTTGCCTGTTCTAATTCTTTAACGTTGTCTGCTGCATTCTCTTGTTCTGCCGGCAGAGAGAGATACAGCTTGTAGGTATGGGCTAGTATTTTTTCTTTTTTGTTTTCGTCACGGATAATCACCTGTGTGCCTGCGGGCGGTTCCTGCTTGACAACATACATGCCATTGCCGACAATTTCCGGTAATTGTCCAAATTCGTTGAAAATTTCCATTGCCCTTTTTAGGCTTAAATTGGTCACATCAGGAACAATACCTTGCTTTACTTTTTGCTGTTTAGCCGGTTTTGTTTTTAAACTGACACCGCTCAGCGAGTCTGATTCACTGGCAAAAATAACGTCAGGCAAATCCCCGCTGTAAGCCATACTCCTTTGGGCAATTTCCTGAAAAACAGGTGCGGCTAAACGTCCGCCGTAGGAGTTTTTATCTAAATCATCGAGAAGAACATAAATAATATACTTTGGATTATCCGCAGGGACTATGCCGATAAAGGAAGCCATACGTTTATCGCCATATCCGGCGGTATTATCGATGGATGTTGCTTTTTGCGCTGTTCCTGTTTTACCTGCAACACGAACACCGGGGATACGGGCATTTCTGCCTGTTCCGTTGCCGTCTACAACGGTTTCCATCATTTTCAGTACATCACGGGCAACTTTTCTGCTGAAGACGCGCTGCTCTGCAACATTTTCACTGGATTCATCTTTAACAATATGGAGGTGGACGCGTTCTCCGTCATTGGCGAGAATATTGAATGCCTGCACCATTTGTAAGGCAGTTGCGGAAATACTTTGCCCAAAACCGGTAGAGAGGAGGTCAGCCTCGCTCCAATCCCTGAGGGGGCGGATAATACCTTTGCTTTCTGTCAGTCCTATATCTGTGGTACTTCCAAAGCCAAGGTCAAGGACAAACTGACGCGTTATTTTTGCGCCCATGGTCTGGGTAATTTTAGCCATGCCGATATTACTGGAATAAGCAAGGATTTCTTCGGCAGTCAGTTCTTTGTAGGCACGTCCGTCATCTCCAATGGTAAAGGGCGTTTTATTTTTGCCAATTTTAATATGGTCCAGTGTCCAGACACCGTTTTCCGTATTGAATTTTGTATCAAGATTGATAATTTTATTTTCCAGTGCTCCTGCAATGATAAGAGGCTTGAAAGTAGAACCGGGCTCCAGTGCATCAGCAGCAAGCCTGTTCCTATAAATATCAGCAGGATAATTTCTAAAATTGTTGGGATTGAAGAAAGGATATTGCGCCCATGCCAGAATATTGCTTGTTTTTGCGTCAGCAATGAGCACGCCGCCCCATTTTGCACTATTGGTTTCCACGGCTTTTGCAATAACTTCTTCGGCAATAAACTGCAGCTGCACATCAATGGTTAAATATAAATCTTCACCGCGGCTTTCCGTATCGTTGATATCATAAAGAGCCCGTCCGGCTATGTCACGGGGAACAACCTGTTTTTGTGAATTACCCACCAGAACGTCATTAAAAGAGCGTTCTACCCCTTCAAGACCATTATTGTCAACACCGACAAAGCCAAGGAGCTGTCCTGCCAAATGTTTATAGGGATAGACACGCTCATATTCAGTGCTGAGTCCAATACCTGTAAGATTACTTTTTTGAATGACTGTTGCTGTCGCATCATCAATTTTTCTTTTGAGCCAAAGAAATGATTTATCCTGCTTGAGCCGTTCGGCAAGTTTTTTTTCGTCCAGAGCTAAGATAGGGGCAAGGGTTTTTGCTGTAAAATCAGCGTCTTCTATTTGTCTCGGGTGTGCATATACGGATTTTGCTTCTATGCTGCGGGCTAAAATTTGTCCGTTTCTGTCGTAAATATTTCCCCGTTTTGCTTCCACCAGTTGGGTAAAATGATGCTGTTTCGAGGACATGGTTCGCAGATCCGGACCGATGACAATCTGCAAGTAAAAAGCCCTGCCCCAGAGAATTGTCCACAGAACAATAAAAACGAGGGCTACAATTTGAAAACGAATTTTTGAGCTGTCAAATTGCGGCACGTTCTTCGGTATCCAGCTTCTTTTTGCCGGTTTTGGAGCATTTGCCTTTTTGGTATTTGGCTTTGATTTTTTACGGCGTAAGCCGGTATTTTGTTGTAATCGCATCATACGCAAATACCTAGTCAATCAATCTTCTTATTTGCCCGGGATCGGCAATACGCAAGCCTAAATTTTTTGCTTTTTCATGGAGTACATAGGGTGAAAGCAGACTGTCCCGTTCCACTTCCAGCTTTGTAATATGGGCCAAACCGTTATCTATTTCCTTTTGCAGTTTAAAAATTTCATAGCCCAGATCATTGCGGGCAATACTAATCCAAATAAGGGCAACACCTGCTGCAAGGCTAAAAAGCAGGGAAATAATCATGCATAAACCCCAAATACCGGAATTTTGGCTGTTGCGGGGAAGAACAGGAGCTTGCGTTTCTTGTTGTTCTGACATATTGCACCTATCCTATTTTTTGAGCGATACGGAGCTTTGCACTGCCGGCACGGGGATTGGCGATACATTCTTCTTTGGTGGGAAGAATAGGCTTTTTGGTGAGGTTATCAGCCAGTTTTTTATGGCTGCAGATGCAAACGGGTATGTGTGCGGGGCAAATACAATCTGTTGCCCATTCTTTAAATTTTTGCTTAACAATTCTGTCTTCCAAGGAATGGAAGGTGATAACGACAATAATGCCATGAGGGGCGACATGGTCAATAACTTTATCTAAAAATCGGCTGAGCTGTCCGAGTTCATCGTTGACATACATGCGAATGGCCTGAAAGGTACGTGTTGCAGGGTGATTTCTTGCATTTGCACGCCATTTTGCAGGATAGGCATAGTAAACAATGTCGGCAAGCTCTTTTGTATTTTCAATGAGTTTTTCCTGACGCTTGTCAAGAATGGCACGGGCAATTCTGCCTGCTTGGGGATCTTCGCCCAGTTCTTCAATAACATGCTTGAGGGTGTTAAAATCTGCTTTATTGACGAAACTGTAAGCTGTTTCTGACCATGGCTTTGCTTCTTTTTGGGGCAGATATCCCTTATCCATGCGCATGTTTAACGGTCCTTCCTTATGATAGCTAAAGCCGCGTTCCGCAACATCAAGCTGTAAGGAGCTGACGCCTAAATCAAGCAAGACCCCGTTAAAAAGAGGAGAGTGGATTTCGGGCAGGATAGTTTCAAAAGATGCGTAGTCACTTTCAAAAAGGTGACACTGACTTTTAAATTCTTCCAGATTGGTACAGGCTCTGGTGAGAGCGTCCGGATCTCTGTCTAAACCGCAAAGATTTGCCTGTATGCCGAGCTTGGAAAATTCCTGCAGCAGCAGCTTGCTGTGACCTGCCAAACCCAGTGTCCCGTCCAAAAACCAAGGATTTTTACAAGCTCTGTTTTCTTCACACATTAAAGCCTTGATAACTTCTTGTAATAATACAGAAACATGGTTTGCATTTTGAGCGGTTACAGTCATAAGGCAACTCTATAAAGCAAAATCAATTCCGCTGTCATTGAGTTCAGCGCTTACCGCATTAAAATCTATTTCTTCCGTACCTTGTTTGAGCAGGGTCGGATTCCAAATCTCAAAGCGGTTGGTAAGACCTACTATTGTGATTTCTTTATCTAAGTGTGCGTATTCACGATGTTCTTGTGACAAGCGTATTCTTCCTTGTGCGTCAAGACTTTGCTCTTCTGCACCGCCAATAAATAAACGGCGGAAAGCCCGCACATTGGAAGAAGGATTGGCTATTTTGGTAAATTGTTCTTCGAGTTTGAGCCAGTCAAGCCATGGATAGGCAACAAGGCAATTATCATAGGTTGTAATAACAACTTTGATTTCTGCTTTTTCTGTATCGAGGGAATTGAACTCTTCCTGCGGTTTGACAGGAGCGGTATTTTGCGGAGCAAAAAGACCATTTTCATTTTTTTGCATACGCAGAGAAAGACTTTCCCTATATTCCGGGGAAAGCATAAAGCGACCTTTAGGGTCCAAACTGCGTTGTGATCTTCCTCTGAAATTCATTTTAATCCACTTCTTACCACTTTTTTCCACTCTTTCACTATTTATGGCTTTTGTCAAGAAATAAATATTTTTTTGTATCCTCCTATAATTATTTTAAAAAATTATAATCAGTATTTTTTATTAATAAAGATTGATATTAATCTTCAATAATTACCTGCCTTCTCTCGACAAGATAAAGAAATTTTGTTATCTTTTTTTCAACCAAGGAGAAAATATGCGTACAAAAATCATAGCTACTATTGGTCCAAATTCTGCAAAAGAAGAAACGCTTTATGGATTGGCAAAAGCGGGTGTTAATATTTTTCGTTTAAATTTTTCACACGGAAATAAAGAGTTTTTTAGAAATGTTATTGCTGCTATTCGTGATATAGAAAAAAAACTCGGCGTAAGCCTTACCATTTTACAAGATTTGCCCGGTCCTAAAATTCGTATCGGTATGCTTGATGTAGACTCCTACCAAGTACAGATAGGAGATATTTTCTATCTTGGCAAAGAAAAAAAATCCGACCAATATCCTTTTATTCCTTTTGAATATGATGAAATTATTAAAGAATTGAAAATAGGGGAAATTCTTGTTTTAGCTGACGGTTCTTTACAATTTGAAGTAAAAGAATGTTTGGAGCATGGTGTTTTGCTTGAAGCAAAAAACTATGGAATTATTACTTCCAGAAAAGGGCTTGCCATTCCTAATAAGGCGATTAATTTACCGGCTCTGACCGAAAAAGATAAACAAAATTTAGCAACCGGCATTGAACTTGGGGTTGATGCCGTGGCGCTTTCTTTTGTCCAAACTCCGGAAGATGTTATTCTGCTGCGGCAGAAAATGAAAGAATTAGGTGCCGATTTACCAATTGTTTCCAAGCTTGAACGGCAAATGGCAATTGATAATCTGGACAGAATCATTGAAGAAAGTGATATTATCATGGTTGCCCGCGGAGATTTGGGCATTGAATGTCCGCTCCCCCTTCTTCCTTCTATCCAAAAACGTATTATCAAAGCATGCAATAAAGCGGCAAAGCCTGTTATTGTAGCAACGCAGATGCTTCTTTCCATGGTTCATGCAAACAGCCCGACCCGTGCAGAAGTAACTGACGTTGCCAATGCTGTCTTTGACGGTGCTGACTGCGTTATGCTTTCAGAAGAAACTGCCATGGGTGAATATCCTGTTGAAACAGTTAGTTATATGCGGAAAATTACGTCAGAAGCAG
This sequence comes from uncultured Mailhella sp., assembly GCA_910577155.1. Taxonomy (GTDB): domain Bacteria; phylum Desulfobacterota; class Desulfovibrionia; order Desulfovibrionales; family Desulfovibrionaceae; genus Taurinivorans. Next base: position 15,159 of record CAJTMS010000047.1, read on the forward strand.
AAGAATATTATCTTGCCAATACAAAATTAAAAACCCCTGAATTTAGCTGCGGACTGCCGGAATTTTTGGCATATTCTGCTTGTCTGCTTGCAGAAAAAGCAAATGCCCATTCTTTGGTTGTTCATTCCCGTTCGGGAAAAAGTGCTTTTTATCTTTCCTCCTGCCGCCCAAAACATTTAATTTATGCCTTGACAGTGGATAAAAATGTTTTGCATAAAATGAATTTTGCATGGGGTGTAACACCGTTTTTTGTGAAAAATTCTGATGAAGCCAGCCATTTGGTACGTGTACAAGATTTTGTTGATGAATTTTCCGTATTTCCCCATGGTGCAAAAATTGTCTTTACTGTGGGTGACCAGCCGCCTCATTTACAGGCACTGGGCACTAACTTAGTAAAAATTTACACAAAACAGGCAAAAAAATGAGTAATAACAAAACCAAAAACTCTATTTGTGAAGAATATTATCCAATAAGCATGGAAATCTTGCAAAGTTTTCCAAAATATCGCCCGCAGGTTGATTTATTCATTTTTAAAGAAGATATTGCTCAGCTCTATCCTGTTGCGCAAAAAAATGCGCGCCTTAGCAATGAAGCATTGGAAGAAATTACAGAGGCATGCAAACAGGGTATTTTATTTGTTTCCCGGAGCGACCAATATATTTATGTTGATTTGATTGCCAAACAAGCAGAACTGGTGCTTTTTAACTCCAATTTACTGGAAGCGGAAATTGTACAGATCTTATTTCAAGCTCTGGAAATGCGGCTTACTAACTTGTATGAACAGCCGCTTGAAAACTACTATACGCCGCTCTACAAAGATGTAATGGTTTTTTGTGAATATCTTTGGAAAGATCCTAACCACATCAATGCATTTTTGCCGAAAATTACACAGGTGGAAGAATTTAACGTGGCAGTCCATGGGGTTGTTTCTCTTATTGTTGGAGCATGGCTTTATTTTGCAGCAAACAAAGAACCAAACAGAAAAAATTTTGAACGGCTGGCGCTGGGATTGATTTTGCATAATATAGGATTGAGTAAGGTGCCGCAGCATATTGTGAATAAAACAACCCCTCTCAATAAGGAAGAAACGGAAAAATATCAGGTACATGTGCGCCAAGGTGCTATTTTATTGAATAAATTTGGCATAACATTTCCTGCGACTATCGATACTGTTGTTCAGCACCATGAACGTATTGACGGTTCCGGCTATCCAACCCGCATGGGAGGGGATAAAATTTCTGAATTCGGCTGTTATGCCATTGTCGTTGATACCTTTGTGGATTTATTGTATCCGCGGCATGGAGCACCAAAACTTTCTATTATGGAAGTACTTGCAAAGATGGCAAAAGACAGTTCCCTGCCGTTGAATTTGGCAACAATTTTAGTCAAGGGAATGGCAGAAAAATTTGCCCCAAAAGCATAGAAAAAGCTCGCAAGAGCTTTTTTTATTACTGTAAT
>CAJTMS010000048.1 GCA_910577155.1 uncultured Mailhella sp.
ATTTCCCCCATAAAAAGAAAATTTTATAATTATATTCTATAGTTATAAAATCAACCTGAAACTATAACAAAGCGAAAAAAAATAAAAATATCCACACAGCAAAAGGAGAAATGGCTATGAGTATGGGTAAAAAAATTCGCTTAGAACGTATTTTTAATCGTGAAACCAATCGTTGTATTATTGTTCCAATGGACCACGGTGTTTCCATTGGACCATGTGAAGGTCTTGTTGATATGCGTGAGGCTGTGCAGGATATGTCTATCGGCGGAGCTGACGCAGTGCTTATGCACAAAGGTTTGGTGCGCTGCGGACACAGAACATACGGCAAAGATTTGGGGCTTATTGTGCATTTATCTGCTTCAACGGATTTATCCCCCTATGCAAATTCAAAAACTTTGGTAGGCACAGTGGAAGAAGCTATCCGCATTGGTGCTGACGCTGTTTCTATCCATGTTAATATTGGCGATGAACTGGAGCGCGATATGCTTGCACAAATGGGTAAAGTCAGTGAAGCGACAGAACGCTGGGGTATGCCGCTTCTTGCCATGGTTTATGCCCGCGGTCCAAAAATTCAAAACTCTTATGATCCGAAACTTGTCGCACACTGCGCAAGAGTGGGAGTTGAACTTGGTGCTGATGTGGTAAAAGTTCCTTATACCGGTGATATGGACAGTTTTGCCCATGTTGTCGAATCCTGCTGTATTCCTGTTGTCATTGCCGGTGGAGCAAAAATGAATTCCACAAAAGACTTTTTACAGGTTGTGCATGACTCCCTCAAAGCCGGCGGTTCCGGTTTATCCGTAGGACGCAACGTTTTCCAGCATCCCAACAGAAGAGATTTGGTTCGCGTGCTTCGCGGTATCGTGCATGAGGACTGGACCATGGAACACGCTTTGCAAGAAATGGGAGATAAATAATGAAACGTACTGTTTTTGCTGAAATTCTCCCCTTCGATAAAGATACGGTGCTGCTTGCTCTTGAGGCAGGCGTTGACGGTATTATTACCGATGATGCGTATATTGAAGAGATAAAAGGTTTGGCAAGAGTACAGTTTATTGGCAGTGCAAACGTAAAGCGTTTTGCTCTGGATAAAAAAGAAGATGAACTTGCCTATGAAGAAGCAGTACGGAAAAATCCGAGCCAGCTGCAGACCTTGACCAAGTACGAGATTATCCCTGTGGAAAATCTTTTGGCAAAACCTGACATTGTTTCTGCTGTTTGCCTTACGGTTAATTCCTATGCAGAGGCAAAGCTTGCCTTTGGCATTTTGGAACGGGGCGTTGAAAAAATTATTGTTTCCTCTGAGGGGCTTTCTGATATCCGCAAAATTATGGAATTAGCCCAAACAGGAAGCGAAGCCATGAGCCTTGAAGCGGCAACCGTTACCAAAATCCAAAGTGTAGGGTTAGGACACAGGGTTTGTGTTGATACCCTGTCTGTTCTGGAAATGGGACAAGGCATGCTTTGCGGCAATTCCTCCGCTTTTACCTTCCTTGTGCATGCAGAAACGGAAGATAACGAATATGTGAACTCCAGACCTTTTCGTGTCAATGCCGGGGGTGTGCATGCCTATGCCATGATGCCCAATGATAAGACAAGTTATCTGCAGGAACTCGGTTCCGGTACGGAAGTTTTGATTGTGGATAAAAACGGGCAGTGCAAAGGCGCTGTTGTTGGACGGGTGAAAGTGGAAGTGCGTCCCATGCTGATGATTGAAGCAAAAACAAAGGACGGCAAAAAAGGCGACATTTTCCTGCAAAATGCGGAAACAATCCGTTTGGTCGGCAAAGACGGCAAGCCTGTCAGTGTCGTGACCCTGAAAGAAGGTGATGAAGTGCTCTGTCATTTGGATTCTGCAGGACGTCATTTTGGTATGCGTATCGACGAAAATATTACGGAATAACTTGGCATGGATAAAGACGCATTACTGCAATTACGCGAAAAAATAAATACGCTTGATGACGAGCTTTTGGCTCTGCTGCATAAAAGAGCGTATTTGAGTAAAGAAGTTGCAAAGGCAAAGCAGGGCGGAACAATTTTTTATCCTGCCCGCGAAAAAGAAATCATTGTCCGTTTGCAGGCATTAAATAGTGCCCTGCAGGAAACAGACAGTGCAAAGGACGGCAGACAGAAACTCCCCGCTGAAAGCATTGCCCATATTTGGACGGAAATCTTTTCCTGTTCCCGGTCGCTGCAGAAAAAAACGTCCTTGGCGTTCTTAGGACCTGTGGGTACGTTTTCCCATTTTGCAGGACAGGAGCTGATGGGAAAAAGTCTTGATTTTGTGCCTTGCCCTGATTTCAATACCATTTTTGCAAAGGTGCATGCAGGAGAGGTGCAATGCGGGCTGGTGCCTTTAGAAAATTCTTTGCAGGGAACGGTGGGACAATGTCTTGACTTGTTTGAGGAATATCCCGTTTCCATCATTGCCGAGCATTACAGCCGTATTTGTCAGTGCCTGCTTTCTAAAAATACGGATTTGGCAAGCATTGAGGTGATTTATTCTCATCCGCAGGCACTTATGCAAAGCCATGTATTTTTGCAGAGAAATTGCCCTAAGGCAAAACTTGTGGAAATGAGTTCCACGGCAGAAGCTGCAAAACGGGCACTGGCAGAAGAAAATGCAGGAACTGTCGGGCATGAACGGCTGACGGAGCTTTGCAGCGGCGATGTGTGCCTGCAGGTTTTAGCAAAGGATATTGCCTCAAGCAAAGAAAATGTGACCCGTTTTGCTTTGATAGCAAAAGAACAAAATTCTGTTTTGCTCAAAAATCCTAAGACTTCCTTTACCTTTACCGTTGTGGATAAAGCAGGAGCATTGTCACAGGTTTTGCAAATTATTCAGGCAAACGATGTGAACTTGTCAAAATTGGAATCCCGACCCGCCTATAACAGGCTTGAGGGCAGTGCTTGGCAATACCGTTTCTTTGCTGACGCACAGGCGGACTTACGGGAAAAACCTGATCTTATGCAGGCATTAAAAGAATTTTGCTATGATATTCGGATACTGGGCGTATACGAAAGTTTATTGTAAATGGAGCGCATAATGACGGAGCGGGACTTGGAACGGCAAAACTGGATCAATGATGATTTAACCTATATTTGGCACCCCTTTACGCAAATGAAACAATACGAGGGTGAGGATAAGCCCATTTGTATTGTCAAAGGTGAAGGCATTTACATTGAAGATATAGACGGCAATCGCTATATAGATTCTGTTTCTTCATGGTGGGTCAATAGTTTAGGACATGCAAATCCAAGGCTTGCAAAGGCATTATACGAACAGGCAACAACCATAGAACAGGTTATTTTTGCGGGTTTTACGCATAAGCCTGCAATTTCTCTGGCAAAAAAACTTGTGACCATGGTCAACAATAAACTCAAACACGTTTTTTATTCCGATAATGGCTCAACGGCTGTCGAAGTAGCCCTCAAAATGGCATATCAATACTGGCAGCTCAAAGGGCAAAGCAGCAAAAAGAAATTTATTGCCTTTGAAAATGCCTACCATGGCGATACCTTGGGGGCTGTTTCCGTGGGCGGCATTGATATGTATCATAAGGTCTACCGTCCGCTTTTATTTGATATTATCCGTGAAAAAAGCCCTTATTGCTATCGCTGTCCCTGCGGATTAGAACAGGAAAGCTGTCAATGCGAATGTTTGCAGGGTGTTGAAAAAATCCTCAGGGCACAGCATGAAGAAATTGTCGGCATTATCATTGAGCCGCTCATCCAGGCTGCCGGCGGCATGATTATGTATAAGGCAGAGTTTTTGACAAAGCTTCGGGAACTTTGCGACAACTATCATGTTCTTTTACTTGATGATGAAGTGGCTATGGGGTTTTACCGCACAGGAAAGCTCTATGCCTATGAACATGCGGGTATAGTGCCTGATATCGTGTGTTCTGCTAAAGCCCTGACAGCAGGATTTTTGCCCTTGGCTGTGACGCTTTGCACGGACGAACTCTATTATGCTTTTTATGATGATGATAAAGACGGCATGAAAACCTTTTACCATGGACACAGTTTTACGGCAAATCCCCTTGCCTGTGCGGTGGCAAATGAGAATTTGAAGATTTTGCAGGAACTGGATATGGAAAACTATCTCAAACCAAAAATAGCAGCGTTTAAAAAGGGCTTGGAACGCTTTGCCGATTATCCCCATGTGGGGGATATACGGCAATGGGGCATGGTCAGTGCTGTGGAAATTGTCAAGGATAAAAAGACAAAAGAAAGTTTTGCCTATGAAGAGCAAATCGGTAAAAAGATTTACCATGCAGGGCTTAGGCGCGGTGCTTTGCTCCGTCCCATGTGGAATTGCATGTATTTTATGCCTCCCTATGTGATTACTGAGGAAGAAATCGAAAAACTCCTGCAAATTGCCTATGATTCTATGCGTGAGGTACTGGGATAATGGAGAAAAAAACTTGCTCCAAAAATTTGGCAGGCAAAAGTCTTTTTATTACAGGTACGGATACGGACGTTGGAAAAAGTATTGTGACTCTTGCCCTTGCTCTTGCCTTGGAAAAAGCAGGGTACAGCGTGGGAGTGTATAAACCGCTGCAAAGCGGGGCATATCCTGAAAAAGGAAAACTTGTTGCCCCTGACTTGGCGCTCATGCAAAAATTTTCCGACACTTTTCTTTGCGGGTGTTCTTATTTGCTTGAGGGGGAATGTTCTCCCGCTTTAGCGCTGAAACTGGCAAACCGCTCTTTTTTCATGGACAAAATACAGACCGACTTTTTGGATTTGCAAAAAAAATGCGATATTGTGCTGGTGGAAGGGGCAGGGGGCCTGCTTTGCCCGGTGCAGCTTGATAAAGGCTTAACCATGGCAGATGTGATAAAAAGCCTTGGGCTTGCGTGCGTGATTGTGGCTCGTTCTCTGCTTGGCACTGTCAATCATTGTTTAATGACAGACAGCATTGCAAAAACGTACGGACTGCAGGTAAAAGGAATTCTTTTAAACAAATTTCCCCAAAAGACAGAGAATATTGCTGTACGGCATGTGTGTGAAGAAATAGCCGCGTACACGCAGACGCCTCTTTTTTGTATTCCGGAAGTGGATGTGTTATCTGCAGAAAATTTAGCTGTGCTTTTTCAGGATACAATAGACAGGATTATAGGTTAAAATATTTTGGTGTTTTTGGGCATACTGCCTTAAATGCTCTTTTTTGACAGCAGTGCGGCTCATTCCGCCGACTCCTGTGTTTTTGATATGCCGCAGCAGGCTTATGGTATCAGGAAAATGCAGTTCCAGTATTTCCTGAGAGCTATGCACAATATCATATTTTTTGCCAATTTCATTGAGCTCATCTTGGCTTAAATAGGTGAGCCCGACGTTAAAAATATCCTTTATTTCAGAGAAATTTTTTTCGCCAAAAAATGCAAGGGCAAGGGTTCCCTGCGGGTTCAGGCGTTCCATGCAGCTTTGGATTAATAGTTTTGGATTTGTACTCCATTGGATAGCAGCATTGGAAAGGATTAAATCGAAATTTTGTCCCGGGCAAAAGTTTTCTATCATATCCATATCAAAGCATGTATAGTGAAGTTTGGGAAATCCCTCAGTTAAAAATTCCTTATTTTTTTCTATAATATCAATAGCATAATAGTTTTTAAAATGGCAGGAACCATATACCAGTTTCGTGAGCATACCGGTTCCGCATCCGATTTCTAAAACCGTATCATAGGAAGTATCTAAAAACGAAACAAGCTTTTGTGCCATTTTCCTTTGTACAAGAGCATTTTCTTCATACACGGAGCGGCTTTTATAAAAATTATTCGCTATTGTTTTTTTGTTAAGAGTGAGAGTATGCATGGATATTTCCTGCCATATCAAGAATGTTTTGCCATAGTGATAATTTCCCGAAAAGAGGAAAAAATCCGAAAAGGATAATGCTTAGTCTGCAGGTGTATGGTCTTTTTGGCGTATTTGCACCAATACAGTTCTTGTGCTTCTCGGGGGAAAATCGTGTCATTTTCCGCAATAAAAGCACAATCAAAAAAAGCTGTTTTGGGAAACGCATAGTTTTGGAGAGCAATAAGCTCCTGCTGCAATTCTTTTGCACTTCGTGTGCTGTCCGGAGGAAAGCCGATTTTATCACAAAATGCAGGCATAGTTTTTTCGGAAAAAGATGTTATGGTGAGCCGGTATGTCCTTGGACTAATCCCTTCTTTTCTGTCAATAGGATTGCCTGTTCCGCAAAAAGCGATTTTTTGCGTAAAGGGAACGGATACCTGCGTACTCATATAAATGCCCATAGACCATGCGATTAAATAAATATCTTTATATCCGGAAAAATCAAATTGCGGCAAATCGGGGTCCTGATAATTGCAGATATGCAGAATGTCATAATTTTTGCTTATGGTATTTTCTTCCAATAAATGGGCAATGCTGTTTTTTGTCATGCCCCAGCCGTTGAAAAAAAGAATTAAGCTGGGACGCTGTCCCTTTGCTAACCATTCAGTGAACATTGACAGGCTTCCAGTTCCGAAAAAAGTTGTGCAACGTGTTCTTGCTTCATATCCGCACAAAGGGAAAGACGCAGGCGTGCCGTATGTTTGGGCACTGTGGGAGGACGTACGGGCAAAACAAAAAATCCCTTTTCTCGAAGCTGGCCGGCAACACGTATGGCAGCGTCATTTTCACCGATAATAACCGGAACAATGTGCGAAGAAAGGGAAAAGGCTTGCATAAGCGTTTTTAATTTTTGCCGCTGCTTTAAAATATGCTCCATGCATGCCGTCAGCAGGTACTCTGTCCATAAAATTTGGATTGGGGGAAGGGCGGTAGAAAAAATAAAGGTGGGGGCAAAATTAATCAGGGTATCGATAATTTCTTTCTCTGCGACACAATATGCTCCCTGTGAGCCCATGGCTTTTCCCAATGCTCCCATAATAATATCAATGCGGGGAATGTAATTTTCTTTTTCATTGCACAAGCCCTGTGCTTTTTTCCCCAACACTCCTATGCCGTGGGCTTCATCAAGCATCAGTTTGCAATGGTATTTTTCTTTTAAAAAAATTAAATCTGTCAGGGACGCACAGTCTCCGTCCATGGAAAAAACGGATTCAGTGATAATTAATGCTTTTTTATAGGTATGGCGGTGTTTTTTGAGTAAATCCTCAAGGTGGGTATAGTCTCTGTGCTTATAGCGGTAAAAATCCGCATTGCTTTGTTTTATACCCGCTATTATACTGTTATGATTGAGCTTGTCAGAAAAAATGCTGTCGCCTTTTTGCATGAGCCCGGCAATAATTCCCAAATTGGCATGGTAACCCGAATTAAAAAGAAGGGCAGCTTCTTTTGCGTACCAGTTTGCCAAAAAGCTTTCCAGTCTTATGTAGGGGGCGGAATTTCCGCTTAAAAGCCGTGAAGAGGAGGAAGAAAAAAGAGCTTCAGCAAAAAGATTTTCTGTATAGGGGCTTTGCAGGGCAAGGATTTGTTCGAGAAAATTTTTTCGTATCGTTTCGTTTGTGCCAAGCCCCAGATAATCGTTGGACGAAAAATTAATATATTTTTTCCCCTGTTCAGCGATATAAATGCCCTGTCTGTGCGTAGTGGGGGTGAGTTTCCGTATCAAGTTCGTATCCATGTTTGTTATATGCGTTTTCTTTTAAATCTTGTCAAGAATAATCCCTGCAAGAGCTCATTGTGAAGATTTTTACTTGCTTGCTTACATTTTTAATGATAAATTAATATGGCTTTATAACTATATAAGGAGTGTTTACTCATGCCTAAAATGCGTTTTTTACTGCCATTATTGGCTATAATGCTTTTGCTGCCTTCTGTTGCTTTAGCATCGGGACACCCTGCGTTTCCTAAAACGTTGGAACTTTATTGGGTGATTCCTTTTGTTTGTATTTTGCTCTCCATTGCTATTTGCCCATTGGCTGTGCCTCATTTTTGGCATCACCATTTTGGGAAAGTTGCAATATTCTGGGGACTTGCTTTCTTAGTTCCTGCAACCTTTGTCTTTGGTTTTGAGCTTGTCAGCTTTTATGCTGTGGAAACCATTTTGCTTGAATACCTGCCCTTTATTATTCTTTTGCTTTCACTCTTTACGGCTGCCGGCGGTATTCGCCTGAAAGGCACATTGGTAGGTACTCCTGCTGTGAATACCGGGCTTTTGGCTTTCGGTACCATTATTGCGAGCTGGATTGGGACAACAGGCGCAGCCATGCTTCTTATCCGTCCTCTTATCCGTGCCAATAAACACCGCAAATACCAAGTACACCAAATTGTATTCTTTATTTTCTTAGTAGCAAATATTGGAGGTTCTTTAACTCCTCTTGGTGACCCGCCGCTTTTCTTAGGATTTTTAAAAGGCGTCAGCTTCTTCTGGACTACTGTGCACCTTTTTGTAAAAACTGCTTTTATTTCCATTATTTTGTTAGTCATTTATTTCTTGCTTGACACTGTTTTATATAAGAAAGAAGGTTCTCCGAGACCGGCAGCTTCTGAAAATGCCAATGCAGAAAAACTTGGCTTAGACGGGAAGATTAACCTTTTATTTGTTGCCTGTATCGTAGGTCTTGTTCTTATGAGCGGTTCATGGAATCCCGGCGTCACATTCCACGTTTATGGTATTCCTGTTGAATTGCAAAACGTGACCCGCGATATCTGCCTGCTTTTGGTTGTCTTTTTGTCCATGAAGTTTACTTCCAAACAATGCCGTGAGCTCAATGACTTTAACTGGGAACCTATCGCAGAAGTGGCAAAACTCTTTATTGGTATTTTCCTGAGTATGATACCTGCTCTTGTAATTTTACGTGCCGGTACGGAAGGAAGCCTTGCAAGCCTTATCAGCATGGTTACTGATCCCGCAACCGGTGAACCGCTCAACTATATGTATTTCTGGATGACAGGTATCCTTTCTTCATTCTTGGATAACGCTCCGACATATCTTGTATTCTTCAATACTGCCGGTGGTGATGCGCAGTACCTTATGCATCATGTGGGCACCCTTTCCGCTATTTCTGCCGGTGCGGTATTCATGGGTGCTGTAACCTATATTGGCAACGCTCCTAACTTTATGGTTCGTTCCATTGCTGAAAACAGCGGCATCAAGATGCCCAGCTTCTTTGGCTACATGGTTTGGTCAGTTGGTATTTTGTGGCCTGTCTTTATTCTTACCACCTTTATTTTCTTCCTCTAAAAGAGAAGAAATAGCATGTAAAAAAGCCGGCTTGCGCCGGCTTTTTTTGTGTCAATTCAATCTTGATACAAAAAGAGTATGAATTTTATGAGGAACTGCTCTGATACGTTGATTGAAATATCTTGTGTTCTTAAAAAAGAATTTATTTTTTTTCAATAACTGCAAAGGCATTATGCCCGTGGATAGATTCATGGCTTTCCACAATAACTTTGTACCATTCGACATGTTCATGATTATCTAAGTTATAGGCAACATTGCGGACAACATCTTCTACAAAATAAGCATTTTCATAGGCTTGTTCCGTGACAAATTTTTCATCAGGACGTTTTAATACGGCATAGATGGGGGCAGAGCCGGCTTTTTCTGCAATGTGGATAAATTCTTCTATCCAAGAAAATTTGGAAAGTTTAATCTGCATTTTGATATAGGTGCGTTGTCCATGGGCTCCGTAAGCGCTAATGGCTTTGGAGCAAGGGCAAACCGTGGTGACAGGCACTTCTATTTCAATAAGGAAAATGGGTTTTTCCCATGTTTTATCCCATTCTCCTGTAAAACGGCATTGATAGGACACAGGGGCTTTTGCCTCGCTGACGGGTGCGCTTTTTGTGATAAAATAAGGAAAATCAAAGCTGATAAACGCTTTTTGGGCGTTGAGCTTGCTGCGGACTTGTTCAAGCAAAGCCTTGAGGGACGCATAATCCAGTTTTTCTTCTGCATTTTCCCGCCATTCTTCCAATGCCTCAATAAAGCGGCTCATGTGTGTGCCTTTGAAATCAGCAGGCAAATCAACACTCATATCCACTTTTGCAATGCTGTGCTGTTTTTCATGGGCAAGATCACGCACGACAAGGGGAATATGAAAATCCTTTATTCCGACTCTGTCAATGGCGAGGGGATGTTTAGCCTTTGTACTTTGGACATCTTCTAAATGGGGACTGGAATTGTGCATAATAAATCTTATTTGTGATTAATGGTGGTTATGTGTATGCGTGTGCTCGCCCTCGTTTGTATGGCCATGACAGGAAGCAGCAAGGGTATCAATACTGGTAATGGCAAGATGAGCCTGTAAAATTCCGCGTGCGCTGGCTAATTTGTCCGCCAGCTCTTGTACGACAGCGTTTTTTCCTTTTAAAATCATCACCTCAAGGCAGTGGTGCAAGTCTAAATGCACATGTAAATTTGTCATCACAATTTCATGCACTTCATGCTGCATAGCGGTGAGTTTTTTTGATAAGTCACTGTTATGATGATCATAAATAATACTTAATACGCCGCTTACTTTTGCATCAGGGTTGCTGTTGGATTCTTCCTGAAGGGCGTTGCGCATGCATTGGCGAAGAGCGTCGGAACGGTTGGCAAACCCTTTTTTCTTACTCCATGCGTCAAATGCTTCCACAAGAGGGGATTCTATGGAAACACCAAAACGGGTAATATCACTCATTATGTCACCTATTTTCCGGTTAAAAGTTTTTGCGCATAGTACTTATCTTCTGTAAGCTGCTCTTTTAATTCATTTATTGAATTAAATTTTCTTTCTTCCCTGAGCAAATGGTAAAAAGAAATCTCAATGTCTTTCTCATAAATATCAGCGTCAAAATCAAAAATACACGTTTCAATACTTCGGGCATTATTGTTAAAGGTTGGGTTATATCCAATATTCGTCATGCCATGAAAAACTTGGGCTTGCTTGTTTTTCACAAAACGAGAATCAAAGATTTTTACTTTTGTGGCGTAAACCCCGTTTTTGGGAACAATAAGGGTTTTTTCCAAAAGGTTTGCCGTTGGAAAGCCAAGGAGTTTCCCTCCTCGGTTGAAGCCATGCTGCACAGTCCCGGAAAGGGTATAGGCATAACCCAGCATGGAATTTGCCTTTTGGATATTGCCGGCTAAAAGGTTTTCCCGTATTTGGGTGGAACTTATGACTTCCCCGGTATCAAGGCGGACCGGTTCATGGGCATAGACAGCAAAACCCAATTTTTTCCCATGTTCAATGAGTTTTTCTCTCTCTGCTCTGTCGTGTCCGATTTTGAAGTCATGTCCGATAAAGAGCATGGCGATATTGTATTTTTTTACGAGAAACTCACAAAATTCTTCGCTGGATTTTTGGGAAAATTCCTTTGTAAAAGGCAGTTCCTCAACCCTGTGCAGGGGAAAATTTTTGAGTGTTTGCAAGCGTTTTTCATGGGGCATAAGCGGAATGTAAAATTTATTGCCTAAAACACTTGCAGGGTGAGGATTAAAGGTCAAAAGACCGGAAGCAGGATTTGTTTGCAAATCCAAATGGTAATGTTTGCGAAGAGCGGGATTATCCTCAAAAAATTCTTCTCTGTAGGACGAGGAAGAAGCAAATTTTATTAAATGATTAATAATATGGCTGTGCCCGACATGGACGCCGTCAAAATTGCCAATGGTGAGGATACTGCAAGGTTTCATAGGATTGTTAAATTATTTTTTCAGGGAAAATTTTAATGCACTTTCTAAAGTGGTTAAATTTTGTGTACCAATGAGGACAAGATTATTGATAAATAAATAGGGTGTGCCGGAAACATGGTATTTTTCCGCTTCTTTCATATCTTCATTGATAAGTGCGTCCAGTTCAGCCTGTTTTTTCTCCGCTTCAGCGGCAAATTGTTCAGGGTTTAAGCCTTGTTGGCGGACAATTTCTTTCAAAACTTCCAAAGGGTTAGCGGCATAGGCTTGCTGATGGACAAAAACTGTATCATGCAATTGCCATGCTTTTTTCATATCTTTTTGTCCCATTAAATAAAACCAGCGGAGGGCGGCTTTGCCTTGATCCGATTTTGGAAAGGCTTTGAAAACCAGCTTAACATCTTTGTGCTCTTTGATAAATGTTTCCACAACGCCTGCTGTTTTTTGGCAGTAGGTACAGAGAAAGTCAGAGAAAATATATAAGGTGTTCGGCGCACTGCTGTCCCCCAGATACGGACGCTTGGCGTCAGCAAAGGTTTTGGGTTCTTTGCTGTCTTTTTTCCACTGTGATTCCAAATCTCTGGTACGGGAAGTTTCTGAAGCGGTTGTAATGGTTTTGATAAACTCACTGTCGTTTTCTTTCAGCACGTTAAAAAGAATGTCCGGATTTTCTTTCAATACTTCCATGAGCATGCTTTTAAATGCTTCTTTTTCGGATACGGCAGAAACAGCATGGGCATGACAGGGCATAAGAAAAAGGGTCAAAAGAAATATAAGAAAAGATTTTTTCATAGAAAGGCTCACTATTCTTCAATATTTTCTGCTTGTTCGGCAGCTTCCAGTTCTGCTTCACGCTTGAGGATTTCTTCCAGTTGGATATCAGCAGATAAAACCCCAGTGATATCATCGGTGCTGTTGGTTACAGCCATGGCAACGGTGATAATCAGTTTGCCCGTGTATTGGGATTGGTATAAATCGCTGATATGCAATTTTCCTGTGCTGACAGGGGCTTTGAACCATTCACGGTCAGAGTAGTCATAGCCTTTTTTCGGCAAATTACCGTATTTTTCATTATATGTCGGGTCTGTGATAACAGCTTCCAGCAATTCTCCCTTTGTATTATTGAGCGTCAGGAATTGGATAAAGGGATATTGTTCCACAAAGAGCTTCATAGCGTGTATGGTTTCAGCATTGCCGCTTTCAGCAACACAAACACCGGCAAGTTTTGTAACAATATGGGCAGCAAGTCTGCCGGCAAGACGCTTGATTTTTTGCAGTTCTGTAACAAAGAGTTCAGGGAAATAGCGTTTGGCAAGTACAAGCATTTCCTGTGTGGAAAAAGAGGTATTGCGTCCTTCTTCATAGGCTTTCATAATTTCCGTATAGATTTTGCCAATATTTGGATGCTGCTTGTTGATTTTACTGTCACCCTCAAGTTTGAAATGGTGATTAATCCAGTAGGCAACCCCGGCCCGTCCCGCTTTGTCCGTAATGATAATAGGAACAGGTCTGCCTAAAATGGTTTTTGTATCAAAAATATTATAAATTTCTTCGTTTTTAGCCAAGCCGTCAATATGAACACCCGCAGAAGTAGCATTGAATTCTGCTCCGACAAAGGGATAGTTTGGCGGGATTTTATATTCAAGTTCGTTTTCAAAAAATTCGGCAATTTCAGAAATAACCGTTGTATCTGCTGCTTCGTCTTTGCCGGTTAACGAAATATATTCAATGACAAGGGCTTCAATGGGGGTATTGCCTGTTCTTTCGCCAAAACCGAGCAGAGCGCCGTTGACAGCACCGCAGCCATAGAGCCATGCTGTAACGCCGTTGACAAGAACTTTATGGAAATCATTATGTCCATGCCACTCGAGCCATTCACCGGGAACGCCTGCTTCATCCGTAAAGGCACGGACAATGCGCTGTACTGAACGAGGAAGAGCAGCCCCGCTGTAGGGAACGCCAAAGCCCATAGTATCACATAAGCGGATTTTGACAGGCATGGAGGCTTGTTTGGATAATTCCATAAGCTTGCTTGCAAAAGGCAGGCAAAAGCCGTAAATATCCGCACGGGTAATGTCTTCAAAGTGACAGCGGGGAACAATGCCCCATGCAAGGGCTTGTTCTACCAGTTTGAGATAATCATTCATGGCAGTTTGGCGGTTTTTGCCAAGTTTCAAATAGAGATGATAATCGGAAACGCTGGTCAGCATGCCCACTTCATCAAATTCCATATCACGGGCTATTTTCAAATCTTCAATATTGGCACGGATCCAGCCTGTAATGCGGGGGAAGCGATAGCCCCTTGCTCTGCAGGTTTCAATAGCTTTTCTGTCTTTTGGGGAATACATAAAAAATTCAGAGGCTTGAATAAGTCCGCTTTTTCCGCCTAATTTGTGCAAAAGATCATACATGCGGGCAATTTGCTTGACCGTATAGGGGGGGCGAGCCTGCTGTCCGTCACGAAAGGTGGTATCAGTAATAAAAAAAGGATTGGCAGGACGCGGGGGAATAATGACGTCATCAAATTCTATACGCCCTATTTTAGAATAGGGGAATACTTCGCGGTAAAGCTGCGGTTGTTCCCTTTCTTCCAGAAGAAGAGGACGGGAAGCACTTTTTTTATAAATTATGGACATAGATTTTCCTTATATGCAGTATATGTGTTCGTGGTATACTAAACCTTTTTATGTGGAGAAGTCAAAGGCTTATATGAAAAAAAAATTTAATGGTTGACTTTGTCCGATTTTGGGGTAAATCTGACATTAAATTTGAGAAGGCAGGATTTGTTATGAAAAAACTAGGTGTTATTCGCTGTCAGCAAACAGAAGATATGTGCCCCGGCACAAGGGATTTTACAACAGCACAAGAAGGTTCCGGTTCCCTTGCAGAAAATGGCATTGGAGCATGTGAGATAGTTGGGTTTGTAAGCTGCGGCGGCTGCCCGGGAAAAAAGGCAGTAACCCGTGCACAAATGCTTCGTGACCGCGGTGCAGAGGTTATTATGCTTGCCTCCTGTATTGGAAAGGGAACTCCTATTGGTTTCCCCTGTCCCAATAAGGGGCTTATGTTAAAAGCTATTAAAGCAAAACTGGGTGAAGATTTCCCCGTTTTGGATTACAGCCATGAACCGTCCGGCAAAAAATGCTGATTTTGGATACGTTTTCTTCGCTGAAAAATCAATATAAAAAGCCCATATAAACATGAGCTTTTTTGTATTATTTTTATCAATAAAATACTTGAGTGCAATTATTCTTTTCTTTTTGCGGATCCTTTGATTATTTTATACTGTTCCTTGTCTGCATACATTTTTTTATCTGCAATATGGATAAGTTCATCAATGTTGTGCCCGTCATGGGGATAATGTGCTATTCCCATGCTAAAGGAAATTTTGAACGTATCGTCATTGACGAGTTTTGTAGCTTGTAAGGATTGATGTATTTCATGAAAGTTTTTATCTATTTCTTCGTCAGTTACTTCACCTTGAATAAGCAAAATAAACTCATCTCCTCCGATACGTCCAAATGCATACGAAAAATCTTGGGTACGCAGCAGTACTTCTTTGGTAAAATGAAGCAAAACATTGTCGCCCACTGCATGTCCAAAGGTATCATTGATATATTTAAAATCATTTAAATCAAAGAAGAAAAGATAAAATGGTTTATTTGCATCGACAAGACCTGTTAATGTTTCAAAAAGCCCGCGTCTGTTGAGCAGCCCTGTTAAAGGATCTTTATTGACAATTTCTTCCAGTTGATGACGGATACTCCCCAGATCTTGGGCATGCTGGATAAGTGCAGTAATCAGCAGGCTGCCGATAACACCTATAAAAATATAAACCCAAGATTCAAGATATTGGTACCAGAATTTAATGGGAGAAACGCAGAATGTCCACTCAGCATTTAAAATCTGAAGCGGTACTTCAATATAGGGTGTATTTGCATTGAAAAATGGGCTTGCGGCAATAACTTGCCGTTGGTTTGTATCGGGATTGATTCTCCATATTTCATAGCCAAGCCCGCGCTCACTCAAGCTATTGAGTTCCGCACCGTCCAAAGCCTGCGGAAATTTGAGGGTAACAGAAACCAGTCCCCAAAAATATTCTGTTCCGTCTTCCTGAGGAAGATAAATAGGCAAACGCCCAACGATTGCCTCACCGCCCTGTACGAGAGGGAAGGGTCCGCCTAAAACCATTTCTCTTGTTTCTTTGGCTTGCATTGCTTCTTTATTGCCGGCACCCTCGGAAAAGAAATCTAAACCAAGGACAGCTTCGTTGCCTTCACGGGGATAAACGTCCTGTACAATGCCGTTTGGGGCAAGAAGTACATTTAAAATAGCAGGATCATCAACTATGGCAAGGGCAGCTTTTTCAAAATTAACAATTTCTCCGTTATTTTGAATAATAAGAGAGGACAAAGCTTGTGTTTTGTACAGAAGTTTGGACAGCACGTTGGTAATCTTAGTACTTTGGTTGAGGATAATCATCTCAATCCGGCTTTGTTCTATTTCAAATTTGCGCTGGACAAGAAATAAACTGGCAGCAGTGCTTAAAAACAGCAGGATACAAAGAAGGATAAGAGAGCGCCTTGAGAAAAAATTGAACAGGAACATAGGAACTCCTTTTCGAGCATAGGGCATGAGGTTTTATCAAAATGACAGCCGCGCGGGAAGCAGTATTAACTATACTCTTCGTAACCGGATATTAGAGCGGTTCCGCATAATATTCATAATTTTTATTTTCTTTGGGGGAAATGATTTCCCCCAATC
>CAJTMS010000049.1 GCA_910577155.1 uncultured Mailhella sp.
CCTATAAAACATATGTTCCTGTTTTTCTGAAAGAAAAACAGGCAATGTGGGGGTATGGGGGAACGGCAGCCGTTAGCGGGTTAACGAGCTCTGCGGATAGCGACAGCAGAGCTCATCATTTTCCCCATAAAAAAGAGTAAGGGTAAGTTTTTGTAATTAAAGCTGCCCATGATAAAATCGACCGTATACTATGACAATGCATTTTTTTATGCGGGAAATATGATGCCGAACTGCTGAAAGCTCGTAAACTCGTTATCGGCGTTTGAAAAAAATTGCTTTGCATACGCTTGCAATGCCGAAAAAAGTATGTAAAAAAAATTCTTAGCCGAATATGATACAAACAGCATGAAAACAGTACGGAAATACAATTATGCCTGAAATATTGTCTTTTTTGCCGCCGCTCAAACCGCTGCTCAACCTGTTTACAGGGCTTGCTGTGGGCTTATTTTTTGCGTCTTTTCTGGAAGCGCTCAATTTAACGCAGTATATTGCCAAATTGACCAGTCCCCTTGTCAAATACGCGCATTTAAATGCCGTTTCAGTCACGAGCTTTGCGTTGGCGCTTTTTTCCCCTGCTTCTGCCAATGCCATGCTGGGGGAAGCTTTGCAAAGTAAAAAAATCACGGAAAAAGAAGTTATTATTTCCAATTTATTTAATAGCCTGCCTTCAACGCTGACCCATATTCCCATGTTCTTTTTTATGTCTTTTCCCATTTTGGGGCAGGCGGCTGTTATTTATACCTGTATTTCTTTTGTGACGGCGCTTTTCCGCACTGCGGCGACAATATGGGTGGGGCGTATTCTTTTGCCTCCTTGTGAATTTGTGCAAACAAGCATAGGACAAAAAATTCCGGAAAAAAGGCTTTGGCAGCAGGCTTTGCAGATTGGCAGCAAGCGTTTTGCAAAACGTTTGCCGCGGCTTTTGTTTATCGGTATCCCTGTTTATTTCCTCATGTTTTATCTGCAGTATTTCGGCTGTTTTAAAAGCCTTGAAGACTGGCTTGTCAACTCCCTTGGCTTTGATTTTTTGAAACCGGAAAGCTTGAGTATCATTGTCCTCTATATGGCGGCGGAACTGAGAGCATCGCTGGTTGCAGGCGGAACTGTCTATCAGGCGGGACTGCTTTCTGCCAATGAAGTTGTCCTTGCTCTTTTGATAGGCAATGTCCTGTCCACTCCCATGCGGGGCATACGCCATCAGCTTCCTGCCTACGCAAGCTATTATCCCCCGTATTTTGCGGTCAAGCTGCTGTGCTTTAACCAGTTTTCCCGAGCCCTTTCCATGGCATTGGTCGCGGTGATTTTTTATTTTTTGTTTTTTTGAAGAAGTTTTCTTTGCGTATTCACTTCGAGAAGCGACATAACTGCATGGCAAAAAGGCAAACGCTTATCCGTGCGTTTTTCGTATTTTTTTGTTCTGATACATGCGCTCATCGGCAATGCGGATTAAAGCGCGGAAATCAGTCCCCTCATCGGGAGAAAGCGCATATCCCATGGAAAACTGCAGGGTATGGGCATGGCTTTTTTCCTGTTTAAAGACTTGTCCGCGTATTTCTTTCATCTGCCTGATGACATGTTCCAATTCTTCTTTACTTTCAAAGCCATACAGGAAAACGGAAAATTCGTCACCGCCTTCTCTAGCGACAACGGCATTTTTGCCGCTTATCTTCTTTATCGCATCAGCTATAGCTCTTAGGTAAGAGTCCCCCATCTGGTGTCCGTAGGTATCGTTGATTGATTTCAATCCGTCTGCGTCAATGACAATCATAGCTGCAAATCCTAATTGTTCCGGCTTTTCGTATAAAGAATATAAGTGTGCGTAAAAACCTCTCTTGTTGTATAACGAGGTCAGCACATCTAACTGGCTTTGCTGTTTTATGTGATATGCTTCTCCCCAGAAGTCCGTAATATCAACAAGATAATAGGAAACACTTTGTTCATCGACAACCTTTTCACATTGCAGATATTTTTCTGTGCCGGAACTGTATTTGTAAATTTTATCATTTTCACTCAGAAGATTATTTTTAATTTCTGAAAATTTTTCCTCAATCAGCGCCGTCAGCTCCTCATGAGAGAGGGTATTCTCTTCTTCAATGTCCAAAATTTCCAAAAGCCGTTCATTAAAAAATGTTTGGCGACAAAAAGAATTTTTCTCATAAACGCCCACGGGGATTTCACTTTTATTTAAGACATGCATGAAATGCTTTTGCTTTAATCGAAGGGAATTTAATATTTGGTTGATATAAAATAATAATTCTTCAAATTCCGTAATTCCTGTTTTAATTCGGATATCATCAAGGGAGCCCTGCTCAATCTTCTGTAATTCTCCAACAATTTTAGCGAGATTATTGCTCAGTTTTTTCTGAATATACCAGCGCAAAACAAAAATAATGGCAACTGCGCCCAATAAAATAAAGGCAATCATCACCAGCCCTAATGATTTGAACAAGGTATGGATAAATCCCATGGAATCATACATACGGACAAAAACATACCCTTGGTATTCCTTTGTATACATGCAATATCTTGTTCCGTTGTAATAGCGATGGAAGGTTTCGGATACTTCCGCACTGTAGGGCAGCTCCTCTTTTTCAAAAACTGCCCAGTCTGCGGTATTTTTCACAGTCGATGCCACAATGGTATGCGTTTTTTTATCGATAACATGTAAAAAGCCATAGATATCGAAAGGCATTCCGTCAATAATATTTTTTAAATTGAAATCATCCTTTTTCTGCTGCAAACTGCGCGGCTCCAAGCCAATTTGCACAATTCCGCTTCCGTCTTCAATCCATACGGCGGCATATTGCATTTCTTTACCCTCTGCCGTATTGGTGACAATATCCTGACAAAGCTGCAAAGAGCGGTCATGGAGCATGGGCTCAAAAAATTTCAGATGCTGACCGGAATGAAACGTATAGCCGTAGAATTGCGGATGTGTTCCGGAAATAACGGTACCTTCGGGAGAAAAGAAATGGATTTCGTCGACATTGAGTTTTTCAGCCAGTTCTCGGCTTTGGGCAGCATCCAAATAGCTTTTTCCTATTTGCTTCATGTGATAGGCAAGCTTTTGGGCTATCCGGATACAATCTTTTTTAAATTGTGCTTCTTCAATTTGTAATTTTTCCGCATTGGCGGCAATAAGCTGTTCCAGCTGCGCAAACATTTCAATGGTATTGATTCGCTGTCCTTCATGCAGCATACTGCGCTGAATATAAAAATTCACAGGGAAAATCCAAATAAAAAAAAGGATAATCATCATGGAGACTAAATTGGGCAATATTCTTTTTATACTTTTATTTTTTTTCATAGTGTTCTCTGCCGTGTTAATATCTATATGAAATATGGGCATACGTCAATTTTATCGGCTGAAAGGGGAAAAGCAGTCAAAAATTTTTTCCGCTTTGTTTGTTTTTCTCATATAACACATGAATTTAAATCGTATATTTGTTTTTTTTGAAAGCATTGTTCTGAGATCATTGTCCCACTGCAATGAATGCATGATAAAAAAAAGCCCTCGGCTGAGGGCTTTTTTAGCGTATGATTCTTCTTTTACATAACAAGTGCGTAGGCAATAATACCGACGGGGATACCGTAGATAAGGAAGGGCCAGAAGGTCTTACGGATAATAGCACCTTCGTGACCGATCATACCAAGCACGGCACAGACTGATACAACGTTGTGTACGCAGACCATGTTACCCATAGCACCACCAACAGCTTGGGCTGCTGCAATAACAATACTTTGCCAGTAGCCGTAGTTAAGAGTTTGTGCAACGTCCCATTGGAAGTTACAGAACAACATGTCGGATACGGTATTTGAACCGGTAATAAATGCACCTAAACCACCGATGTAGGAAGCGAGCAATGCCCATGATTCACCGGTAAGTTCTGAAATGGTGATAGCCATGGCAAGAGGCATGGAAACGCCGCGTCCGTGGTAAATAAGAGATTCAACGGTAGTTGCGTCCGTTCCGCGGAAAATGGAAACAAGAGCAACGGCAGAGAGCAAAGCAATGGTAGGAGCCTTCATCTTTGCAAAAGCAGTACCCCATGCACGGCTGACCTTGTTGGAACCGATTTCATCGTCCTTGGTCATGCCATGGATGAAAATGGTAATGACAGCGACAAGGATGAAAGGAATGGTACCGGGGAGGTTAAGAATGGCAATGTAAGAACTTACACCTTCGACACCAAAGATGTTGCTGAGACCGATATTGAACATCGGGTCGGTGATGATAGCCTTGAGACCGAATTGAGGAATACGGGTAATAACAAGGATTAAACCGCAGAGGATATAAGGCATCCAAGCCTTAACTTGGCTCATGTGTTCCTTGAATTCCTGTATGTCTTCAGTTGCAATGGAACCTGACCATTCCGGGTTCCACTTATCTTTGGTTTCAAATGTCCATACGTCCTTAGGAACGCAGACGCCCTTCTTGGTGAGGTAGACCAAAAGACCGAGACCGACAAGACCGCCGATAAGGGAAGGAATTTCAGGTCCGACTGTCCATGCGACAACAAGGTAAGGAACACCGAAGCAGATAGAAGCCATGATGCAGTATTTCCATACGGCAAAGCCTTCAGCCCAGCTCTTGTTCTTGCCAAAGAAGCGGGTCATAAAGCCGAGCATACCGATAGGCAGGAGGATAAGCATAGGAAGGTGCATAATGGTTACATATTCACCGATATGCGTGTAAATATCAGCAGGAACAGCGTTCGGATCAATTGCTTTCAGCGCTTCAAAAGCAATATCCTGAATTGATTTGAAGCCTTGGAGAACAGGAGTACCAACAGCGCCAAAGGTAACAGGAACACTGTTAAAGACGAGACAGATAATAGCTGCACAAAGGGGAGGGAAACCCAAGCCCATCAAAAGCGGAGCTGCAAGCGCTGCAGGAGTACCGAAACCGGCGGCACCTTCAATGAATGCTCCAAACATGAAGCCGATGATGATAGCTTGCAAACGGCGGTCAGGAGTAATTTTCTGCATACCTGCTTGGATTGTTTCCATTGCACCACTTGCCTGCAGGGTATAGTAAATGAGCAAAGCACCAAAAACAATAATAAGAACACCTAATGCGGTAATGAAGCCTTGGACGGAAAGCGCAGCAATACGCAGAGGGTCAAGTTTCCATACAACAAAAGCTAAAATTGCGGCGGTTATCCACGCCAAAGGCATTGCACGGGTAGAAGGCCAGCGCAATCCGACCATTAACACAAGAGCAACAAGAATAGGAATGAATGCTATAACGGCATAAAATCCAAAACTCATATACTACCTCCCAAAGTTATTTTAAATTGTCAGCTAAAAGCTCGGCAATGTGACCGGCTTTCACACTGCTTCCTGTTTTATGTAAACCGCCGCGGATCTGCATGACACAGCCGGGGCAGTCGGTTACGATACGTTCCGCTTGAGATTCTTCTATGCGGCGGAGTTTATTTCCAAGTAATTCCTTGGAAATTTCTGGGAATTTAGCGGAATATGTACCACCAAAGCCGCAACAGCTGGCTTCTTCCTTGGAAGGTGTATATTCGGCAACCTGAGCAATAAGGTTTCTTGGCTGTTCCATAACGCCAAGGCTTCTTGCTTGGTGACAAGGAATGTGCAAGGTAACTTTTTCTGCTGTCTTTTTGTATAATTCCGGATCAATCTTGACAATGTCATTCATGAAAGAGGAGAAGTCCTTTACCTTGGAAGAAAATTCCGCACTTTCACTGCCGATGAGATGTTCATAATTATGGCTCAAGTGGGAAGCACAGCTTGCACAGAGGGTAACGATATAATCGTACTTGGAAGCGTCAATGGCTTTGACGTTTTGGTGTGCAATATCCACGGCAACTTCTTTCAGCGCAAGCATTTGCAGAGGCAGACCGCAGCAGGTTTGTTCTTCTGGGAATTCCACTTGGACGTTATTTGCTTTCATCAGCTTCATGAAGGCGATCAAGTGTTCTGGGAAAATAAAGTCTTGGGCACAGCCGGCAAAGAGGGCTACGCGCATTTTCGGATTTTCCAGCTTATATGCGTAATCTTGATACATTTCGCGGAATGCCTGATTAGCAAGGCTAGGCAGGGACTTAAACTGATGTTTTCCAAAAAGAGCGTCCGGCAAGTGGCGGATAAAGCCATCTTGTGTCTTCACAGGCTTTTGAGAGAAACGGGCAAATTTAAGCAGTCTGTGGAACAGTTTTCTGTTTTTCATGACCTTGCCCACAAAAGCAATCTGCATGGGGCGGCCCACTTCATCGGCAGTCTTGTTGCGGATTTCAGAGATAAGACGCGGTAAATCAATGCCGCCGGCACAAATATCCTTACATGCTTCACAGCCTATGCAGTTTTGGGATAAAATGGCAGCTTTGTCTTTGCCGTGGAAGAAGTAGGTAAGGATAAGACCAATAGCGCCAATATAAATATGACCCATTTTGTGTCCGCCGACCATTCTGAATACGGGGCAAACGTTTGCGCAGGCGCCGCAGCGTACACAGCGGAATACTTGCTTAAAGAGCGGATCTTTGGCGATTTCCGTTCTGCCGTTGTCTAAGAAGACAATGTGCAGTTCTTTTTTATTGTTTTCGCCGATTTGACATTCGCCGGCACCGTTAATAAAGCTGACGTAAGAAGTAATACGCTGGCTGGTTGCGTTACGGGGCAGAACGGTCAAAGCTGTCAGGGCTGTTTCAAAGTCAGGGATAAGCTTATCAAGACCAGCAAGAGCAATATGCACTTTCGGCAGGGTGGTCACCATTCTGGCGTTGCCTTCGTTGGTGGCAATACCGAAGGTACCGTTTTCCGCAATACAGAAGTTGGCACCGGAAATACCGATTTCGCCTTCGATGAATTTGCTGCGAAGTTCCACACGGGCAACTTTTACAAGACGCTGGATATCTTCAGGATCGTATTTTTCACCGGTAACATTGGTCAAATCGTCAGCAACCTGATAGCGGGAAAGGTGGATGGCAGGCATAACCATGTGAGAGGGACCTTCATGGCGGAGCTGGATAAGCCATTCGCCAAGGTCGGTTTCCGTAATTTCACAGTTATCTTCTTCCAGTCTGTGGTTTAAATGGGTTTCTTCCGCAGTCATGGATTTGGATTTGATAATTTTCTTCGCACCGTGTTTTTTGGCAATTCCGGCAATGATTTCATTGGCTTCTTTTGCGTCTTTTGCACGGTGAACGATAACGCCGCGTTTTTCTGCTTCTTCTTTGAACTTGGCGTATAATTCTTCTATATGCTGGCAGGCATCATCTTTTGCGTCTGCAACTTGTTTGATAATTTCTTTTCCGTCAATTTCGCTGAAAACCGCTTCACGGCTGATGCGGTAATCAATGGCGAATTTATCAAGCGTTTTTCTTAAAAACTTATCGTTGAGCGCTTCGTCTATTTCATGTTTGTAATCATTTGCGGTTTTTACGCTGTCTTTCATGTGCTCCCTCCTTATTATCCCTCAAGCAAAACAATATGCATTTCAAGCGGTCCGTGTACGCCAACCGCACCGACACGTTCAATGTCAGCAGTACGGCTTGGTCCGGAAACAAAGGATATAAAGTTTGTAGGATTTAAACCCATTTCTTCACGAAGTGCATCAGCCATGGAAACAACAGTAGGCATAATTTGTGATTTTTTCAAAACAAGAACGGAAAGCTCACAGATCATGGTTGCAAGGCGGGTATCTTCATTGTTGGCATTCACCATACATGTGCCGCTTTGGGCAATACCTTTTTTGGCAAGGGCAACACCCATGTCAATACCTGCAACATAATGGCGAAGATTATTATTGATAACCTTGTAGCCTTTTTCTTCAAAAGCTTTTTTCAGAGGTTCATAATATTCGCCGATTTCCGGAGCAGCAATAACTTTTTGAACACGAGTGGGACAGCCGTAAGGACCATTGGGACCTTTTTCAACATCTTCCTCATACATGAGCTGGCAGGGACTTTTTTGTTCCATGAGTGACAAGAGATGAGGAATAGCATCTTCAAAAGAATTAAACTCTGCAATCTGACAGGCTGTTGCAATAGCTTTTTCTTTGTAAACCTCAACAAGACTTGCTTGGTTTTGGGCCGTCGACATAAGCAATCTCCTTAATGCTAACGATTTAGTTTTTTAACTACAATACTTCTTCGTACCCATCCGTTGCATTTTTGTCAAGGCTTCAGAAAAAAAAGAGAGGAGTATGCTGAGGGTAAGTATAATTATGTCGGTATGTTAATGGAAAAATATAAAATTTTATTTTTTTTCATTAATGTTAAAAAAGAAATTTTTAAAAGCAGAAAAAAGTATGTAAAAAAATCCCCTGACAAAAAAATAATGCACAATTAAACTCTTGGAAAAAGGGAAAAGTTCTGTTATTCAAAGAAGATAGAATTTTTATTGAAAAACCTTTTATGCATGCGCTTCTTATACCCCTTTTCGTATTCAAAGAAAAAGTAATGCATGCATGTGTAAGAAAGAATTGCCTTGTCTATGATTTTAGTTTGTACGGTTCCGGCAATTTTCTGTTCATGAAGGAAATAACGGCTTCAAATACAGCGTAAATTTTTATTCTTGATGTTAACGGAAATGCTCTAAAAGAATATATATGAAAAAGGGCAGATTGGCTGCCCTTTCTTTAATATTTTTTGCCGCGTTTTTTCATTGCCTGCATACCGCCGGAGGAGTTCACCGCATGTCTGCCGCTGTGTTTGAATTTCAGCAGGCATTCATAGGCGCGTGTGCCGGAATTACAAATAAAGGCAATATTTTTATCCTGCGGAATTTTATCGATATTGTCCGAAAACGTTTCCAAAGGCATATTGATCCAGTAATCAGGGTATCTCTTTGCAATTTCAAGGGGAGCCTGTCCTGCCCGTGTGTCAACGAAGATATAATTATTGCTTTCCCGGTTGGCAAAAAGTTCGTCAAACTCTTCCGGTTTAATAAATTCACCCAGTCCGCTGACAATATTATCCGCAACATTGCCTGCGGTATTGAAAACATCCATGGCAGAGGCAAGAGGCGGAGAATAGGAAACTTCGGCAATGGAAAGGTCATGTAAAGTGGGTTTGCCAAACTGGAGCATGGTCGCCATGCTGTCGATACGGGCTTTGACTGCCATGCCGTCGGCACAATAGCCCTGCATGCCTAAGATTCGGCGGGTTTTCTTTTCTACCACCACTTCTAAGGTCATCATATTTTTTTCGGGATAAAAATGGGCTCTGTCCAGCTGTTCCATATTGATGCTCATAACGTCAAAGCCGGCTTTTTTTGCCATATCTTCGTTGAGCCCCGTACCGGATACGGTGCCCTTATGCATTTTCATGCACCATGTGCCCACAACGCCCGGGAAGGTTTCCGGACCTGTCTGCGGGTTTCCGCCTGCGATATTGGTGCCGATAATACGTCCCTGTCTGTTGGCAAGGGAACCCATGGGCAGGTGCATTTCCTGTCCCGTAATTAGATTTTTAATGGCAATGACATCGCCGCCTGCATAAATATGCGGATCGGAAGTCTGTAAATATTCATTGACGCAGACGCCGTATTTGGGATTGCATTTAAGCCCGGCTTTTTCTGCCAGTTCGTAATTTGCTTTGACGCCCATGGCAAGTACGACATGATCGGCTTTGAGACGGTGTTTGCTGGTGACAACTTCGCAGACATTTCCGTTTTCATCGCCTGTGAATTCCAAAATATCTTCTTCGGAAATGACTTTTATGCCTGCTTCTTTCAGATCATTTTTAATCATGTCGGAAATGGTGCCGGAAACAAGGTTGGGGAGCATGCGTTTGGAACGTTTAATCAGCGTACAGGGGATATTCCAAATTTCAGCTAGTCCCACGGCAATTTCAATGGCTGTGAAGCTTGCCCCGATAATCACCATGTGGTGTATGCCGCTTTCGCAGTGTTTACGGATTTTTTCCGCGTCCTCAAGCCCGGCAATGGTGGTGACATTGCCAAGGTCGACCCCTTTAATATGAGGAACAATGGCATGACTTCCCATACCCAGCACGAGTTCGTCATAAAAAAGCTTTTCTTTTTCGCCTGTGTCAAGATTTTCCGTCAGCACGTATTTTTCCTGCGGATTTATTTCAATGGCTTTTGTTCTGATTTTGACATGGTCGATTTCTTTGACATGGCGGAAAAAATGCGGGTCACGGATAACATTTGCACTGGTCGCACGCAGTTCATTAATATTGTCCACTTCGGAAGAAATATAAAAAGGCATGCCGCAGCCGCCATAGGAAATAAATTGTCCCTGATCAATAATGGTAATTTCTGTATCCGGATTGAGCCGTTTGCAGCGGGTGGCAGCTTTTGTGCCAAGAGCAACGGCACCGATAATAAGAATTTTCTTTGCCATACAGACTCCTTGCAAGTTCTTTTGAAAGGGAGTGTACGGCAAAAGAAAAAAATAGTCAAAACTAAAAAGAAATATGCGTCTTGCTCCAAGAATTTATGGCGGCTTTCATAATGCGGTGACGGGGCAGGACAAGGTCGAAAAGTGCATAAAAAGAGGGCGAATGATTGGGGTAAAGCAAATGGCAAAATTCATGCAGTATCACAAATTCAACATACTCCAAAGGCAAGCCCATAAGGCGGGTGGAAAGCATAATGCGTGCGTCCCTGCTTTGAGAGGAAATTTTGCAGGAACCAAAACAGCGCTTGCAGGAACGGAAATTCAGCTGCGGGCACGTTTGGTGATACGGAGTTTTTATGGCATGCTGCAGACAAAAGCGGGCTGTTTTTTCTTGAAAAACCTGCCACAGGGATTGATAATAAAAGGATAAAAAGTTTTGAGCCGTCCTTTTCCGCCAGACAGTGAGTTTCTTTTTGCAGTCTTGCTCGCTTTTGCATTGTACAAAAATTTCGCCGTTGGTCAGGCTCATATCGGGGTGGGCGGTTTGCAAAACAGGCAGGGCATGCAAAAAAATCCGTTCTGGATTGAAATAGGTGTTTTGAGCAGAAAAAAGGAGTTTTTCCCTGCGGGTGCAAAGACCGGTCTGCCTGTGAACGGAAAACGCTTTGCCAAAAATAAAAAGCTCCTGCGCAAAGGGTAAAGGGGAATTGGTTTTGTCCGCAAACCGTTTTTCCATCTGTTCCTGCTGAGCGGAAATCCAGCCTATGTGTTTTTGTATGCTTTTTTCAGCATAAGCAAGGGGCGTGTGCCGAGGCATTTTGATTTCGAGCATTTCTTTCATGCGCAAACGGATAGTTTTGAAACGGTCAAACACTACCGTATACGGGATTTTTTGCCCCTGATAGGAAAATATATATTGCTGAGGAGATTGTTTGAGCATATCTGATACTTTTTATGAAGCTGTGAAAAATCCTTTGCCATGGCGGAGAAAAAGAACGTATGCATAGAGTTGGCTTATGAAATAAGCAAGAAAAACAAGTTGATAAAGCACATTTTCATGCAAAAGATTGACGCCGAGCAGCATGAATTGTGCGAGTATGCCCAAGAAAAGCAGGCTTTTTCGCTTTTCTGTTCTGTACCAGTGCACAAGGCAGTACTGGAATGAGCAGGCAAGGATGATCAGGGGATCGGAACAAAGTTTGGGCATATAATCAGCTATATTCAAACCGGCAAAATCAAGGGGCAGAAACATGGCAACAACACCTGCAAGCAAAAAAGCATTGCCGCAGTCCATGATATTAAATGCTCTTTCCAGCTCTTTAGCAGTAAAGGAAAAGGTTACATTGTTTTCCTGTTTTGTTTCTTCGTCTTTAATAAGAAAAAGGCTTGTGCGCACAGAAATCCAGAAAAAAAGAACAGCCAAAACAGGCATGAGCTTGGTCAGCACAAGGGGCATATAAATACTGGTGAGGCTGGCGTCAACTCCCTGTGTATAGCCAAGGACTGCCTGCAGCAGGATATGAGCATAATACAGGGTAAAAGCACAAAAGAGAGCCCAAAAAAGAACCTGCCAAAAAAAGAAAAACCCATGGCTTTCCAGCAAAAGTAAGAAACGTTTTTTCAGAGAAAACCGATTTTGCAGGCTCAAAAGTATAACGGCAGGCACGGAAAAACAGGCAAATACCACAGGAAACAGCACGTATAAAGGATTTGTCAGTGTGGGCGGAAAATTGGGGTATTCAAAAAAAGCAAACAAACTGTCCATTAAAAGAAAGTGTATTCCGTTTGCAATAATTGCAAAGAGAACAAAAGCGGTACAAAAAACAAGAATTTGTTTGCAAATAATTTTTGTCATACAGGTGAAAACTATAACCAATTTTTTGTTTTTTGCAAAGGAATAAAAAAAATTAAAAAAAAGTTAATATCTTATCCTATGGAATTAACAGGATTAAAAAAAAATTTTAAAAAAAATATGCTTTTACCCCTTTTCAAGCGCAAAAAAAGATTTATTTATGTCTTGTCACTCCGTGTGACCTAACCCTAAAAATAAAAATATTCTTGTTGGAGGATAGTTTCCATGAGTTTTAAACCCCTTAATGACCGTGTGCTCGTAAAACGCTTAGACAGCGAAGAAAAAACCGCCGGAGGTCTTTTCATTCCTGAATCTGCAAAAGAAAAACCTTCTCAGGCAAAAGTTGTTGCCGTTGGTTCCGGCAGAGTTTTGGCAGACGGCAAACGTGTTCCTCTTGAAGTAAAAGAAGGCGACATTGTTCTTTTTGGAAAATATGTTGGTACCGAATTAAAATACGAAGGCGAAGAATACCTTGTTCTCAAAGAAGAAGATATCCTTGCTGTTCTTTCATAATATATCGAGTAAAAATTTTAGGAGATTAATATAATGTCTGCAAAAGAAATCCTTTTTGACGCAAAAGCTCGTGAACGTTTATCCGCAGGTGTTGACAAACTTGCCAATGCCGTGAAAGTAACCTTGGGACCCAAAGGCCGCAACGTTCTTATTGAAAAATCCTATGGCGCTCCTGCTATCACCAAAGACGGCGTAACTGTTGCCAAAGAAATCGAATTGGAAGATAAATTTGAAAACATGGGCGCACAGCTTGTTCGTGACGTTGCTTCCAAAACCAACGAAGCAGCCGGTGACGGTACAACCACTGCAACCATTTTGGCTCAGGCTATTTATCATGAAGGTGTAAAGCTTGTTGCCGCCGGTCGTAACCCAATGCCAATCAAACGCGGTATCGATAAAGCTGTTGAAGCTGTAACCGCTGAACTTGGCAATATCGCGAAACCTACCCGCGACCAAAAAGAAATTGCTCAAGTAGGTACTATTTCTGCTAACTCTGACACAACAATCGGCAATATCATCGCCGAAGCTATGGGCAAAGTGGGCAAAGAAGGCGTTATCACTGTTGAAGAAGCAAAAGGGCTTGAAACAACCCTCGATACCGTTGAAGGTATGCAGTTTGACCGCGGTTACCTCTCCCCTTACTTCGTAACCGATACCGAAAAACTCGTCTGTGAACTGGAAAATCCGTATATTCTTCTTCAAGAAAAGAAAATCACCAGCATGAAGGAAATGCTCCCTGTGCTTGAAAGCGTTGCAAAAATGAACCGTCCTCTTCTTATCATTGCTGAAGATATCGAAGGCGAAGCTCTTGCAACCCTCGTTGTAAACCGCTTGCGCGGAACCATTCAGGTTGCCGCCGTAAAAGCTCCGGGTTTTGGTGATCGCCGCAAAGCAATGCTCCAAGATATCGCTGTTCTTACCGGCGGTACCGTTGTTGCCGAAGAAATGGGTATCAAACTTGAAAATATGACCGTTGCTGACCTTGGCTCCTGTAAGAGCGTCCGCATTGACAAAGACAATACTGTTATTGTTGACGGTCACGGCAAGAGCGAAGACATCAAAGCCCGCGTAAAACAAATCCGTGCTCAAATCGAAGAATCTTCTTCCGATTATGACCGTGAAAAACTCCAAGAACGTCTTGCTAAACTCGTTGGCGGTGTTGCTGTCATCCATGTCGGTGCTGCTACCGAAGTTGAAATGAAAGAAAAGAAAGACCGCGTAGAAGACGCTTTGAACGCTACCCGTGCAGCTGTTGCTGAAGGTATCGTTCCCGGCGGCGGCACTGCTCTTATCCGTGCAAGCAAAGCTCTTGACGACCTCAAAGTTGTTGACGATGACGAAATGGCAGGCGTTAACATTATCCGCCGTGCTATCGAAGAACCTCTCCGTCAAATCGCTGCCAACGCAGGTTTTGAAGGTTCTGTCGTTGTTGAAAAAGTACGCGGCGGCAAAGACGGCTTTGGCTTCAACGCTGCAACTGGCGAATATGAAGACCTCTTGAAAGCCGGTGTTATCGATCCAAAACAAGTAACCCGTTTTGCTTTACAGCACGCAGCTTCTGTTGCCGGACTTCTCCTGACCACCGATTGTGCCATTGCTGAAGCTCCAAAGAAAGAAGAAGCTCCTGCTATGCCTCCAATGGGCGGCATGGGCGGCATGGGCGGCATGTACTAAGATACGCCTCCAAAAACGGTTTATCATAACCTGTTATAAAAGTATAAAACCCCTTATAAAAACAAAAAAGCACCGAGCAATCGGTGCTTTTTTTGTACCTTTTTCAAAAAGCTGTTCGGGGAATTTCCGATAACTGTCGAGAATTTTTATGCAAGGAAAAACTTTATCTTTGCTGCTACGCAACTATAATGCCCGCATGTCCGCAAACCTTTTGCAGTGCGTGTGAGCATAACCGCTTTTGCCCAAAGATAGAGCCAAAAAAATAAGAATATTGCACGTTAGTCATAGAGCAATATTCTTATCAGCAAGTTTCACTTTGCCGGCAAGATTTGATTTTTGCAGCAATTTGAATTTTCTTATTTTCTATTTTTCATTTTTATAGAGAATATTTTTTGCAGGGTGGTAAGCAAAAGGGGACTATTGTCCCCTCACTCTCACCCCCTGCACCCCCGAGCTTACCCCTCTTTCACCCTTTTTCGGCAAAGGGCTCAAGCCCTCGCCTCCAAAGAGTGAAATATTGTTCATCAAAAGCTTTTTCCCTTTGCACGGTTAGGTATTTTGCATCATCATTATTATTGAAATGAGGAAATTTGGGTTAAACTTTTCGTGCAGAGCAAAAATTTTATCAGCAAGTTTCACTTTGCCGGCAAGATTTGATTTTTGCAGAGATTTGAATTTTCTTATTTTCTATTTTTCATTTTTATAGAGAATATTTTTTGCAGG
>CAJTMS010000050.1 GCA_910577155.1 uncultured Mailhella sp.
CGGCGATACCCGCTGTACTGCAATAAAAATTCCTGCTGCTTATTTTTCCTGAGCATTTTTCTATAGGATTTGCTTTCTTGTATTGCAAGGATTTCTTTTGCAAAAACAGGCGTTTTTCTCGCCATATCCCACCATAAGGCAATATTTGGATAATAAAAAGGAAGATAGTCTTTACTTATCCTAAAGCCGTTACTGCTCCACGGTTTAACAGAAAAATGAATAATTTTGGGGCAATCGAGATTTTCATAAAAACTCTCGTCTGCAAAAAAATCCGGATGTTCTTTCCAAAATTTTTTTGTATCGTTCGGATCGGTCATATTATTCCACATCAAATTCCATTGATAAGGCAGTATTTTAATCTTATCTTTATACACCGCATTTAACGCATCCTGATCCGCACACTGCACACGGTAACAGCGCAAAAACTGCAGGCATTGTTCCTGAATATTGTTTTTTCGCCAATATTCAACATCAATAAGCATAACACCTGAGTTAAAATAGCAGACGTCGGGACTGAACGTATAATTTCCCTGTGCAGTATTACCTTGCAAAGTAAGCGCCAGCTGCGGAATATTGGGAACAACGGCAAGGGGTTTTCCTTCCATATTCTGTATCATAAACGGTCTGATATCAGTATTTACCAGTGTATCTCCGTCTAAAAACAATGCCCGTTTAAGCGTTTGGGGCACAAATTCAGCAAATAAAACCCGATAATAAGCAGCAAAATTTTTGCGCCAGCGCGGACAATCCCAAAAGCAACTGGGGTCTACGATATGAACCTGAATGGATACAGGAAAAACAAGCGCCAACCGCTCTTCCAATGCTTTAATTTTTTGTTTTGTTTCTTCAGAAAGAATATCTATTAAAATATGAAAGCAAAAACATTCCTCAGCAATATTTTCGTCAGCAGATAAAATATTCTTCGCCGCGTCTTTATAGGAAACAGTTTTATCCAGTTTATCAATAATACTTGTTATGCAAACGCAAATATAGGGAATATATTTTTCATCACCATTAAAAACAATATGATACATATTATCCTCATTAAATAGTATAAAAAAAGTATAGCAATCCAAGCAAAAATTGCAAGAATATTGTTTTGCCCTGCTGATTTGCAGAACCATGTTCCCGCAGTCAATTTTCCGGCTGTTTTTCACCGGCAGTCTGCCCGGACAATCCGTCCGGATATTCAAAATAATTGTCCAATGGAGGACACAAACAAAACAAGCAATGTCAGCAGGTTAAAAACACATAGCTGCAAACCGATGTTAATACTTCGAGCTGCTTTCATTGCTTCCGCTGTCAGTTTGAGGATTATTTTTGAGTACGTTCCTCTGAATATGCTCTTGCCCAAACTCTTTCCTTTACATTTTGCAAATTACCCACTATACTTTTACAAGATTTAAATTAAGGAGCTATTCATGGCTTACGATATTCGTTTAGTTAAAATTGTGACAGGGGAATTGACCATCGGAAAATATGACGCAGAAGCAAAAGCGCTCACGGACGTTGCTATTATGCAGACTGTTCCTGGTCAGCAAGGCGGCGTACAAATTATGCTTCTTCCTTATGGTTACCCTTTTGAACAGGATTTTTGCGGAAAAATTGAAGAAAAGAACTTCCTCTATGTGTATTCAAAAGTACCGCAGGAAATTATTGATAAATACCTTGAAACAAGCTCAAATATTACTTTAAAATCCGGCGGATTAAATCCAAATCCTTCTGACGGTAAAATCATTTTATAATTTTTTCTTTAACATATTCTTTTGAAAGTGAGGGGAGTTTCCTCTCACTTTCTGTTATAAAGGGTTATCATGCGTGAAATTTTAGCCTTGCTTCCAAAACCCAGCCGTTACCTTGGCATTGAAGAAGGTGCCGTAGAAGTTGATTTATCCAAAACAGAACTGCATACTGTTTTAGCCTTTCCCGACATGTATGAAGTAGGCATGTCCTACCTTGGGCTTAAAATTTTATACAGCCTTTTGAATAATCACCCCAAAATCACCGCAGAACGCGTCTTTGCGCCCTGCCGCGATGCAGCAAAAATCATGCGGGAACATAATGTTCCTCTGGCTACCCTTGAAAGCGATACACCCCTTGCCAAAACCCATTTAATTGGCTTCACCGTTACCACGGAATTATGCTTTACCAATCTTCTGTACATGCTTGATCTTGCCCATATTCCCTTGCGGGCAGAAGACAGGGGCGAGGATTTGTTGCGTTATCCCATTATTATGGCTGGCGGCGGCTGTACTCTTTGTTCAGAACCTGTTGCACCCTTTATGGATATTATGGCTCTTGGCGAAGGGGAGCTTATCCTGCCTCCGCTGACTACATTGCTTATGCAGGCTCGCCGTGAAAAATGGACAAAAACACAATTTTTAGAAGCAGCACGCTTTATTCCCGGAATTTATGTTCCCCGTTTTTTTGATTTAAAAGAAGACGGAACACTGACCCCAAAATTTGCTGATTACACAAAAATCAAACGTCGTGCCGTTGCCGATTTAAAAGACGCTCCCTACCCTGAAAAACAGGTTGTGCCTTTTGGGGCTGTGCACAACAGGCTTTCCCTTGAAATTGCAAGGGGCTGCACAAGAGGCTGCCGTTTCTGTCAGGCAGGCATGACCCTGCGCCCCTCACGTGAACGAAATGTGGAAGAAATTAAACAAATTTTAAATTCCTGTCTTGATAAGACAGGTTTTGACGATGTTTCTTTTCTTGCCCTTTCCTGCGGCGATTTTTCCATGCTCAAGCACTTGTTTTTGGACGCTGCAAAAAAATGCCGGCAAGAACAAATTTCCATTTCCCTGCCTTCCCTGCGTGTAGGCTCTGTTGACGGGGATATTATGAAAGCCATGGCAGGCATCAGACGCACAGGGGCTACCCTCGCTCCGGAAGCCGGAAGTCAGCGCTTGCGCAATGTTATTAATAAAGGCATTACGGAAGAAGCCCTTATTCACCATGTGCGTCAATTAGTTGGCTATGGCTGGCAACAGGTAAAACTGTATTTCATGCTGGGACTGCCTACGGAAACCTATGAAGATTTGGACGCTATCGTGGAGCTTTGCAAAAAAGTCCGTGACTGCTGCCGTCTGCCCAATGAAAAAGGTTACATTGAAGGTCCCCGCATTGCAGTGACGGCTGCCCTTTCTCCTTTTGTACCCAAAACCCATACGCCTTTCCAGTGGGAAGCGCAAATTCCTCTGGAAGAAATGAAAAAACGTATTTTCTATTTGCGTGACCAGTTCAAAAAACAAAAAGCCCTTACTATGCGCTGGCACGAGCCTGCCATGAGCCACCTCGAAGGGATTATTTCCCGCGGGGACAGGCGACTTGCCCCCTTTATCGAAAGTGCTTACAAAAAGGGTGCAGTTTTTTCCACATGGGTGGAAGGATTCAGCTTAGAACCATGGTATGAGGCAGCAAAAGAATGTCATATCAATATTGAGGAATGGATTGGCAAACGAGATATTTCAGCCCCTCTGCCATGGGATCATTTGGAAGCAGGACTGAGTAAAGAATTTCTGAAAAAGGAACGGGAACGTGCCTTGCAGGAAAAAATCACCGAAGACTGCCGTTATCATGCCTGCAGAAACTGCGGATCCTGCGATACAAAAGCAGGAACTTCCCTGCTCAAAGAACAAGGTGATGCCCCTCTGCAGACCATGCTCAATCAGGCTCACAGGGATCAAATTGAATTTGGAGAAATTCCCGTACCTCAACCTGCTGAAAAAACAGAAGCTCCCCATATTGACGATAAACTCAAACAAAAGGCTGTCCGTTACCGCATTTGGCATAAAAAAATGGGACAATCGGCTTTTTTAAGCCAACTGGAAATACAGGCACTTTTTGACAGGGCAATGCGCCGGGCAAAACTGCCCCTTGCCTTTTCTCAGGGCTTTCACCCTATGCCCCTGCTGACCTTTGGCATGGCTCTGACCACCGGCATTGAAAGCGAGGCAGAATGGTTTGCCATAACCTTACGCAGTCCCATGGACAAAGAAGACGTTGTCAGGGCATTAAATCCGCATATGCTCAGGGGCATGGAAATTACTGCCATTGAAGAAATACCGCTGACAGGCACTATCCGCAATGCCGTCAAAGAAACATTCCTTTTAGGGCATACAACGTATGCAGATGAAGCAGTCCGGAATGCCATGGAAGATTTTGCGGGCAAAAACGAAGTCATCTACAGCAAAACCAATAAAAGAGGTGTGCAGAAAACCCGTAATATCCGCCCTGTGCTGACAGCCTATAAAAAAAGCGAATACCCTGATTTTGCAGTGGAAATGACTTTGTCTTGGGAAGAAGGCTATATTTCCCCTATAACTTTCAGCCAGTTTATTTTGGAAAACAGCTCCGGCGTTGCTTTAAAAATCAGAAAAATACAGCAGCATTTTGCGTAAAAAACAATACGCTGCAACTTATTTAAATAAAGACAAATAACTGGGTAAACCAAATAAAGGCTCTGCTGTTTTAACCGCCCGCACAATGGCTTTTTCCATAACCATGGTGCAGAGCACTCCCAAGGCATTGATATCAGCTTTTTTCTCGCCTAAACTCACCGCATAAACGGTATCTCCGTCAGCCATAGTATGCACAGGGCTAATAGTACGGGCATAGGCATTGTGCGTGACTGATGCAAGCTTTGACAGCTGTGCCTTGTCAAATTTTGCATTGGTAAAAATAATCCCCAGTGTTGTATTGATGACGCTGTGCTGCTTTTGTTCTTCTTGACTTTGTGTAAAAAGATTTTGTTCTTGAGCTAAAAGTTTTAATAATTCTAATTGGGCAGTCCGGTCAGAAGAAAACGATTTTTTATCGGAAGCTAAGATACCGGCAATTTTCTGCCCCGTTTCCGGGTCAAAAATATCCCCTAAGGCATTGAGCACCACCACAGCACCTGCCTGTATGCCGTCCAGTTCCAGAGCATATGCACCAATGCCTGTTTTCATGGCATAATCCATACCCAAAACCTTACCCACACTCGCACCCATGCCAGCTCCAATACACCCCTCTAAAAAAGCTGTATTTGCGGCATTTTTACAGGCTTGATACGCCATTTCCCTGCCGGGACGAACCGTGGCACTCCCTACAGTCAAATCAAACAGGCAAGACTGACAAACAAGCGGAACTTTTGTTACCCCTACATCAAAGCCAATGCCCCGCTCTTCCAAATAGTTGAGCACGCCGCCGCCTGCATCCAGACCAAAAGCAGAACCGCCGGAAAGCACAAGAGCATGCAAACCGTTTGCCCCTTTTTGCGGATCAAGAAGCGGTGTTTCACGGCTGGCAGGTCCTCCGCCCCGTATATCAGCCCCCACAGGGCTCAGTCTGTCAAAAAGAAAAACACTTACCCCCGTGCCTGCTTCCTTGTCTTCAGCATGCCCGGCTTTAAATCCCTGAATGGCAAAAAGAGGAATTTCCTGTATTTTCATAGAGATAACTATTTACTGTGCTTATTGCTGCTCACCATGGGAAAGAGCATAGGTATCTTTGGCAATAAAACTGCAAAGAAGAGCAAGCACGGCACTAAAAAGGACAAGTCCGCAAGCCGTGCGGTAAGAGCTGATAGTGTCATAGCCTGCCTGAGATGTATAGGTCAAAATCTTGCCGAACAAAATTTGCGTCAGTGCCGTCCACAGCGGATAAAACATATTGAACAGACCAAGGGCTGTGCCTGTCAATCCCTTGGGACAAATTTCTTTGACCATGGTATTGCAGATATTTGAGCCGGATACACCGCACATAAACATAATACCCAAAATAACAAACATAAAATAATTTAAATGCCCTGCAGCAAAAACAAACAATGCACAAGGAACAGCATAAATAACAGTAATCAAAATCAACACTTTTTTCCTGCTGTGGAAAACCATATCGGACAAAAAGCCTACGGAAAACTGGATAAAAATAAGACACGCGCCGCCAATGGAAATCACGGAAGACAACTGCAATGCTCCATAGGAAGAGGTATTTTGCATGTACTCGATAAACCACAGGTTTATCATCATATAAATGGAACCTGTTGCCACCATTTGCCAAAGGCATAAGGGCCAAAAATGTTTGTTTTTAACAACGGTCAAAAGCCCGCCGAACACACTCTTGAGCGTTGCCTTTTCCTTTTTGGGAATTTGATAGGGAGAAATCTCCGGAATGAAGAAAAACCAGCAAAAGGTCAGCCCAAGAATAATAAATACCATGAGCCCCATAGCTCCCCGCCATGTCAAAAGCTGGGTCACCACTAAAAGGGGGGTTGCAGCTAAAACCGGTCCAAGTTCGCTGATACCGCACAAAATACTGTTTGCCCTTGCAAAGTTTTGGGGAGGAAACCAAAGGCTCAGCATGGTAATGGAAATAACGGACAAGGATACCCCGAACCCAATAAAAAAACGGGAAACAATTACCTGCCACTGCGTTTGTGAAAAGGTAAAACCAAGGGTGGCAAGACCTGCTATTAAAGTGAAAATAATCAGGATTTTTCGAGGTCCAAAAGCATCTGCCAAAATCCCGGCAGGCAGCTGCATAAAACCATAGGAAAACATGGTTGCCGCACTGACATAGCCAATATTTTGCGGCGTAAAGGCAAAATCAGCCACCATATAGTCCACAAGCACTGTAGGACAGCTTCTTGACAATAAACTCAAAAGGTAGCCAATACCGCAGAGAATAAGAACAAAATAACTTTTTTTCATCTTGCACCTTAAAAAATTAATTTTTCAATACAAAAAGACAAAAGCTAAAATTCTACAACCTGTCCGGTTTGGGCTACTTCTTTTAATAAGTTTAATGCTTCATCTGCCTCTTTTTCCTCAAGCACACGAAGGGCAAATCCGGCATGGACTATCATATAATCTCCTACTTTTGGAGCCTTTTCCAAAAGCATGGTGGAAACAGTCAAAAAAGTTTCCCCTTCTCCGACACGGACTTTTGCTGCATCATTTTCCAAAACTTCCGTTACGCAAACAGGAACTGCTAAACACATACTCAATCCTCTTTATCAATTCAGTAAACTTGTTATACTTCTTTTCTTCATCCCTGACAAGTTTTCCGGCACATTTTTCGGTAAGCAAAAGCCGTTTTCACACTTATAATTTTATTGCCAAGTGTAAGAAAATAGTCTATTAACACTTATACAGGAAAGAAATATGATACAAAATTTGCTGATATATCCATGCATGAAAATAATAGATACATTAGGTGCTGTTGCCCTTTTTCTTTTTGAAGCAATTTTTGCAACCCAAAATGTACGCCACCTTTTTAATAAAATTTTTAATCAGGTTTTTATTATTGGGGCACAATCTATTTTCGTTATCTTGCTCATTGGACTTTTTACAGGGCTGGTACTTGGTTTACAGGCTTTTTACGCCATGAGTATGTTCGAAGCTCAGGGTATGCTTGGCTCACTCATTTCTTTGACTCTTATCCGTGAAATGGGACCGGTGCTCACGGCTATCATGGTGGCTGCAAGAGCCGGCAGTGCCATGACCGCTGAAATCGGAGTCATGCGCATCAGTGACCAAATTGATGCCCTGACCGTTATGGATATCCACCCCATCGGCTATTTGGTAAGTCCGCGCTTATGGGCTGCGCTGATTTCTTTTCCGCTGCTTACGGCTATTTTTAATATTATTGGACTTATCGGCGGTTATCTTTCTGCCTGCGTCCTTTTGGGACTGAATGCAGGCCGCTATATGTCCGGTATTGAGTCTTCTGTCATGCTCAGCGACGTCAACGGCTGCATGCTGAAATCCCTTGTTTTTGCCGTAATTGTTATTTTAATCTGTTGCTATCAAGGCTATTTTGTCCACATGAGAAAAGACGCGAAAGGTCCTGTTGCCGTTGGCAATGCAACGACATCTGCTGTGGTTACCAGCTGTGTTTTAATTTTAATAGCCGACTACGTGCTCAGCTCTTTTCTGTTATAGGAAACACTATGAATTCGTCTGTACAAAAAGCATGGGATATAAAAATTGAAAATTTATCTGCCGGCTATGGCAGCAAAACCATTATCAAAAGCATGAATGCCCATATTCCTGCAGGGAAAATCACAGCTGTTTTAGGAGAATCGGGCTGCGGAAAAACAACGCTGTTAAAAGTTTTTCTGGGACTTATTCCCGTCCGAAGCGGAAAATTTTTCCTTGCGGATAAAGATATTACGAGCCTGAATGAAAAATCTTTTCGCTGTATGCGCAGACGTTTCGGAGTACTTTTTCAAGACGGAGCACTGCTCAGTTCCTTGAATTTATTGGATAATGTTGCTCTTCCCCTCAAAGAGCATACCAAACTTTCGCCGCGCATTATCGAAAAAGCAGTGCTTGAAACCCTTGATCTTGTTGGACTCAAAGAAGCTGCCTACCGCTATCCCAGTGAGCTTTCCGGCGGTATGCGAAAAAGAGCGGGACTTGCGCGGGCGATTATTACAGAACCGCCTCTTTTATTTTATGACGAACCCACATCAGGGCTTGACCCCATAACCTCCATGCGCATGGATCAACTGCTCCTTGATATGCAGTCTTATTACAAAAATATGACGACAGTGCTTATTACCCATGATATGAGCAGCGTAAAACGGGTTGCTGATTATATTCTGCTGGTAAAAGACGGCATTGCCCATTTCAACGGCACCAAAGAGGATTTTTTCACATCTTCTGATGCCTATATTAAAAACTTTCTTGAACAGCAAGAAAAACATGAACAAAAACATACTCTTCCGGATAATCCGGAAGTAAGAAAAGCCCTTGCCGCGTGGCTGCAAAGCTAGAGCCGCGTGGCGCTGAAATTGGTTACGTGGCTGCAAGTTTTAGCCCCGTGACCGCAAAATGAAAAGAAAAAGGGAAATATTGAGGTACCTATGATAAAGAAACAAAGTGCAGTCGGAATATTTGTTTTCATTGGTCTGCTTTGTATCGGATATTTAACCATAAAACTGGGCAAAATGGAAGTTTTTGGCAGCAACAGCTATACTGTTGAAGCACAGTTTTCTTCTGTTCAGGGACTGAGAAATGGAGCTGCGGTTGAAATTGCAGGAGTTCAAGTGGGACGGGTCAGTGCCATTAATCTTGATTCTGAAACCTATACAGCCAAAATCAGCATGAAAATAGACAACAAAATTGCTTTAAGTGATGATACCATGGCGTCCATTAAAACAAGCGGACTGATTGGGGATAAATTTATAGAACTTACCCCCGGCGGATCTGATGAATTGTTAGCAGAAGGAGCGTATATTACCGATACGGAACCTCCTGTTGATTTAATTGCCCTTATTTCAAAATATGTCTTTGGGAGTATATAATGCTTAAAACGATTTTATCCTTTTTGTGTGTTCTTACCCTTTCAGTCAGCATGGCTTTTGCCGTATCCGTCACCCCAAAACAACGGGTTGAAGACGGCAGTGCAAGAATTTTCAATCTTCTTTTGCAGGAAGAATTCCAAAACCCTAAAACCCGTCCGGAAGTGTTAAAAGAAATTGAAAAAGAACTCATCAGTTTTTTTGATTTTGAAGAATTTGCAACCAGAACAGTCGGTCCTAAATGGCGTCAGTTCACCGCCGATCAAAAACAGCGTTTTACGGATGCTTTTACAGAGCTGCTCAGAAATTCCTATATCAATACCCTCAATTCCTATAATGGGGAAACCCTTTCCTATGTGGGGGAAATCCGCTCAAAAGACGGCAGCAAAGTGGAAGTGCATACCCTTTTCAAAGGGCAGGAAAAAGACTATCCTGTTTCTTTCCGCATGCTTGTCAAAAACGACAACTGGTACGTCTATGATGTGATTATTGAAGGAATCAGCATGATTAAAAATTATCGTGAACAATTCCATGATATCCTTATCAAAGCTGATCCGGAAGAGCTGATTAGCCGTGTCCGTGAAAAAGCAAAAGAAAAAAAAGAAGAAAAACTCAAGAAATAAGATATGAAAAAAATTCTTTTTAATATCCTTTTTGCATGCATAATTTGCACGGGAATACAGCATACGGCTGCGTTGGCAGAAGAAAATACTGTCATTGCGTCCGATGATTATTTTGATGATGATTATGACAATGAACAGGCATATACCCCCGATGCGGATACGTTTAAATTCTGGAATAAGCCTTGGCATGAAATCAATGACGTTCTCTTGATTGACATTGCAAAACCCCTTTTCCTTGAATACAGTAAAATAACAACGCCGGAGGTTCGTACGGGTTTTAAAGCTTTCCGGGAAAATATCAAAACTCCGCGCCGTATGCTCAATGCTTTGCTGCAGGGAGAAATTGGACAATGTTTTGTCGAGCTTGGCAGGTTTATTGTCAATACAACCACAAGCCTCGGTTTTGCAGATGTAGCAAGTGTCAATAATAAGCCTCTTGTTTCCTATACACCGGAAAATCTCCGCTTTGGCTATACCCTTGCAGTATGGGGATTTGGCGAAGGTTCCTATTTTGTTTATCCCTTTTATGGTCCTTCCACTATCCGCGAGGCAATCGGATCAAGCGTGGACTTTTTCAGCAATGCTTTTGACTATCTTGTTCCATGGTATGTTTTCACGCCTGCTGAAGTTTTCTTTGCCTTCAACGAAATAGATACAATGTATGTGCCTTACGAAGCCATTACTTCCAACGCTCTTGAACCCTATATTGCCCTTCGTAATGCTTATTTGGAAAACTTGTACAGCAATAAACCCGTTGTTTCAAAACCGAAAAAGTAAGGAGTTTTTATGTCAAACCAAACGACCAAATTCCCCATCACGTGGGAACAAGTGCATCGTGACGCATTACGCCTTGCAGAAAAATTAAAACAAGTACAGCAATTTGACGCCATTTTGACTGTTTGCCGCGGCGGGCTTGTTCCTGCTGCTCTTGTTGCCCGTGCTTTAGACATCCATGTGATTGATACACTTTGCTTTATCACAAAAGACAATCAGGAAGAACTTATCAAACATTCTGCTTTGCCTGATAAAAATCTTTTGATTATTGATGATATTGTCAATACCGGACACACGGCAAAGGCTGTTCGCACACTTTTTCCCAATGCCCATTATGCAAGCATTTATGTCAAAGATGATTATAAAGATCTTGTTGATACGTGGATTACAGACGTCAAACAGGATACATGGTTTATTTTCCCTTGGGAACATGATTTAAAATGAACCTTGCCCAACAATCTCGCTTATTAGCCTGCCTTGCCGTATTGTGCTGGATTTTACTGTTCCATTCACAAACGAATATTATTATCATTGCAAGTGCCATAGCATTTTTGACCTATCCGTTTTTCCGGCGTTTACAGCGAAAATTTAATGTAGGTTTTTCTTTAATTATTTATTATTGCTGTCTTGCACTGGTTGTGATTATTCCCATTATTTTAATCACGGTGCTTGTTACCCCGCAGGCGGTCAATGGCTATAAAACGCTTATGCTCTGGATTGATAAAGGCTTGGAGCTTCCGCCTGCCATTGAACACTATATCACCGTTATGAATACATGGCTTGAAACTATCCCCGGCTTTCAGGATTTACAAAGCTCCACGGCTGAAATCAGCGGAACAATCAGACGATCCCTGTCTTCTTTTCTCCAGCTTCTTTTAACAGGCAGTATCAGCTTTGCAGGAAGCACAATCAATATTGCCATGCAGCTTTTTCTGATTATTTTCTTAGCCGGGCTTGCTGTTATGTATGCCAAGACCTGTCAAAAACTGGCAATCAGAATTACCGCTCTGCCAGAAGAATGTATTGAGCGTTTTATTCTTGCCTTCCAGCGGGCTGCCCGTTCCATTTTTCTTGGAGTTTTCTTTGTTGCCTTTATACAGGGAATACTGGTTGGAATTGGCTTTTTCATTTTTGGCGTAAAAGACGCCGCCTTCTGGGGACTTATTGCCATGATTTGTGCTGTTATCCCTATCTTTGGCACGGCTCTTATTTGGGTGCCTATTGCCATTACGGTTTGGGTTGGCGGTTCTTTCTACAGCGCTTTGGGCATTGTGCTGTGGGGAATTATTATTGTGGCAGGTGCGGATAATTTGCTGCGCCCCTATTGTCTGCAAAAAGGCATTAAAACCTCCATTATCGTGCTCTTTTTTGCTATTATCTGCAGCATTAT
Organism: uncultured Mailhella sp.; assembly: GCA_910577155.1. Lineage (GTDB taxonomy): Bacteria > Desulfobacterota > Desulfovibrionia > Desulfovibrionales > Desulfovibrionaceae > Taurinivorans. Next base: position 12,080 of record CAJTMS010000050.1, read on the forward strand.
CGCCTTTGGTCCCATTGGGCTTATCCTTGGTCCAACCCTTGTCGCTCTTGGTATCCAAGCTGTAGAAGAAAGCGATTACTTGCTGCAGAAAGCACAAGAACAAAAGAATACGGAATAATTCTCATTTTGCTTTTCATTTTTTGGGGAAATGATTATCTCTGCTGTCGCTATCCGTAAAGCTCGTAAACGCGCTAACGGCTACCGCTCCCCAAACCCCTCATAACAAAAATTTCATTCTGAAATTTTGAGAAAATATTTATTCATTATCCCTTCCCGTTATCCCAATTATAAGCATAAAAGAAAACCGTTACAGACAGCGCCTATAACGATTTTCTTTTTCTATGCCGTTTCTGTGAATAAAACGTAACAGTTCATTAATAACAATTAATTTGCTTCTTCATAATTCAAATACTTACCTTCTTCAAAAATTTTCTTTCCAAAATAATAAGTAATGTGTGGAACTCTTTTTTCAAGTATAGAATAATCATCTGAAAGATACGTAAAAAGATGTAAGAATAAATTTATATTACTTATATAATTTCCTTTTGAAATATCAACCAGTTCTCCATTAGGTAATCTTATTGCCAACAAAACATTATGGCTATCATTAACCACATCTTCTGCTGTAACATCCTTTGCTTCCTGCTCATTTACATCATAAATATTATTACCTTTAAACTTAGCACCAAGATATGAATATGCACCATGATCACCCAATAAAATAATAATTGAGTTTGGATCATGTTTAATAATGTAATCTATAATTTCCATATTCTCTGTATTAGCTTGTTGTATTGCCTTTTGATAACGTTCACTTTTTACTAACTCTTCACGCCCAGTTATAGTAAATTGATAACCTACAGGAGCATGGGTCGCACCACCTTTTATAATGCAAAACTGAGGAATTTTACTGCCTGCAATAGTCTTAACTTTATCCAACAGACTTTCATAAAAAGGAGAAACCAAGTTATTATTCATAACAATTTTATATTTCATATATTCAAAAATAGGCAAATAATTATATAATGATTGCAAATCAATATTTCTACCAATTGAATTTATTTCATCCAAATATTTATCATTGCGATGCAAATAATAAGACATTTCAGCAACACTAAATGAAATATAGTAACCATTATCTTTAAAAATTTTATAAACAAAATTTGCCTCATTTCCGCCTATAATTTCACGAATAATAGAAAAACCGTCAGATTGTCCTGCAGAAAGATATGTAGGCTCAACTCTTCCCATTGTATATGTATCAGTAAATGAAATTAATGTTCCTATATGTAATGAATTGGCATTATTAAAATTCATAAAATTATTTTCTTTCAAATAATTCATAAAATCAATATTATCATAGTGATACATTTTTTTTATTGTATCATACCCTTGATATGATTCTTGCCAAAAGAAATAAACATTTGGTTTTCTGAGAAAATTTGGTTTAATATCAAATGAAGAAACAATGTTATCAATTTTTATATGTTCTCTATTTATTATTGCTGTATATTTATATAATAAACGACAAAATCTGCCACCTG
>CAJTMS010000051.1:0-11924 GCA_910577155.1 uncultured Mailhella sp.
TTATCTCTGCTGTCGCTATCCGTAGAGCTCGTTCACTCGCTAACGGCTACCGCTCCCCCATACCCCCACAGTGCTTGTTTTTCTTTCAGAAAAACAAGAATATATGTTTTATAAGTGATTGATTATCAACCTCTTTTTATAACAAAGCAAAAAAATAAAAATATTGCAAATAGCAAAAGACACAATTATTCAAAATGCGGAATAAAGGCATAGGTCAGGGCAAATAAATTTTTTAAAATGCGTTCACGTTCAGCGTCACTGACACTTTTACACATTTCAACCAACATGTTAACGCCATAGCACGGTGCCTGCGTTGACCATAAGTCAGCATCCTCCAATAAATAATAAGCGGCTTTTTCTTTTCCCAACTGCTCATAGAGGTCACGCGGCTGAATTTCCGGAACATTAAAATAGTCCTTTTCAAGCCCTACTATACAAAATTTTAAATTTCCATCTTGTATTTTATCAATATCAAAAAACATAGTAAGCGCTGGAGAAACAAAAATAAATTGTTTAAACCGCGTATCAAAATACGTATATTGTGTAGCAAGGGGCGGCAAATACGGGACTAAAAAAGGCGGTTCATACACATAGGCGGATAAACCCGGATTATTCCTCTTCGACCACCTGACATGAAATTCCAAAATCTTCCGTACTTTTTCCAAAACTATTTCTTTAGAAGCAAAAGCATTATTAAAAAAGAAATTTTCCTGATTTTTCATTTGAATAGAACGCTGCAAACCAAGGGAAAATTGCTCAACCTGTGCTTTTACGGGATTTTGGCAAAAAAGATTTTTATTTAAATTGGTAATATCAAAAGTCCACAGATTTGTATTATCAGAGTTAGTATTTTCATAGTTATCACAATATGTTAACCAGCGTTCAGCAGAAAGTTCCGCCCCTGCCAGCAATAGACCTGCCGTTCCGCCGCTGCCAAAGCCCATAAAACTAATCTTTGTTGTATCGATAAACTGCACAAAAGTTTTATCCTGCACAAGCAAATCTATGGCGAGAGAACACTGCTTAGCCCGCTGATAAAAAGACTTTGCAGAATAAAAAATCCGCATATTATGGGAATTATCCTCACTATGCATAGGCACAGCGACAATATATCCACGCTTTACCAATAAATCCGCTAAGGTATGATAACTATAGCGCGTCAGACCCGAAGCATGGGAAATCACAAGCAAAGGAAATTTTTTATACGGCAAAGGCACTGCGTCAAGCTGAGCCTGCAATTCTTTTTTAGAAAGCTTATTTTTTGCAGCATTAGCCCGTATTTCTTCATGTTTTTGTAAAGCAGGCTTGGCGATTTTCTCATCGATAATGCGAAAAACAGGTGCATTTCTCGCCACATACATGTGGTATTCATCCATAACATAATCACGTTCTTCAACGCGCGTCGGATACCATATCCCCACATCAAGACGGATATTTTCCCTTGAATTCCAAGTAGATATTGAGCGATACCCCACATGCATTTCCTCTTTTGCAATACAATTAAAAGAAAACGAAAGGGAAAAAATAAAAAATATAACCGGAAAAAAAATTTGACGCATACCTGTTCCTTTACTCGGAAAATAATTTACCAAAAAGTTGTCTTCTTTTCAATCGGCAAAATGCAACTTTTAAAAATGTTTTGCTTGACTTCTTTACAAAGATAGCCTATTAATACCCCTCGACCTTGCCTTTACTACGCTAAAGGCCATAGACCAAAAGGAGATTACTATGCGTAAGATGGAAACTCTCGTGCTTTTCTCACCGGAAATGACTGTAGAAATGCGCGAACAAACCATTGCTGCTCTCAGCGAAGTAATTGACCGTGAAGGCGGTAAACTTCTTGCTGTAGACCAATGGGGAATGAAAGACTTAGCGTACCCGGTACGCAAGCAAATGCGTGGATTTTATGTTCGTTTTGAATATAATGCACCTAATCAGCTTGTTGCAGAACTTGAACGTATTATCCGTATCCAAGACGATATTTTTAAATTCATTACTGTTCGCTTAAGCGACAATGCAGAGGAGGTTGCATAATGGCTTTCCGTAAAAAATTTGCTCCTCGCCGCAAATTCTGCCGTTTCTGTGCCGATAAGGATCTTCCGCTCGATTACAAACGCCCGGATATTTTGCGTGATTTTATTACTGAACGCGGTAAAATTGTAGCTCGCCGTATTACCGGTACTTGTGCAAAACACCAACGTCAACTCACAACCGAAATTAAACGTGCTCGTCAAATGGCACTTCTTTTCTACACCACTGCTCATTCCAGTGATGTGAAAAAGAAAACCAATATATAAGGTAAGGAGAGTAAGATATGAAAGTTATTCTTCGCGCCGATATTGAAAATTTGGGACACTTGGGTGACGTTGTAGAAGTAAAACCCGGTTACGGACGCAACTACCTCATTCCTCAAGACTTGGCTATGCTTGCAACTCCTGCAAATCTCCATGCTTTTGAACTTGAAAGAAAGAAACTTCAAGCCCGCATGGACGAAATCCGTGCAGCAGCTTCTGCTATTGCCGAAAAACTCCAAGACTTCGTTCTTACCATTGCCATGCGTGTTGGTGAAAACGACAAACTTTACGGTTCTGTCACCACATCTATGATTGGTGAGCTCTTGGGTCAGGAAGGTATTGAAATCGACCGCCATACTATCTTGCTTGACGGCGCTATCCGTACCCTTGGTGAACACACTGTACGTGCAAGACTGCATGCAGACGTTGTCCCTACCTTTGTTGTGAAAGTGATCTCTGAAGATAAATCACACTTGGGTGAAGAAGCTCCTGCTGACGCAGAATAAGCTTAGCCGGCATATTATGAAAAAGTCCGCTTTATAAGTGGACTTTTTTTATATCTTTTTCACAACTGCTGCCTATAACAATACCTACCATAAAAAATGAACAGCAAAAAAATTATTAACGTTGTTGCAGGATTTATATACGAAAACAATAAATTTTTAATTTGTCAGCGTCCTGCGGGAAAAGCACGTGCATTGCTCTGGGAATTTGCCGGAGGAAAAGTGGAGGAGGGCGAAAGCCATGCGGAAGCCCTCAAACGTGAATTTATGGAAGAACTGGCTGTTAAAATCAGTGTTGACAGTTTATTCTACAGCCACTCCCATGAATATGAGGATATTATTGTCAATCTCTTTATTTATCATGCAAAAATAATCCAAGGTACTATCCGGAAACTGGAACATAAAGAGATAAAATGGATTAGATCCCATGAAATTGACAACTACAATTTCTGCCCTGCTGATGAAGAAGTTTTAGAAATTATAAAACAAAATTATTAGGAAAGCTTTTTATCTGCGCTCATAACCGTCTTCGATTATTCAATTATACGTTACTGTCTTTACCAAACGCAGCTTTATTCCATTCTTTATTTCATCAAAAAACTTTACCCCTCCGCCCGAAATAATGGGGATTATGGCAAGATGAAATATATCAGTGTATTAATCAATTAATCATTATGAATAAGGCTTTTCTTTGCCCATTTCTGGCTTGCCCAGTGCCTCCAAAGGAAAATCGCCCGCAAACTTTCATCAAGGGCAAAACATACCCACATGCCGATAAGCCCATAGCCAAGCAGCAAGCCAAAGAAATAGGAACCAAAAGTTGCCACGACCCAAATCACGATTAATCCGACAAAAAACGCATATTCAGGATTACCGACAGCACTGAGCATACGCCCGCCAAGAATATTCACCGCTCTGCCCACTTCAAGGACAACATCAATCCATAAAATAACCAAGCATAATTCTATAATCGATGTATTTGTTGTCAGCAAAGGAATAACCCAAGGTCCGCCTAAAGCCAGACAAAAGGACAGAAGCACAGAAACAGAAATAGCAATTTTTAAACTGAACTGCCCCACCCGCAGTGCTGCGTCTTTGCGCTTTCTTCCCACCAATTGCCCAACTATAATAGCGGAAGCCTGCCCCAACGAAAGGGAAAAAAGAAAAATAAAGGTAATAATATTAACAAGATAGGTTCTTGCCGCCAAAGCCTCTGTACCCAGCTTATTGATAAGATAGACAATGACAGTTTGAGAAAGGCTGTAGGAGAACATTTCTCCTGCACCGGGCAAACCAATTTTCATAATTTTCCGCAGCTTGTCACCGGGAAAGGGAAACATGGTTTTAAAAATGGATTCCCGCACCCGCTGCCGTTTAATGGCATAAAAAAGCAAACTGCATGCTACAAAACGGCTTATAACCGTCGAAATGGCAGCTCCTTGCACCCCGAGAGCCGGAAAACCGAATTTCCCAAAAATTAACGCATAGTTGCCAAAAATATTCAGTATATTCGCCACCAAGGATACATACATAGGATAACGTGCCAAATTGCAGCTTCGCATAATCCCTGAATAGGTCATATTCATACAGGTAAGAATGGAAAGTCCGCCCACTATTTCAAAATAAATAACGGCATTATCAACAAGTTCTTCTTTTGCATCCAAAAAATCTACCAGTTCAGGGCTAAAAAATGTAAAGAAAATTCCAATAACAATTCCCATGACTATGTTATAAGCAACTGCCGCAGAAATTGTCTGCGTAAAGCTCTTTTCATCTCTTGCCCCAATATATTGGGAACAAACAACGGTGACACCCATAACCCCAATCATAAAAACCATATTCACAAGCATGAGAATTTGGTTTGCAAGCCCGACAGACGCAACAGCATTGTCAGAAATGCGGCTCAGCATAAAGACGTCAACAAAGCCCACAAGCATAATCAGCAATGTTTCAACAAAAATCGGTCCTGTTAGGGAAACCAATTGTCTTCGTATATCAAGTCGTTGCACCATTGTCAGCATAACAAAACCTCTTTATCTTCTTCTGTTAATAATGCAATACTATTGATTGTCAATAGAATAGTCATCATGCAGCATAGGGATAGCGGATAAAAACTTATCTTGCAAAAAGCACGGAATTTCACAAAAAAACATTTTCTTTCAAGTAACTGATAAATTTTTTTCAATAAAAATTACTTGCAAAATCTATCATAATGTATTAAATAATCCTTTACGTTTTTTTATGCGAGAGTGGCGGAATTGGTAAACGCACTAGACTTAGGATCTAGCGGAATATTCCTTAAGAGTTCGAGTCTCTTCTCTCGTACCAATAAATTCTTTGACCGGTCGAAGGCTCCAAAGAGTGCCACCTCTTCCGGCACATCATATAAGGAGTCATACAATGTCCCACACGACTGAAAACGTATCCCAAACAAAACGCAAAATTTCTGTAACCATTGAAGCAAGTGATGTTAACAAAGCTATTGACAGCACTATTCGTGAATATGGCAAAAATTTGAACATCAATGGTTTCCGCAAAGGAAAAGTACCTGCTTCCGTTATTGAAAAAAGGTATACTGATGACGTTTACAATTACGCGACTGAAAATCTTATCAATACCAATATCAACAAAATTCTTGATGAAGAAAAAATCCGTCCTATCAGCCGTGTAAATCTTGAAGATAAAGAAAACACTCAAAAACTGGAACGCAATAAAGATTTTTCTTTTACCTGTTCCTTTGAAATTCTCCCGGAAATTGAACTTCCAAAAGATTTTTCCGAATACAGTGTAAAAGTTGAATCTGACGAAGTAAGCCCTGAAGAGCTTGAAAAGTTTACCACACAGGTTCGCCGCAGCATGGCTACCTTGGAAGACGTCAACGAAGACAGAAAACCAATGGACGGTGATGTTCTCTTGGTTGATGTTGAAGGAAGCTATGAAGGAAAGCCTGTTGCCGGCATGGGAGCACAAAACTTCCTGATGCAGATCTCTGATGAAAAAGACAACACCAACAAAGAAATTGATAAACTTGTCCGTACGGCAAGTGTTGGTGAGGAAGTGAGCGGCACAATGGTTTGCCCTGATGATTATGCTGACAAAACTATGCGCGGCAAAACCATTGACGTAAAAATTAAACTCCATAAAATCCACAAACAAATCCTTCCCGAACTTAACGAAGAATTTGCAAAAAAAGTTGGCTTCAAAGACATCGATACCTTGAAACAAATGATTGAAGCACAAGTAAAGCAAACTAAATCAGCACAAGTGAGAAGCAAGGCTCAGCACGAACTTTTGGACAGTATCACGGAAAAATATGACTATGAACTGCCTGAAAGCATGGTACAAAGCGCCCTTTCCAATTACATGATGGAAGCAAGAAACCATTTGGGTCAGCAAAACATGGATCCTGAAGAAATGCTCAAAGCCATGGCTTCTTTGAAAGAAGACGGTGAGGAAATTGCAAAGCGTCAGACCAAAGCCCATGTATTCCTTCTTAGCCTTGCCTTCCGTGAAAACATTACGGTTACCGGTCAGGAAGTGGATATGTATATTCGTCAGCTTGCTATGGAAACCCGCCAGCAATACGAACAAGTGCGTGACCATGTTCTTCAATCCGGCATGGTAACCGATATTCAAGAACGAATTATGGCAGGCAAAGCCCTTGATTTAATTTTTGACCAAGCTAAGCACGAAGAAGTAAAAGCTGATTAAGAATTACTTGGCAAAGTTTTTGCATAACCAATTAAAAGTCAAAAATTTGCCTTTCCTCATACTTGTATCCTTTGGTATCCGCAGGCAAAGTTTTTTGTCTGCGGGTACTTATATAAAGCCTCTCAAGGAGAAACACCAATGAATATACCTATGGTCATTGAGACAACAGGCCGTACAGAACGTGCTTATGATATTTATTCCCGCTTGCTGAAAGATCGAATCATTTTGCTTGGCACAGAAGTCAATGACGCTGTTGCTTCTCTTATCTGTGCCCAGCTTCTCTTTTTAGAATCACAAGACCCTGAAAAAGAAGTCAGCCTTTATATCAATAGTCCCGGCGGTTCTGTAACAGCCGGCATGGCAATTTACGATACCATGAAATTTATTGCCTGCCCTGTAACCACTCTTTGCATGGGCAGAGCTGCAAGCATGGGCGCATTCCTTTTGGCAGGAGGAGAAAAAGGCAAACGTTTTGCCCTTCCCCACAGCCAAATCATGATACACCAGCCGTCAGGAGGCTATCAAGGTCAGGCAACGGATATTGAGATTCATGCAAAAGAAGTTTTGCGCATGAAAAAAGATCTCAACAGTATTTTAGCCCAAAATACCGGGCAAAATATCAAAAAAGTGACTTCCGACACAGAGCGTGACAATTTTTTAACAGCTGAAGAAGCCTTGAAATACGGCATTATTGACAATATTCTTACATCCAGACACGATTTAATATAGGTTTTTTATGAGTAATACAAACGATGGTATGCACTGCTCTTTTTGCGGACGGAGTGAATTTGAAGTAAATCAGTTCATTGTTCAGGGCAATGCTTGTATTTGTGACCAATGTATCAATGCCTGCAACCGCATTATCGAAAAACAAAAAATCAAACAATCCGATAAAACGCCAACCCTCCTTACTCCGCGGGAAATCAAAGAAAAACTCGATGAATATGTGATTGGTCAGGACAATGCAAAGAAAATTCTTTCTGTTGCTGTCTACAACCATTACAAACGGGTTTTCTTTCAGCATGAGCTGGGTGACGTGGAACTGGAAAAAAGCAACGTGCTTTTGGCAGGTCCTTCCGGAAGCGGAAAAACCTTGCTTGCCCGGACATTAGCCCGTATTTTGAACGTGCCCTTTGCTATTGCAGACGCGACCACACTCACAGAAGCCGGCTATGTGGGCGAAGACGTGGAAAATATCCTTGTCCAATTGGTGCAAAATGCAGAATTTGATTTGGATGCTGCAAGCCGCGGAATTATTTATATCGATGAAATTGATAAGATTTCCCGCAAAGGCGACAGTGCGTCCCTGACCCGTGATGTATCCGGCGAAGGCGTGCAGCAAGCCCTTTTGAAAATTATTGAAGGAACAGAAGCCAATATTCCGCCAAAGGGCGGCAGAAAACACCCGCAGCAGGAATTTATCCGCCTTAACACTTCCAATATTCTCTTTATTGTGGGCGGAGCTTTTATTGGACTTGAAAAAATGATTGAGTCCAGAATGCGCGGCAACAGCATGGGATTTGGTGCGCACATCAACAATAAAAAAGAACAAAATATTTCCCAGCTTCTTGATCAGGCTGTGCCGACCGACCTTGTCCAATTTGGCTTAATCCCTGAATTTATTGGACGTATTCCTGTTATTACCCACGTTGACGAGCTCGATGTGGACGATTTAGTCCGCGTTTTAACAGAACCTAAAAATGCTCTTACCAAACAATACCAAAAACTTTTTGAAATTGACGGCGTGGAACTCAGTTTTGAAACAGAAGCACTCAGAGCCGTTGCTCAAAAAGCCATTGAACGAAAAACAGGAGCAAGGGGTCTGAGGAATGTTCTTGAAACAGTCATGCTTGATATTATGTATGATTTACCCAACACGGCAAAAGGTAAACAATGCATTATCACCAAGAATGTTATTGAAAAGAATGAAACTCCCCTCTTTTTATCAAAAGCAGAATAATTAATACCGCTACGGTATCTTTTTCTTGAGGACACCATGAGTTTATTTGAAAATACGCACGGACGCATTCTTCCCATGATGACATTGCGGGAAGTTGTTATTTTTCCGGGATCTATAACTCCTCTTTTTGTGGGACGTGATATCTCTATCCGTGCCATTGAAGAATCCATCAGTTCCTTTAAAAAACATATTTTTCTTGTTACACAGCGGGAAGCTGATATTGAAAAACCAAACCCTGAGGATTTATACCCTATCGGAGTGGTCAGCCGTATTTTACAACTCATGCGTTTACCCGACGGAAATATTAAAGTTCTTTTTGAAGGTCTATACCGTGCCACATGGGATACCCTTGAAAATAAGGACGAAGAAATAATCTCTCCGCGTTTTTTGCACGATGCGCAGGATTTTTCCCCTGCTTTTGGCAATAACACCTTCCCTTGCCTGATTACCAACGAAATTCAGGATATCGACGCTACTCCCATTGAGGCAGAAGCCCTTTACCGTGCTATCCATGACGCCATAGAAGATTTTTCAAAGGTTAACAAAAAATTAACCCCGGAACACGTTGCTGCCATTTCCGCCCTGCACCATGCCGGCAAGCTTTCTGACGCCATTATGCCCCATTTGAAACTTGATTTTGCCAAAAAGCAGGAAGTTCTGGAAACGCTTGATACTGCCGAGCGCCTTTCCAAAGCCTATGAGCTTTTGAACAGTGAGCTTGCTGTGGCTGATTTGGAAAAGAAAATCAAAAGCCGTGTCAAGGATCAAATGGAAAAAAATCAGCGTGAATATTACCTTAGCGAACAGATAAAGGCTATTCACAAAGAAATGGGCAATGAAGACCCGCAGGCAGAAGCGGATGAACTGGAACTGCGTATCCGTGAAAAAAATATGCCGGACGAAGCTAAGGAACGGGCACTGCGCGAGCTAAAAAAACTCCGCCCCATGTCCCCCTCTTCTGCGGAATATTCCGTGGCACGGAACTATATCGACTGGGTACTGGATTTGCCATGGAATGAACTCAAAGACATCCACATTGACATTAAAGAAGCCAAAACCATTTTGGATAATGCCCACTTTGGTTTGGAAAAGCCAAAAGAACGCATCTTGGAATACCTTGCTGTGCAAAAACTCACTGACGGGCTCAAAGGTCCTATCCTTTGCTTTGTGGGGCCTCCGGGGGTGGGTAAAACTTCTCTGGCAAAAAGCGTAGCCGAGGCAACAGGCAGGGACTTTGTACGAATTTCCCTTGGCGGAGTCCGTGATGAAGCAGAAATCAGAGGACACAGACGCACCTATGTAGGTGCAATGCCCGGTAAAATCCTCATGGCTCTGCGCAAGGCTAAATCCAATAACCCCTTGTTTTGCTTAGATGAAATTGACAAAATGACTGCAGATTTCCGCGGTGATCCAAGCTCTGCCCTTTTGGAAGTGCTTGACCCGGAACAAAATAACACGTTCAGCGATCACTACCTCGACCTTGATTATGACCTTTCCAAAGTCTTTTTCATTACCACGGCAAACACTCTTGGAGATATTCCCGCACCCCTTCGTGACCGAATGGAAATTATCGAGCTTTCAAGCTATCTTGAAACAGAAAAAATGAGTATTGCCAAAGACTTCCTTTTGCCAAAACAACGCAAAATGCACGGCTTGGAACAAAATAATCTGCAAATTGACGATACCGCCATGCTCGAGATTATCCGTTCCTATACCCGTGAAGCCGGGGTACGGAACCTTGAACGGCAAGTTGCAACTTTGTGCCGTAAAACAGCCATTAAAATGGTAGAAAATGATACGGATAAAGAAAAACTTTGCGTCCATGTCAAGAAAAAAGATTTACGCACATACCTTGGCATACAAAAATACCGCTTCGGCGATAAGGAAAATAACGCCCAAGTTGGCGTTGTGGCGGGACTTGCCTATAATATGGTGGGCGGTGATATCCTCTATATTGAAACCGCAATCATGGCAGGAACCGGAAAAATTCTGACCACAGGACAGCTTGGGTCTGTGATGAAAGAATCCGCGGAAGCAGCCTTCAGCTATGTGCGATCCCGTGCCAATCTGCTTGGCTTACGCCCTGATTTTTATAAGGATATTGATATCCATATCCACGTACCGGAAGGGGCAACCCCTAAGGACGGACCGTCTGCCGGTATTACCATTGCAACCTCCATTGCCTCTGCTTTGCTTGGCATTGCAGTGCAGGAAAACGTTGCTATGACAGGGGAAATTACCTTACGCGGACGAGTGCTTGCCATTGGCGGCTTGCGGGAAAAACTGCTTGCGGCAAAACGCTCCAATATCAAAACCGTCATTATTCCCACAGATAATAAAAAAGATATTGAAGAAATACCAAAAGAAATTACCAACAGCCTGAAAATAAAATTTGTCAGTCACGTGGACGAAGTCCTGCCCATTGCTTTCAATAAAAAAAGCACGGAAATCTTCCAGTCAACTGCTGACAACGCCAACTTTATCGATAACCTCAAACTCCACGAAAAGAAAAAATCAACAAAAAAGAAAACAACAAAACAATAACTACAAGAGTAAAGCCGTTAACAAAAACGTTAACGGCTTTGTTGTTATAAAGAACTCACTGATTTTAATAGTCTTTTCATATCTCTTGATTTCTATTTGCAATTATATGAATAAACTATTATTATAACAATTAACACCCCGATTTTATTAGAAAATGAGACTTACTATGGCTAAAAAAGAAGCTAAAACTGATTTATGGGTTTATGATTTATTGAAAGAAGCAAAAATTAATTTGGACCCTCAAGGATGTTCAATAAAAGAAATTGATAAAGCATTAAAAACCGCTTCCAAAAAAGGAACAAAACATGTTGGATATCCTGAATATATAGGTATTGTAAAAGATTTTATACTGGTAATAGAAGATAAAGCAGATTTATCAAAGCATGTCAAATATAATGAAAAAGGTTTAATTTGCACTGAAACAAAATCTATTGCTGATTATGCTGTAAATGGTGCTTATTTTTATGGAAAACATCTTATAACTAATACACATTATAATAAAATTATAGCGTTTGGGATATCTGGAAATGAAAAACACCATAAAATTACGCCTCTTTTTATAAATGAACGTGAATACTGCAAAATCATGCCAGAGGTGGAATCTTTCTATATTTTTAACGAAGAAAATATTGATGAATACTATACCAGAGAAATTTTAGGTGAAAATACTGATTTACAAAAAGAAACAACTGAAATTTTAAAATTTGCAAAAAATTTACATGAAGATTTACGTAATTACGGAAATTTACAAGATACCCAAAAACCGCTTGTTGTATCAGGAATTTTACTTGCATTAAGAGAAATTGAAAAAGGTTCTTTTAACCTTAATCAACTCAATGGAGATGATATTGATACGGATGGAAATAAAATATATACTGCAATAGATAAAAATTTACAACGTTCAAAAGTTTC
>CAJTMS010000051.1:11954-13611 GCA_910577155.1 uncultured Mailhella sp.
CAAACTATTAACGCAGTTTGCGGTTATTAAAGATACAAAAATTCTTAATGAAAAAAATGCAGCGTTAGGAAAAACTCCTCTTAAATATTATGCTGAACAAATTTATGAAAATATTTATAAAACAATAAAATACACCACCAGTGCTGAAGATTACTTAGGCAGATTTTATGGTGAATTCATGAGCTATTCCGGCGGAGACGGGCAAACCTTAGGAATTATTTTAACTCCTAAACATATAACACAGCTATTTTGTGATTTAGCAGAATTAAAACCTGAAGACACTGTATTTGACCCTTGCTGCGGAACAGCAGGCTTTCTCATTGCTGCCATGCATAATATGCTTTTAAAAGCAAAAAATGAATATCAAATCGATAATATCAGAAAAAATCAGCTGCATGGAATTGAGCTTCAACCCTATATGTTTACCATTGCAACCTCAAATATGATTATCCGCGGAGATGGTAAAAGCAACTTAATTGATGAAGATTTTTTAAAAATGAATCCTGCAGAATTACAGCTAAAAGGTGCGACTGTAGGAATGATGAACCCTCCCTACAGTCAAGGTTCAAAAAATAATCCTTCTTTATATGAAATAAGCTTTGTCGAGCAGTTACTTGACTCATTAACTGAAGATGGAAAAGCAATAGTCATTATCCCACAATCTTCTTTAACCGGAAAATCACAAGATGAGCGAAATTATAAAGAAAATATTTTAAAACATCATACATTAGAAGGTGTCATTACATTAAATGGAGATACATTCTATGGAGTAGGCACTAATCCTTGTATTGCAGTTTTTACGGCACATAAGCCACACCCTAAAAATAAAGAATGTAAATTCATTGATTTTAAAGATGATGGTTATAAAGTTGCTCCTCATATAGGACTTATTGAAACTGAATATGCCAAAGACAAAAAGCAGCATTTATTGGATGTCTGGTTTAACCGCATAGAAGCTCCAACAAAATTCTGTGTAAAATCAACTATTGAAGCAACTGACGAATGGTTACATGCATTTTATTATTTTAATGATGAAATTCCTACAGAAGAGGATTTCGATAAAACAATAGCAGATTATTTAACCTTTGAATTTTCCATGATTGCTCAAGGGAGAAGCTATTTATTTGATGAGGTAAAAAATGGTTAAAAACTTGTCTAAAAAAAAATGGTTAGATTTTTATCTAACTGATTTATTTCAAATTACTTCTACCTCAAGCAGTATTGATAAATGCAAATTAAAAAATATTAATGGAAAAATTCCTTATATAACGAGAACAGATAAAAATAACGGATACGAACTTTTTGTGGAACAACAAAATTCAAAATACAAATTTGATATCGGTAATGTCATAACTATTGGTCTTGATACTCAAACAATATTTTATCAACCTGCTTTTTTTTACACTGGACAAAATATACAAATATTACAATCTCAACATATAAATAAATATACAGCGTTATTTATCATTCCAATAATTAAAATTCTTATGAAAAAATTTAATTGGGGCGGAAATGGCGCAACTTTAACTCGACTAAAAAGAAGTCGAATACTCTTACCAGTAAATTCAAAAGGTGAACCTGATTATGAATTTATGGAAGAATATATTAAAGAGCGTGAAAAAAAATTTAAACAACAATATAAGGAATATATTAAAAA
>CAJTMS010000052.1 GCA_910577155.1 uncultured Mailhella sp.
AATAAAAACAATAAATATTTTTTTACTTTTTTGAAAGTTTTTAACATTATTTTCTTGCCTTTTAATGCAAAAAAACATATATTTCTTTTAACAAATTTTTACATTTTTGTAAGGAGTTTTTATGTCACAATTAAAAAACAATGATGTTCTTGGTACCACCAATAGAGGCAATATTTGCGAATCCGGCTTATGTTCCCTTTGCCGTGCAGACTGTCAGGGCAAATGCGAAACGTGGCTTGGATCCATGAAAGGTCGTGACACCCTTTATCCTCGTGATTTTGGTTTTGTTACAGCCGGTTCAGACAATACCACTCCTCTTGGCATTTCATACAATGCAATAAAAATTCAAGGCAATCTCTATGGTGCAAAAGGCGCTGATTCTAAAATTGCTAAAAAAGGTGACACACTCTTTACGGATGTAAACCTTGAAACAAAAATTGGACAAAAAAAACAAATTACATGTAAATATCCTGTGATGACAGGGGCTTTGGGCTCAACCTTCGTTGCAGCAAAATATTGGAACTCTTTTGCGACAGGCTGTGCATTATGCGGTGTGCCTGTTGTTGTTGGAGAAAACGTCGTTGGGGTGGATAAAAAAGCAGAAATTGTCAACGGACGCATTAAAAAAGCTCCCGAGCTGGAAAGACGTATTGACGGCTATTTGCGTTACAGTGACGGCTACGGTGCTATTATTGTTCAATTAAATGTTGAAGATGCCCGCAACGGCGTTGCTGAATACGTTGCGGAAAAATATGCTGACAAAGTCATTATCGAATTAAAATGGGGACAAGGCGCAAAAAATATCGGCGGCGAAATCCAAGTCAACGATATTGAATACGCAAAATTCCTCAAACAACGCGGTTACTTGGTCGACCCCGACCCAACACTTCCTGAAGTTGAAGCTGCCTATAAAGCCGGTGCAGTCAGCCATTTTGCCCGTCACAGCCGCTTAGGCTTTACAGCTTTTACCAATACCGATCAAGTAAGAAAAAGTTTTGCTTCTCAGGTCAGCTATCTCAAAAAATTAGGTTTCAAAGCTGTTTCTTTAAAAACCGGTTCCTACGGTATGGAAGCTCTTGCCCTTGCCCTTCGTCTTGCAAGTGACTGCAAGCTTGACCTTCTGACCATTGACGGCTCCGGCGGCGGTACAGGCATGAGCCCATGGGATATGATGGAAAACTGGGGCGTTCCAAGTATTCTTCTTCATTCCAAAGTATATGAATATGCAAGTATTTTAGCTGCAAGCGGTAAAAAAGTTCCTGATCTTGCTCTTGCCGGCGGTTTTGCTAAATCAAGCCAAATCTTCAAAGGACTTGCCCTTTGTGCTCCTTTTGCAAAACTTATCTGCATGGGACGCGGCATGATGATTCCGGGATTTTTGGGAGCTAATATTGAAGGAGCCTTGCATCCTGAACGCCGTGCTGAAGTATCAGGCAACTGGGATAAGCTTCCCAAGACTGTCAGCGATATTGGCACTACTGCCGAAACCATTTTTGCCGGTTACCATGCCCTTGAAGCAAAACTCGGCAAATCTGAAATGAAGAAAATTCCTTACGGTGCTATTGCTATGTGGACAAACCTTGACCGCATTGCTGCCGGCTTACAGCAATTCCTTGCAGGTGCCCGTAAGTTCAATGTAACGGACATCGCCCGCACTGACATTGCAACTATCAACCGTGAAACAGAAAAAGAAACCGGTATTCCTTTCATTACAGAAGTCAACGACGAAGTGGCTAAAAACATTCTCCGCGGCTAATAATCCTTACTCATAACACGGTATCCCTGTTATTGTTTTCGGACAGTAACAGGGATTTTTTTATGCCGGGCTCTAACCTCTATCTTTTTATTGACAAAATTGCCAAGCTTTGTTTAACTGTTTATAATATGAAAAAATATTTAGTTATCCAATTAGCCCGCTTTGGCGATATTATCCAAAGCAAACGTTTGCTGCTTGCGCTTATGCAAGACGGTGATGTTACGCTTTTAGTGGATAACAGCCTGTGCAGCCTTGCACAGCTCATTTACCCTGACGCCGATTGCAGAGGAGTTTTTTCCAGCACAAGCAGCAGCCAAACTGTTTGGGAAGAAAACAGGAAAATTTTTGAAGCACTCCAAAAAGAACAATTTGACGAAATTTATCCTCTTAACCACTCCCTGCTTTGTCAGACTATCACAACACTTTTTGAGCCTGAACAGCTGAGGGGCTATTTTCGGCATAATGGCTATGCACGACATTCCAACTGGGTACGCATGGCTTTTCGCTGGCTTGGGAGCAGGAAAAAAACACCCATTAATCTTGTGGATTTTTGGGGTATGTTTGCTGAAAACCCCTATCCCGCCCATTTGGTCAATCCCAAAGCGGAAAGCAAGGGGCAGGGGCTTGGCATTGTCCTTGCGGGACAAAATGCAAGACGTTCTCTTCCTGCAAAATATTATGCAAAAATAATTCCTGTTGTTTTTAGCCGCTTACAAAAGGCACAATCCCTGCATGAGAAAAAAATTTATTTACTGGGAACACAAAGAGAACAAAAATTTGCCGAAGAACTGCTCTCTTATCTGCCCAAACAGTTCCATGATTTTGTGCAAAACTTTGCGGGAAAAACCTCTTTTCAGGATTTACAGGAAATTGTTTCCACGCTGTCCCTGCTTCTTTCTCCTGACACGGGCACTGCCCATTTGGCAAGCCATTTAGGCACACCTGTAGAGGGCTTTTATCTTTCCTCTGCCAATACTTTTGAAACAGGTCCCTACGGAGAAGGGCACTGTATCTGGCAAGCCTGCCTTTCCTGTTCGCCATGCGGGGAGTTTGAAAACTGCCCCAACAGGACAAACAAAGAACCGAACTGCCTTTTAACATTTAACGATGCCCATTTTCTGTATCATTTACTCCATAAAGAATTTACGGAACAAAGTCTGCTCGCCAAACCTTTGCAAACTGTTATCCCTTATCATTCGTTTTTTACAGAAAAAAATCAGGTCACAAACTTTTTAAATTGGCAAAGCCCATTGCATTTACCCCAAGACATTTCGCGGCAAAAGGATAAAAATATCTTGGAAAATTATTGTCTTGCCACAAAAAATTTCCAAACAGACAGACAATTGCACAATATTGAAGATAATGCTATTTATGCAGAAACAGACTGGATTTTCCCGCAAGAACTTCCATAAGGATTTTTATGTTTGACAGACCGCTCAAAATTTTACTTGTTCTCCCTCTTTATGGCGGATCTTTACCTATCGGGTATTATTGTGCCAACGCTTTAAAAGAATTAGGGCATCAGGTTGATATTTTTGAAGCGCCCCAATTCCTGCAGGCTCATACGGCTTTACGCTCCCTCAATATTGGACAGGACAAATTAAATACGCTTGAACAAAGCTTTGTTCAACTCATCTCCCAAGCTGTTTATGCTGAGGCAGAAGAAACAAAGCCTGATTTGGTGCTTGCCATGGCACAGGCTCCGATTAATAAAATTTTGCTCAAAAAATTCAGGCAGGATAACATTGTCACTGCCATGTGGTTTGTAGAAGACTATCAAGTTTTCCCTTATTGGCAGCTTTATGCCCCTTTATATGATTTTTTCTTTGTTATTCAAAAAGAGCCTTTTTTACAAATTCTGCAAAATGAGAAGAAAACAAAGGCTTTTTATCTTCCCCTTGCCGCTGATCCCTCTTTCCATAAAAAACAAGAACTAAGCCCGGAAGAAGAAAAATTTTATCAGGCTGACCTTGCCTTTATGGGAGCAGGCTATCCCAACAGACGGACAGCATTTAGAAGTTTGCTCAACTATGATTTCAAAATTTGGGGAAGCGACTGGGACGGCGATGAACTCCTTGCCCGTTATATACAAAAAAACGGACAGCGTATCAGCCCGGAAGAAAGTTTAAAAATATACAGTGCCACAAAAATCAATTTAAACCTGCATTCCAATATTCATGCCAATAAGTTGGTCTCACACGGTGATTTTGTCAATCCGCGTACCTTTGAGCTTGCCTCCATGGGCGTCTTTCAGCTGGTGGACAAAAGGACGCTGATGGACGAGCATTTTATTTGTTCCACGTTAAAAAATCCCAGCGAAGATGCTGAACTTGCAGTGTTTGAAAGTATGGAAGAACTGCAGGAAAATATTATTTTCTATCTCAAACATACAGAGCTTCGGGAAAAAATTGCCTCAAACGCACAAAAACGTGCTGCAAAAGAGCATAGCTATCTTGACAGAATGAAAACACTTTTGACCCATATCAAAGAAAATACACAGGATTTCCCTAAAAAGCTCCAAACTATACAATGGGACAGTAAAATAAATCCGGAAACACAACAAGAAATTTCAGCTCTGCTCAAAGAATTAAATTTGGAACCTGATGTTGATTTTGAAACAGTTATCCGGTGCTTACGACAAAAAAATACTGTTCTGACGCCAACGGAAACGGCTCTGCTCTTTTTATCAGAATGGAAAAAATTTTATAATGCCTAACTTATCCGATAGAAAAGACAAATTATACCGATACATGTTAGCATTTTTAAAGTAATTATAAAAAAAGAAATTTCTTCGATGAGGATATGGGGAAAATCATTTCCCTATAAAAAGCGTAAAAATGAAGCGTTCGCTCCTAAAAAAACAAGAAACGTTGTCTGGCAAGACACTGATGAAAGAATATTTTAATTTTCAGAACACCTGTCCCTTGCATTTGGCAAGTATCCCTGCCAAACAGGCAAAATTTTGCCTTTCTGTTTTTAAAACACTGCAGGAAAAAATCCCTCAGCTTTGTGATGCACTGCAAAACACTACTTTTTTATTAGCTGTTTCAGGGGGACTTGACTCCCTTGCCATGCTTGCCCTTTTTGCCGCCTGTCAAAAACATTTTGGCTATCGGCTCCAAATTGCCCATTATAACCATGGTATCCGCGAAGAAAGTTTTGCGGAAGAAAAACTCATGGAAATAATTTGCCGCCGCCTTCGTCTCCCTTTAACCGTTGAACGGGGCGATACTCCCAAATTTGCCGAAAACCGAAAAATAGGATTGGAGGAAGCAGGGAGAATTTTACGCTATGATTTTTTTGAAAAGCAACAGGAAAAAAACAAGAATACCATACTTTGCACAGCCCATCATGCCAATGATTTATGTGAAGACGTCCTCATGCGGCTTTTGCGCGGAACTGTCTGGCCGCGGCTCGGCGGCATGCCCTATTATGATGAAAAGCGGCGGCTGCTCCGCCCCCTCCTCTATGTGCCAAAACAAAGGCTCGCTGATTTTCTCCTGCCATTGGACTTTCCCGTTGCGAACGATAAAACCAATGCTGATGAACGTTTTTTACGCAACAGAATACGTAAAACTGTCATTCCCCTGCTTGAGAAAGAAAATCCTCAATTTTATCAGAATATTATTAAGTTAAATCAAAATGCACACTATGACAGTATGCATTTTCAGCAGCAAGTCCAAGAAATATTTTCGTATTGTGAAGAAACAGAGCAAGGTTTTTTGCTGCCTTTATTTACAATTCAGGATAAAGATAAAACAATCCGCATGCATACCTATCATGCACTACTCCATAAAATGGGACAGGGGCACGCCATTAATGCAAGTTTTGAAAACCTAGATCATGCCGTTATGCGAAATCAAGGAAAAACCGTTTTTAAATTTTCCCGCAGCGTACGCATGCAAATTCTTCATAACGTGCTCTATTGCTTTGTGAAGCCTAACGTTTAGAAAAACCGAGATAAATTTTCAGATAGCCCAGCACAAACAAAAATACGCAGGGAAACCACGCCCCGAAAAGAGGCGGAACCTTTCCGCTTTGTCCCAAAAATATCCCGAAATTACTCAGGACATAGCTGATAAACGAAACAACAACAGCCAGCATGACTGCAATATAAATATTTGCATTATACGTAACAATTGCCACGGCAAGCACCGCAAAAACCGCAACCATAACAGAATAGGTTATTTTGCCATGCCAAATAGTCAGCAAGTTCTCAATATTTGAACCGGAATTTTGTAAATGTTTAATAGCATCACTCAGTAAAAAGAAGGAAAGCTGCTGCGTATTTTCTTCCTGACTGCTCACAAAATAAAAGTCCATGGACTGATTAACGGGTAAAATATAGTTTTCTTTTTGTTCTTCTCTGAAATTTTCCGGATAATAAAAGGTAACATCTTCAAGCTGCCATGTATCATGATACGTATTAAATGTTTTTGCACGGATGATTTCTTCCACTGTTTTCATATCATCATTTACTTTATACGCCACAAGGTTTTCCCCTTGTCCCCTTTCATACACCAATCCCACATGCACAACATATCCGGAATCCAAAAACCAAACATTTTCCAATGATTTTTCTACAAAAAGACGTTCCCGCACTTCGTAGCGCCAAAGCGAAAAAGCCTTTTGTTCTGTTATATACATCAGCATTTGTGAAAGGGCAAACTGTACAACAGCCCAAAAAATTCCCAGACAAATAAGATTTTTGGTAATTTCATAAATGGAAACTCCCCCTGCCTGCAAAGCTATTGCCTCCCGGGAAGAAATCATGATGGAAAGAAATATAACCGATGAAAGCAAAAAAATAGACGGCAACGTTTGAGAAACAATAAAGGGCAATTTCAAAAAATAATATTCAAGAGCATAGTATAAAGGACGCTTTGAAGCCATAAAAATATCTGCTTTTTCAATCAAATCAATTAAAATATAAATGCAAATACCAATAGCCAGTGTCATAAAAATAAGGCGAGTATGGTTTTTTATAATATATTTTGTCAATAATTTCATACTATTCCGCCCTTTTCTTTAAACGTTTATTCCACCTGAAAATAAAGGTAGAATTTAGCCAGGCAGGAAAACGCTCATTGGCTGCCAAATACACTCCATATAAGCTCACAAGAAAAAATAACAGCACAGGAAGCCAAATAGTTAAATAGGGGTTCATGCCGCTGTATTCCGCTAAATTCATGCCCAGTGAAATAAGCACATAGTAAGTGAAGAAAATAAGAAGAGCAAAAATTAACCCGGATTGCCTGTGTACACCTTGGAAAGATGCGGCAATGGGAACGGCAAAAATTGTCAAAACAAGACAGGAAAGAGGGAACACCCAGCGTTTATGCATCTCAATCCTGATTTTATTCGCTATCCATACTTTTAAATTATCGGTCATTTTTGTTGTATCAAACGCTGTAAGGTCGTTCCAGCTCATTTCAGTCGGCTCTATGGGACCTAAATCAAGCCCTTTAAACAGGGAACCAAGCGAAAAACGGATAATATATTCATCAAAATTTAATTTAATTGTCTTATCCTTGCTTGCTGAATAAATAACCCCATCTTTTAACAGCATGACAACATCACTTTTTAAATAATCAACAGTCAAGTTGCCAAAAGGGGCCAGAATAGTCAAGGTTGCCTCAGGATTGCTGGTATCTTCCACCAAAACCTCTGCTAAAGATCCATTTTGCACATCAACTTTTTTTGCAAAAAAAACGAGATTGGGAATATCCTGATTAAAAATACCGGGCTGCAGAGCAATATTCACGCGGTTTTGGGCAATATCCAAAATATGTGAACGGAAATTATTGGAACCGACTGCAATTAAAGAAAAGGAAATCCAAAAACAAAGCAGCGTTGCAAGCACTCCGAAAACGAGAGGAGCTTTTAAAAGCTGGTATAAGCTGATACCCCCTGCTTTTAATGCTATCAATTCCTTATCGGAGCCCATTCGTAAAAAAGTTAAAAATACCGCAAGCATAGCTGAAACAGGCATCATAATCAGCAAAAAGTTAGGGCTCAGATACAAAAAAACCAAAAGGGTATCAAAAAATGTTAAATCCAGCCCCATAAGCATGTCTTTAATTTGCAAAGCTCTTCCCATAAGCACAAATGCCATAAGCACCGTTACGCTTATGAGAAAAACTTTTACACATTCTAAAAAGACACGCTTATTGAGGAGCATATTATAATTCTATACTTTCATTCGGGTTTATGGGAATGAGCTTTGTTTCACTGCTGTACTGCGTTAAATACTGTGAAAACTCCTTTGTATCTTGGCAAAGCATAGGAAACGTTTTGTAGTGCATAGGAATAACGTGCTTTGCTTCCAAATAAGAACAGGCTTTTGCCGCATCAAGACCATCCATGGTAAAGTGCCCGCCGATAGGAAGCAAAGCCACATCGATAGCGTGGCGTTCAGCAAGCAAAGCCATATCTCCAAATAAGGCTGTATCGCCTGCATGATACACAGTAAAGCCATCGGGATCTTTTACAATAAAACCGGCACAGGAACCATGCCCTGTGGAATGGAATGCCGGAGTCATGGTAATGGAAAAATCACCGAATTTCACTGTTCCGCCAATGCTCATGCCATTGCCGCCAAACATGATTTGTTCCTTATTTACCCCAAGGGAGGGCAAATAATAACAAAGATCGGCAATGGCAAGAAACTGCGTTTTGCCGTTTTTCATAATGGAAACAGTATCACCTAAATGGTCGCCATGATCATGGGTCACAAGGATTAAATCAGGATTGACAAAATCTTTTGTATCACCGCAAAGGGGATTGCCCGTAAAAAATGGGTCAATTAAAATTTTTACTCCATGGGAGAAAAGTTCAAAGGCAGAATGTCCAAGCCATGTAATTTTCATAATCACTCCTTTTACTTCCGGGTAAGAGCATAAAATTTGCGCATAGACGAATGACAGACAGCAATAGCAAGTGCATCTGTTGTATCAAGCCGAAATTGTTTGATATTAACGCCAAGAATTTTTCCAACCATAAACGCAACCTGTTCTTTATCAGCACGCCCAACGCCCACCAGAGCTTTTTTTACCGATGTTGGTGCATAATCAAACACAGGAATATCAAAATTGGCACAGGCAGCCACAGCAACACCCCGAGCCTGCCCTAGCTTCAAGGCAGTAAGAGCATTTTTAGCCGTAAAAACCTGCTCAATGGCGCTTTCTTCCGGTTGATAATAGGCAATAATTTCCAATAATGTCTTATAAATAAAGGAAATTCTCTCAGCAAAATTTTCTTTTCCCTTACCTTTTGGACGGATAACTCCACAATCAAGCAATTTCAACATGCCTGATTTATCTTCAATTATTCCCCAGCCTGTAAAGGCTGACCCCGGGTCAATACCAAGTATTCTCATGTAAAAAAATCAGGGAAAATCTCCCTGATATATTATCCTTCAAAATCGTCCGGTAAATCAAAGTTGAAATAAACGTTTTGCACATCATCTAAATCTTCTAATGCATCATTGAAACGGATGAGCTTTTCCGCTGCTTCCTTATCAACTGCGATATAATTCTTCGGAACATACGCAAGGGAAGCTGATTCCATTTCAACGCCTTGCTTTTCGAGTGAATCACGCACAGCGTTAAAATCTTCCATAGCAGTGTGAATACTCCAAATATCCTCATCGTCTTTCACGTCATCAGCCCCGGCTTCAAGGGCGAAATTCATAACAGTATCTTCATCCGGATATTTTTCTTTATTGAGGGTAATCACGCCTAATTTATCAAACATGAAGCTTACGGAACCGCTTTCACCAAGGGAACCTCCATGTTTTGTGAAAAGATGACGAACTTCTGCAACAGTACGGTTCTTATTGTCAGTGGCAGTTTCAACCATAACGGCAACACCGCTTACAGCATAACCTTCGTAGGTAATTTCAAATAATTCACCGCCGGCATCCTGACCTGTTCCTTTACGGATTGCAGATTCGATTTTATCCTTAGGCAAGTTAATAGCTTTAGCAGCAGCAATAGCAGCACGAAGCCGAGGGTTACCGGCAGGGTCACCGCCACTTTTTGCAGCAATAATAATTTCTTTCGCCGCTTTGGTAAATTCTTTGCCGCGCTTTGCGTCTTGACGGCCTTTACGATGCTGAATATTCGCCCACTTACTATGACCTGACATATATCCTCCGAGACATTTTTATATACTTATTTATTGTTATTTCCGGTAAACCCCAGTCCCACTTCAAAAATTTCCTTACTTTCTGCACGGGAACTTTGAGGTTTAAACGTTTTGACACTTGAAAAAATTGGACGCATGGCTTTTACCAAATCTTGAAAATCCGGTCCCATAAAAATTTTTGTAATAAAATTTCCGCCAATTTTCAAATATTTTTCAGCAACTTGTACAGACTCCAAACATAACTCCAAAGATCGCGCCTGATCGGTAAATTTCGTCCCTGTCGTACGGGGAGCCATATCGCTTATGACCATATCAAAAGGTCCAAGCTCCTCAAGCAATGCTTCAAATTCAGGACTGCGTTCAAAAACATTTTCCTGCAAAAAACGGACATTGGGGGGAAAAACCGTTTCTGTACTCTGTAAATCACAAGCCAGAACAAGTCCGTTTTCACCGACTTTTTCCGCAGCATATAAAGACCATGACCCGGGGGCAGCCCCCAAATCAAGAACTTTCATGCCGGCTTTAAAAAGGCGAAAACGTTTATTCATTTCCTGCAGTTTATACACGGAACGTGCAGGATAATTTTCTTTTTTTGCCTTTAAAAAATAATAGTCGCGATATTCTTTCATATTCTCTTTACTAATCAAAAGGTTCGAGCTATACTTTTTTGAGGTATTAGTATAACGTATTTTTTTTACTAAGCCAAGATTTTTTATTGAGCATTTAAAATATGGAAACAAAGAAATCTCTTGCAAAAATAAACAGCTCTCCCAGTATTTTGGACGAGCTTGGAAGACAAAAAACACTGCTGCAAGGGGATTTTTCCTATATTCTACTTGATGTAAAAAATTTTAATCCCTTGTATTCACGTACGCAATGTGAATTTTCCTGTACCAAAAAACAAATCCTTTTTCTGGGAATGGGGGCAAATACAGACAATATTTTAACCTGCTGCGAAAAGAAAAAACAAATTTTTTATCTTGAACACGAAGAATTTGCTAAACAAATCAATGTGCAAGTTCCTGCAAATTTTATAAAAATTACTCCAAACGAATTATTAAGCCTTTGTGACGATGAATTTTTTGCCGAAACGGACATTCTTTTTTATAAACAAAATTTACAGCTTTTCCCCGGTTTTTGGAATAATATTTTAATAGAACTGCGAAATAAAGCCCTTTTGCCGACATTTTCCCAGCCTGCAGGCAAACAAAAATATATTTTCCTTTCAGGCGGAAAAAATGATTTACTGCATAGAGAACTTTGTCAGGCTATTCACGATATAGGTTCAACTCCTGTTGAAATCGGACAAAAAAATTTGCAGGAAATTCTTGAGCTTCTGGATGCAAACCCTCCTCTCCTTTATTTGGCAGTAAATGCCCAATCCCTTGACGGAAACGGAATTATTTACCAATATTTAAAACAAAAAAATATTCCCCTTGCCCTTTGGTTTGTAGACAATGTCTGGAATATTCTCTCCGGATTTTCCCAAAAATGGTGGAAAGAATGTCATCTCTATCTGACGGATTTTTCCTTTGCCAAAGAATTGCAAAAAGAGGGAGCAAAAAATATTTTCCCTCTCCCGCTGGCAAGCCACAATCTTTCGGCAAGTTATCAAACTATCCCTGAAATTCCTTTATTTTTTGTAGGAAATTCAAGCTTTGCCAATAAAAAAAGTTATTTCAGCGGCTGTAAACTGGAACATGATTTTGAGCAAAATTTATACAGAACAATCAAAAAAAATCTTTTTGCACAAAAGGAAATTCCTGATTTTCACAGTATTTATCAGGAACTTTTACCAAACCAGCCCCTATGGCAGAATAAACAAGGCAGAACCATAGGCTATGCTGCAGCAAAAGCGGATTTATACCTGCGTAAACTTTGGCTTGAAGGATTAAGCCCGCTTATTCATATTATGGGTGACAACGCATGGCAGGATATTTTATCTACAGCCCACACATTTTACAAGCCTGTGGATTATTACAATAACTTGCCAACCTATTATAAAAACAGTCTTTTTACCCTCAATCTGACGAGTCTGCTCATGCCTGCCAACCTCTCTCAGCGGCATTTTGACGTCTGGAAACATCAGGGATTTTTGCTGAGTTCCCCAAGCAGCGGCATGAAAATTTTTCCGCAGGATATGCAATCAATTATCACTGTTAACAACCCTCAAGACTGCCTTAACCGTCTTGAACTGCTCCTCACAAAACCTGCTCTCAAAACTGAAATACAAGCCACCATGCAAAATGAAATTGCACAAAAAAATTGCTATACCCACCGCCTGCAATATATTTTGGAACATTGCTGATTTTTATTTTTTGGGGGAATTATTCCCCAAAAGCCCCCTATATGCAAACCCGTTATGGACTTTCATCCATAACGGGTTTTTATATAGTTTAAAGCACTTCCCAATTATTATGAAAAGTAAAAAATTGTCATAACGCGTTACTAGGGCATTTCCTTATAACATCAAGAATTAAATAGATTGCTTCGCTATCGCTCGTAATGACGTGTTAATGGAGTGCAATTCTCATCTCTCCGTCATTGCGAGGAGCGTAAGCGACGCGGCAATCTTTTAAAGATATAATGATATGGTATTAATGTTCTGAATATTAAAAGAAAATGCTTTAATGTTTCACTGCTTATGAAGAAAAATCAATTCTCTGAATAATCAAAATTATAATTCATTATCAAGCATTCTACTGAATTCTTGATACCTTTTTAAAGCATTAATAACTGCCCGATGAGATTTTTCACCTAATTCACTTTTTACGCCATTTTTATCGTAATCTTGAACAAATTTATTAATCTGCTTTAACAATTCATTCCATGTAATTCCTTCATCTTTGCAAATTCTCTCTATTCTGCCCAAATAATCATAAAGAGTACTTTTGTTACCACTTGGAGTATATTCTTTATAACCTTTTTCTTT
>CAJTMS010000053.1 GCA_910577155.1 uncultured Mailhella sp.
GCGCCAGCCGTTAGCGAGCGGACGGGCTCTACGGATAGCGGCAGCAGAGATAATTATTTCCCCCAAAGAAAATATTATAATTCTTATTGGCGTATTCTGAATGTCATACGGAAGTGTTCTCAATAAATTTAATGAACGTATTGAAATTATTTTATGTGCTGCCGTAAAAAACTTATTGAACACATAACGTGTTCCTGTATAAAACATGCTGTGTTTTTTTCAGAAAGACAAATGATGCAAGGGTATGAAAGAACGGCAGCCGTTTTTCAGCAACGGCTGCCGCTTCACCATAAAAAGTGTGTAAAAATTGTTGTATTGAAGTTGTTATTTAGCTAGCCCAGCATGGCAAGGGCGTCTTTTTGTTCAGCAAGAAAACGGTTTTTAGCTGCCTGCTGCACGGCAACTGTGGAAGAGCCAAATTTATTTTTTCTGTTCTCATAAATATTTTTGATAAATTCAGCCTGATGCTGTTTTGAATCCGTTTTTGTTTCCTCTTTTTGAATAGTGTCGCTTTTTTCTGTAAAACCTGCCATGAGAAGCTCGTTATTTTTTTGTTCCAGCTCCGGCGACACTGTATTTTTTGAGGACATGCGGGAAAGAGCCTGATCAATGACCCGCTTTGCTCCTGTCACCCCATGTTGGACAGCTGTGCTGAAAATAACTTCTTTGAGCGCGGGGGAAATCTTGTCATTCCATTTTTTCTGTACATAGTTAAAGACAGGTTCATAGTGACTTTGGACGATAAAAGAATGTTCCAGTTCTTTCATCCGTTCAGGATTTTCTGCACAAAGTTCTTTCCATGCATTCGGCACCGCACCGGATCGGCTTCCAGTGTTGGCATTGCCTGCTTTTTTGAGGGTCTTTGCCCATTCAGGTTCTTCTTTTTCCAAAAAAGTCAGAAAGTTGTCAAAGGTTCCTGCCCGTGAAGAAAGCTGATAAGTTCCGTAGGATGTTCCCCCGTTTCTGTCATAGCCAATAACTTGACTTCCTTTTTTTGCAGATTCAAATTTTTCTGCTAAATTGCCGAGGGAAGAGGTATCCGTTGTTTCTTTCTGAGGTTGGATAGTTGTTTTTTCTTGATTTTCTTTGCGTTTTGCAAGGTGTGACAAAATAGTTAATGATCGGGTGTCCAATGACATGGCTTGCAGTCCGCGCATGGACAGCGTGGAACTTTTATTCAATTCCATAGCATGATGCGTTTCTAAGGGTATTCCCTGTGTTTCCTCGTAAACAGCAGGGGAATTTTGTTTGGAAGAAAGGCGGATATTGCCTTCTTTATCAATTGTTGCTCCCCGTTCGGCAAGGGTTGGAGCAAGTCTTTGATGTGCAGATTGCTGCTGTACTGTTGCCATTGCCCGAACAAGGTTTTGAGAGTGTAGTTCAGATGCAAAACCGGAAACCGTATTCATCAGCGATTCCTTGGAAAAACCCTGTTCAACCTGCTGCAGAGCAGACTGCGGATTATCCTTATTTTGCATTTTTGCCAGCAAATATTGATTATAACCGCCGCCATGAAGCGGTTGTGACAAGCTTAAACTATCATATGCCATAACAAACTCTCTTCATTGAAAATTTATACTTGTCTTTTTATCTGCAAAAAGTATGCCTTTGCTATATTTTATTGAAATAATTTATAAAAAATATTTTTGTCAAAGACATGACATTTTTTCTTTGAAATTATCTGGTTGCGGAAAAAGCATTTTATCGCTATAAGAAGTTTGTTTAATAAATTGTGCAACGTATGGAGGCAGCATGTTTGTATATCTGATTGGTGCAGGTCCCGGTGACCCTGAACTTATTACGTGCAAAGGTTTGGACGCATTAAGCCGTGCCGATGTCATTGTATACGATTATTTGGCAAGTGATGTTTTATTGGGGTATGCACGTGCTGACGCAGAAAAAATATATGTGGGAAAAATTGCCGGCAATCATGCCATGAAACAGGAAGATATCAATGCCTTATTGGTGAAAAAAGCCAAGGAAGGGAAAATTGTTGCTCGTTTGAAAGGCGGGGATCCCTATATTTTTGGACGCGGCGGGGAAGAAGGAAGAGCCTTGTTTGACGCCGATGTGCCTTTTTGCGAAATTCCGGGAATTAGCAGTACCATAGCCGGTCCTGCCTATGCGGGTATCCCGTTGACAGACAGAACCGCTGCCTCTTCCGTGACCATTATTACCGGGCATGAAGATCCAACAAAGCCTGATTCCGTGCATAATTGGGACGCTCTTGCAAAAAGTGCTTCAACCCTTGTTTTTGTCATGGGTATGAAGAATTTGCCGGAAATTTCAAAAAATTTAATACATGCAGGCATGGACCCGCAAACTCCTGCTGCCCTTGTGCATTGGGGAACTACCCCCATGCAGCGTTCTCTTACGGCAACACTTGCGGAGCTTCCGGAAGCTGCAATCCGCGAAGGCTTTAAAAATCCTTCTGTCATTGTGGTTGGGCATGTTGTTGCTTTGCGGGATAAATTAAACTGGAATGAAAAACGTCCTTTGTTTGGAAAAACCGTTGTGGTGACACGTTCACGTGAACAGGCAAGCAGTATGGTTGCCATGCTGATGAGCTTAGGGGCAAGGGTTATCCAGTTTCCAACCATTAGCATTGAAGCCATGGACAACTATGCTGTTTTGGATAATGCCCTTGATAAAATTGATACCTTTGACTGGATTATTTTTACTTCTGTGAACGGGGTACAGCATTTTGCCCGCCGTTTACGGGAAAAAGGCAAGGACAGCCGAGCTTTGGCACATGCAAAAATTGCAGCCATCGGACCTGTAACACGGAAAGAAGTGGAAAAATTAGGGATAATTCCTGATTTTGTGCCGGAAACCTTTGTTGCAGAAAAAGTGGCGGAAGGACTTTGTCAA
This sequence comes from uncultured Mailhella sp., assembly GCA_910577155.1. GTDB lineage: Bacteria > Desulfobacterota > Desulfovibrionia > Desulfovibrionales > Desulfovibrionaceae > Taurinivorans. Next base: position 2,872 of record CAJTMS010000053.1, read on the forward strand.
TTCGCTTTGCAGGGAAAAGAAATTCTTATTCCCCGCGCTTTGGAATCCCGCGAAGTTTTACCCCAAATTTTAGAGCAGGCAGGTGCAAAGGTAACCGTTGCCCCTGCCTACAGAACAGTGAAAGCCCATGCTGACAACAGTGAAATATTAAAGGCAATTGAAGAAAACAGTCTTGACTGTATTAGCTTTGCCTCTTCCTCGACTGTACGGAACTTTATGGAAAGTGTCCCTGCCGATGCGCTCCAAAAAGCAGGAAAGATTTGCTTTGCGTCCATTGGACCCATTACGTCAAAGACTTTGGAAGAATATGGACTGAAAGCTGATATTGAACCCAAAGATTATACTATTCCGGCACTTTTAGCTGAAATTACAAAATATTTTTCAAAAGAAACAGATATTCATTCTCCCTACTATCAGTCACTTTTGAATGCAGCAAAGCAGGAAAAACTATGAGTTTGAAAATTGCCATTTTAGCGTCAGGAAGCGGAACCAATGCACAAGTCATTTTTGAAGCTGTGCAGCAAAAAAAGCTTGATGCACAAATTTGTCTTGTGCTTGCCAACAGACCCGATGCAAAAGTGCTTGAAAGGGCAAAAAATTTTGGTATTACCCATTGTCTGCTTGACCATACTCTTTTCCCCAGCCGTGAAGAATATGATAAAAAAGTTGTGGAAACCATCAAAGCGCATGGGGCAGACTGCATTGTGCTTGCAGGGTATATGCGTATGGTGACGCCGTATTTTCTGGCAAGTTTTCCGCAGCGGGTTATCAATATTCATCCGGCTGTCTTGCCTTCATTTCCCGGGGTGCATGGAGCAAGGGACGCTGTGGGGTATGGCGTAAAATTTTCCGGCTGCACGGTGCATTTTGTCAGCGAAGAAATGGATGCAGGTCCGATTATTATCCAAGCCGTTACGCCCTGCCTGCAAAGTGATACTGAAGAAAGCCTGCAAAACAGAATACATTGTCTGGAGCATAAAATTTATGTACAGGCTTTGCAGTGGCTGGCTGAAGAACGGCTTGAAATTATCGGACATACTGTCCATCTTAAAGGAATGGACAGGCAAAAGGCAAATTGTGTGGATGTAGAAAGCGGAGGTCTTTCCATGAATGCCCTGATTTATCCGCCTCTGGAAAGAGAATAGGCATTAACGCTCTGTTATAAAAGCGGTTAATAAATGTTATCCCTTCATGAGTAAAACATGCTTGCTTATTTTTTCTGAAAGAAAAACAAACGATGTGGGCAATGGGGATATCATTTCCTCCATAAAAGCGTAATCATAATTTTTGTCAGTAAATCTAACTATTATAAAATCAGCCGTATACTGTAACAAAGGAAAAATAAAAGAGAGAAAGGGCGAGAAATCGCCTTTTTTTACAGGTGAAATATGGAAATCTCAAAAGAAGAAAAAGCGTATCTCTTAAAAATTGTCGCCCTTGTTTTAGAACAATGTGTGGGGCTCGGGAAAAAGCTTGAAGAACTTTCTTTTCCTCCTGTGCCAAATCCAAAACTTGCGGAAAAATGCGGGGCATTTGTGACTTATCATAAAGGACATGGGCAGCGCAAAGAGTTACGGGGCTGTATTGGCTATATGGAAGGAATTTTTCCCTTATGGGAAACTGTTGCCCGCATGGCATATGCGGCGGCATTTCAGGATACGCGCTTTTTGCCTCTGGAAAATGCAGAATTGCCTGAAATTAGTTATGAAATAACGGTTCTGACTCCTTTTGAACCCTGTGCGAGTGTTGATGATATTGAAATAGGCAAACATGGCATTTTAATGGAATGTGCAAATCATTGGGCAGTTTTTTTACCGCAGGTTCCTTTGGAACAAGGCTGGAGCAAAATCCAAACCTTGGAATTTTTAGCGTTGAAAGCAGGACTGTCTAAAAATGCATGGCAAAACAGCGATACCCGATTTTTTGTTTTTACCGGAATTGTGCTTGAGGACAATGCTTTTTAGGTTTTTTCCAAAAAAGAGGCAACTTGCTAATTTTTTTGATAACGAGTATACTTTTTTCGTCTTACTAATTCTTGGTATCTTTCATGAGGTATTTTATGAAAACAGGAAAATTTCTCGCAAGCCTTTGTTTGTGTTTTTCTTTAATAACAGGTGTACAAAATTTGGCTGTTGCAGCAGATCCGGTGCCTAATACTCCTCAAAAAATCAATCAGCGGCTCAGTCCTGTTATGGTTGAATTTGAGGGCATTGACAGTATCGGATCACGCCTTGCGACACGTTTAAAAGAACTATATAATTCCAGTAATTTATTTCTTCTTGAAGGAAAAGACGTTCCAAAATTCAGGGTATTGATTTCTTCTGCTCCTGAATTTGAAACCCGTCCTCAAATCGGAAGTGCCTATTCTGTTGTTTGGCTTTTTTCTTTGAGTGATGCAACCTTGCGTCATTATCTTTCCATGGAGGTAGGCGTTGTTTCCGGCGATGATGTCAATGATTTAGCAGCTAAAATTGTTGAAAAAACTGATACTATTGCCATGAAATACGCGTATCTTTTCCCTGAAAAAAAATAAAATATCGGGTATTAATATGCAAAAGCAATCAATCCTTGTTTTAGGCGGAAAAACAGGAATGCTTGGGCAAGCTCTTGTTAAAGAAGCAAAAGCACAAGGGCATGATGTTGTCACAATAGGGCGTGAAGATGGCGATATTACTAATTTTGAATTTTTAAAAGAAAAAATTAGCAGTATTAATCCTGATGTTATTTTTAATGCCATTGCCTATACTGCGGTTGACAATGCCGAAGATGATGAACAAAATGCCGTGGCCATTAATAAACGTCTTCCGGAAATGCTTGCCAGTATTGTGAAAGATTCCTCTATTTATCTTGTTCATTACAGTACGGATTTTGTTTTTAACGGAAAGCAGCATATTCCCTATACGGAAAAAGATGTTCCGGAGCCAAGTTCTGTGTATGGGGCGACAAAACTTGCAGGAGAACAAGCTTTATTAAAGCTTGATAATTGTGCCATTTTACGGACTGCATGGCTTTTTGGCGAAGGACGGAAAAATTTTGTCAGCACCATTTTAAAATTTGCTCAGGAACGAGATACGCTGCGTGTTGTTTGTGACCAATTCGGTTCTCCTACCTATACAAAAGACTTGGCTGAAATGAGTTTTCTTATTATGCAGCATCGCGGCGTAGGTATTTTTCATACCGTAAATACAGGACAGGCGAGCTGGTGTGAACTTGCCAGTGAGGCTGTGAAAATGCTCAATTTGACGACTTTTGTAGAACCTATTGAAACAAAGGATTGGCCGCAGAAAGCGCTTCGTCCGCATTTTTCTGTGCTCTCAACACAAAAATTACAGCAGGAATATGGTTATACCCCAAGACCGTGGATACAGGCACTGCAGGAATATATATTTGAAAATTTAGAAACATTAAAAATCCAATAACAGCAGAGAAAAACATGTTTAAAATTCATTTGATGACGCAGGGATTGATTGCCAGCATAAAAGACGGTGTTCTTGTTTGTAAGCGTTTGTTTCCCATGATTATCTCTGTTGTTGTTTTTGTAAAAATTTTATCAGAATTGAATTTAATCCAATATGTTGCCATGCCCCTTGGTCCTGTTATGGAAACCATGGGGCTTCCTGTGGAATTTGGGCTTGTGTGGGCAGCTTCCATGCTGGTGAATATTTATTCGGGACTTGCGCTTGTACCCGGTATTCTTCTCATGGTTCCGACCATGACTGTGGAGCAGATGACTGTTTTAGGATTGATTATCCTTATTGCCCATAGCCTTATTCTGGAAACAAAGATAGCAGGGCAATGCGGGCTTTCTATGACATTTCAGGTTCTGCTGCGGCTTTTTTCTGCTTGGGCTGCGGGAGTTTTTGTGCATTATTTCTGCATGACCCTCGGGATTTGGCAGGAACCTGCAGCCATTCTCTTTGAGGCAAAGGAAACAACGCCGACTTTTTTAGGCTGGGTGCTTGGTGAATGTTATAATTTAGTGCAGATATTTGTTATTATTTGTGCCGTGATGATGTGCAACAGGCTTATCAATGCGCTGAGAATTTCCGAGCTTGTCGGATATGTTTTATCTCCTGTTCTCCGTATGTTAGGTATTTCAAAACAAGCGGTCAATATTGTTATTGTGGGGCTTGTCCTTGGTATTTTGTATGGCAGCGGTGTGATTATTCAAGCTGTAAAAGAAGGGAAAATTTCCTCTGCCGATGCGTTTTCAACCATGAGTTTAATGAGCCTTGCCCATGCGCTTATTGAAGACACCATATTGCTTTCTTTGCTTGGCGGATCTTTTTGGGGCTTGCTGGGGGTTCGGCTTGTCTTTGCCATTATTATCGGTGCGGGTATTAATGCTGTTTATTCCCAACGGCACCATTCCGTAACAGCAGAAAAGGGAACAGCCTAGTGCGTAAAATTTGGATTAATTGCGGAGAACTTTCTGGAGATATCCAAAGTGCCGAATTGGTAAAGGCACTCAAAGAAAGCGGAGCGGATTTTGAATTTGTGGGAATGGGGGGCGACAACTTGAAAAATCAAGGAGTTCGTACCCTTTTCCATATTAACGAGCTTTCTGTTATGGGTATTTCAGAAGTGCTTGAGGCATTGCCCAGAATATTAAAATTATTAAAACGGATAAAACTTGCACTGATACAGGAAAAACCGGATGCACTTCTTGTAACGGATGCGCCTGATTTTAATTTTCGTATTATCCGCATGGCAAAAAAGCTGGGTATTCCTGTTTATTATTTTATTCCTCCTAAAGTTTGGGCATGGCGGAAATACCGGTTAAAATTTTTGAAAGAGAATGTAAAAAAAATTTATTCCATTTTACCTTTTGAGGCGGATTTTTACCAAAAAAATAATGTTGCCATTAAATATATAGGCAATCCTCTTGTTCAGGTTGTGGACAGAAAAAAATATCAGCATATTGAGCCCGTTTCTGCTCGGATTGGACTCATGCCCGGAAGCAGGAAAAAAGAAGTCGGCGCCTTACTGCCTGTTTTTGCAGAAATGGCAGAAAAAATGGTGCAAAATAATCCTGACTTTCAATTTTATCTTATCAAAGCACCACAGTTCAGCGAAGAATATGTACGTTCTTTGTGGAAAAATTCTGTGCCCCTGACTATTGTTTCTGCTGAAAACCGGTATGAGGTTTTATCAGGCTGTGAAATGGTTGCGGCAGCGTCAGGGACAGCTGTTTTGGAAACAGCGCTGCTTGGTATTCCTACCCTTGTGACGTATAAGGTCAATCCGTTTTCTTTTTTGATAGGAAAACTTTTCGTGCATGTGCAGTTTGTGAGTTTGCCTAATCTGATTTTGGGAAAAGAGCTTTTTCCGGAATTATTGCAGGGTGACTTGCAAAGTTCCCGGCTGGCAGAAATTCTCCAAACATGGCATAGATATCCCCGGGTGCGGGAAGAAATAAAAAAAGGCTGTCATTGTATTCAGGAAAAATTAGGCGATGAAAACAGTGCAAAACGCTTTGCAGAGGACTTTCTTCGTGAAATTGTTTAGATTTTTTAACTGTCTGTGACCTTGACTTAACGCGTATTCCAAGCTATTAAAACAAAAGGATTAATGATTATAACTGAGTATGAAAACGAGGTAATAATGTTTTTTAAAAATTATCAAGTCTTTGTTTTTGATGAAAAAACTGGTAAAAAGCATAGCTTTACAATAAAATCAAATTTCTTTGCCTTTGCAGGTCTTGTCGTTGTGGGGATTATTTCTCTTGTTATTTTTGCCGGTTACAGCTTTACCCAATATGCAGGGACAAAGGATTTGCGCAATGAATTAAAACTTGCCGAAAATGAAATTGAAGCAAAAGATAATCGTCTGGTGGGCATTTTGGCGGAATTGGAATTTTTGCGGGAAGATATTAACAGAATTCGTCAATTTGATAACCAAATTAAAGTTCTTGTCGGCAGCAAAAGCACTGCAGAAGAAAGTAATATCGGCGGGATTGAAACCGATGATTTTAAAATAGATATGCTTCCTTTGCACAGACAAGAATTGGCTTCCCGGAAGATTTTGAGCTATATCCGCGATCTTAAAAAGGATTCTCAATTAGAAGAAATTGCCCAGCAGGATTTGATTGTCTATATGAATGAAAGTGCGCAGAAGCTGGCTTCTATTCCTTCCATTGTTCCTTCTCAGGGCTTTATTACCTCTCGTTTCGGCTATAGAATGTCACCTTTTACCGGTACAAAAAGAATGCATAAGGGCTTAGATATTGCTGCAGCAACAGGTACCAAGATTGTTGCCCCTGCTGACGGTAAAATTGTTTTTGCCGATCGTGACGGAGCCTATGGACTTTGTGTTGAAGTCGATCACGGGAACGGTATAAAAACCCGTTATGCCCATATGTCTAAAATCAGTGCAAAATCAGGCAGTATGATTAAGCGTGGTGAACTTATTGGTTTAGTTGGTAATACTGGTCGTTCCACAGGTGCGCATTTACACTATGAAGTCATGGTCAATGGAGTTCATACTGACCCGCTTGCTTATATTGTTGAACATTAGTTTTGGATTAGGGTAGCATGTTTAGTTCCTTAGAAAATATGATTTTTGAATTTTTTAACATGTATTTAAGAAATTCGGTTTTTGATACTGTCCTTCCATTATTTGAAAGTTCTTTGCCTGTTTTTCTTGTTGCATTTATTTCTCTCATTGTTTTTGCTATTTATTGCAACAGAAAGTATGGGGAAATGATTTGCCGTGTATTCCTTTTTATGGGCATGCTCGGTCTTTCTGCTTTCTTTGCGCATCATGGTTCCCATTTTTTTGCTTTTGAGCGTCCAAGACCTTATCAGGAAATTGCCGGCACAATGTATTTTGATGCAAAAGATAAAATTTGGCTGCAAGCCCAATATGCTGTAAAAGATGAGTATCATCCTGTCCAGCAAATTGAAGAAACAGAAAAGAATGGGCAGGGAGAAAATCTCCATGAAGAAAATTCTATAAAAGGTGAAAATCTGTTAACAGAAGAAAATCAAAATACAGCTCTTACAGCTGATAACGTGCAGGAAGACGGCAAAGAAAATGAAATGGCTGCGCCAAATCAGGAGGAGAATGAAGGAGCAGGCCCTCCGCTGCGCGTGGATTTTGAACAATTACAAGTGAAATGGATTGATGGTTCCGCAAAACTTTTTCCTTCCTCTGTGATAAGTATCAGCATGGCGATTGCTTTTGTTATTGCTCTTCTTATGGCAAGAAGCAGTCCCTATATTTATTTGTTCCCCCTTCTCATTGGCTGGGCGCAAATCTATACGGGCAGTGCCTACTTGTCCGATTTGCTTGTTGGTTGGTGTGTCGGACTATTGTCCGTTGTTGCTGCATGGCTATGTTTTGCCTTTTTCTTTCGGATTACAGGCAAATATATATGATTTAAAAAAAGCGTTACATTAAGTAACGCTTTTTTTTTTGCAATATGGCACCGCAGCATGCGGTGGGAAAAGAATAACCTTTAACAAGGGAGTTTTGTATGGGTTTACATGTTGTTGAGCATCCGCTCGTAAAGCATAAACTTGGCTTGCTCAGGAAAGTTGAAACGTCAACCAGTGATTTTCGCTCTATTGCCAAGGAAATTACCCGTTTTTTGATGTATGAAGTAACAAGGGATTTTCCTTTGCAAAAAAGAGTGGAAAAAGGCTGGGCAGGTCCTGTGGAAGTGGACTATATTTCCGGCAAAATGGCAACAATAGTTCCCATTTTGCGGGCAGGTCTGGGGCTTATGGAAGGTGCTCTCGATATGGTTCCCGGCTGTAAAATCAGCGTTGTGGGCTTGTACCGTGACGAAAAGACATTACAGCCTGTTGAATATTATGTAAAATTAGCGAAAGATATTTCTCAGCGCGTTGCCATTATTTTGGATCCTATGCTTGCGACAGGCGGTTCCCTTATTGCAACCATTGAGCTTTTAAAAAAACATAATGTGAAGAAAATCTATAGCTTAAATCTTGTTTGTGCACCGGAGGGGGTACAAAAAGTTTTGGATTTGCATCCGGATGTTGAAATTTATACAGCTGCTCTCGATGAAGGATTAAATGAAAATGGCTATATTTTGCCCGGACTTGGTGATGCCGGGGATAGAATTTTTGGTACAAAATAAGTCTGCTTTGTTTTTATAACGCTTTATTTTTGATGGGGAAATTATGCAAGAGCTAACCTATAATTTTCGGTTAAAAGATGCAGTCATTGGTGCGCAAATGCTTCTGGTTGCCTTTGGGGCATTAGTCTTAGTTCCTCTTTTAACAGGATTAAATAGTAATGTTGCCCTTTTTACCGCAGGGATTGGAACATTATTATTCCAAATCGTAACACGGGGTAGAGTCCCTATTTTTCTGGCTTCTTCTTTTGCTTTTATTGCTCCTATTTCCTACGGTGTGCAAACGTGGGGGCTGACTGCCACCCTCGGAGGCATGATTGCCGTAGGTTTATTTTATATGGTGCTCAGCTTTGTGATTAAAGTGCGGGGTATTGGCTTTATTATCAATCTCCTGCCTCCCATTGTTACAGGTTCTGTCATTGCGGTTATCGGGCTTATTTTAGCACCGACAGGTATGAAAATGGCAATGGGCATTGCAGGAACAGAACAAGTAATCCCGCAAAATACAGCCCTTGTTATTTCCATGTCCTCGCTGGCAACGACTATTCTTGTGTCCATACTGGGGAAAGGAATGATACGGCTCATTCCTATTTTAGTGGGTATTGTCGTGGGCTGTATCGTATCTGCCTTTATGGGTGTGCTTGATTTATCCCCTGTTTCCAGTGCAAAATGGTTTGCCTTGCCGCCTTTTGTTTTTCCAACGTTTGAACTTGCCCCTATTTTGTATTTTATTCCTGTAGCCTTAGCTCCTGCCATTGAACATTTTGGCGACATCCTTGCCATTAGTTCTGTAACAGGTCGGAATTTTTTAGAAAAACCGGGTATCAGCCGAACTATGTTTGGGGACGGTATTGCCACGTCTTTAGCCTGTTTCTTTGGCGGTCCTCCCAATACTACGTATTCGGAAGTAACGGGAGCTGTGGCTCTGACACGAAGTTTCAACCCTGCCATTATGACGTGGGCTGCGATAACTGCTATTTTGCTTTCCTGTGTGGGCAAGCTGGGAGCTGTTTTGCACTGTATTCCCATGCCGGTTATGGGCGGAATTATGATTTTGCTTTTTGGAAGCATCATGGTTGTTGGTTTGAATACCCTTGTACAAAGCCGTGAAAACCTTATGGAAACTCGCAATCTTGTCATTGTCGCCATGGTTATTATTTTTGGTATCGGAGGAATCAGTATTGATATCGGCGAGTTCCACTTAAGCGGCATTGGACTTTCTGCTATCATTGGGGTTTTTCTTAACCTTATTTTGCCCGGAAAGAAATATCTCCATGTTGACCCAACCCAGCGGCAATAAATACCCATGTGCGGGAAAAGGATTTGAATGCGGAAAAAACTGTTAAAAAATGCAAATTTTTTCTTGACAAATGCATGGATTTTAGTAAATTGAACTTCGGTTGTTCCCCGATAGCTCAATAGGCAGAGCGGGTGACTGTTAATCACTAGGTTGGCGGTTCAAGTCCGTCTCGGGGAGCCATAAATTTTAAAAGCCAGACAACTGTCTGGCTTTTTTGATCATCTATCCTAGTTCCACCTAAAATTTAAAAAATTAGCTTACCATGGAATTATTGCCGGATATGTGATTATTCTTTTATGTATTCAAGATAATCTAATATTTTTTTCTGTTCAAGATACTTTATGTGATTTTCCATATAGTCATAATCCGGTTCACCATGGGAGTTTATTGGAAGAAATATTTTTTCTCGTTTTAGTCTTGTGTCATTTATTTCTCTGTTAAAATTATATTTCTTTGATAATCTGTTTAGCATTGTTGCTATATATATATATATAT
>CAJTMS010000054.1 GCA_910577155.1 uncultured Mailhella sp.
ATACCATGTCAAGCATCATACTGATAAAAAATAAATTAAATCAATAAAAATAGATAGATAGCCAGTAATAAGTAATTTGTCCCTTTGTATTTACTTTATGGGTTTAAATTTATATATTTTAATTGCGTTATTGATGCAAAAAGATATTTTTTATTTAGACAATATTTTTTTTGAGGTTTGTATGAATTTTACAATGGAAAATATCCTCTTTCTTGGTTCTGTACTGATATTTTTTAGTATTCTGATGACAAAGGCAAGCACGAAATTTGGTATACCTACCTTGCTTTTGTTCTTATTCTTAGGCATGCTTTTTGGCAGTGACGGTTTAGGTCTGCACTTTTATAATGTGGAACAGGCACAATTTATCGGTATCATCGCATTGAGTATTATTTTGTTTACCGGCGGCATGGACACTAAAATTAAACAAATCCGTCCTGTTCTGGCACAGGGGTTATTGCTTTCGACCTTTGGGGTTGTGCTGACAACGTTTTTTACAGGATTATTTATTTATTGTTTGTTTCAGCTTGATTTTATTCCCATGACTCTGACGCTGCCAACGTCGTTTTTGTTGGCAGCTACCATGTCATCAACGGACAGTGCCTCTGTTTTCAGTCTTCTGCGCTCACAAAATCTGGAACTGAAAGATAATCTTCGTCCTATGCTTGAGCTTGAAAGCGGAAGCAATGACCCTGTTGCGTATATGTTAACTATCGTTTTAATCCAATATATAGCTTATCCTGATACTGTTTCTGGGGTAAACGTACTTGTGCAGTTTGCAGTGCAGTTTCTTGTTGGCATGGGCTTTGGGGGCTTGTGCGGCTTTGGCATGGTAAGGCTTTTGAGTTGTATTAATTTGAAAAATGCCATGCTCTATCCCTTATTGGTATTGGTTACCGTTTTTATCACCAGTACGGCGACAGTGTATTTTAATGGAAACGGGTACTTGGCTGTCTATATAGCCGGAATAATTTTTGGTAATACAAAAAACCGCTTCAGACGGGAAATTAACACGTTTATGGATGGATTTACTTGGCTTTTCCAGATTGTGATGTTCCTTGTCCTTGGTCTATTGGTCAATCCGCATGAAATGTGGCAAGTTGCTGTTTTTGCACTTATTATTGGTTTATTTATGATGTTTGTTTCCAGACCTGTCAGTGTATTTCTTTGTTTGCTGCCTTTTAGGAAGATGAGCAGAAAAGCAAAACTTTTTGTTTCATGGGTAGGATTGCGAGGGGCAGTACCTATTATTTTTGCAACCTATCCTCTGGTGGCAGGCGTGGACTATTCGAACCAGCTTTTTAATATGGTCTTTTTTATTACCCTTGTTTCTCTTGTTTTGCAGGGTATGACAATTTCCAAAACGGCAATATCCTTTGGCTTAAAAGATGAAAATGCTGTGCCTCAAAAATCTTTTGATGTGGAATTATCTGATGATATTAATTCTGTTCTGCGGGAAGAATATGTGCAGAGCGATACAGCAGGCAAAACATTGTCGGAACTGCGTATGGAACAGGGGACACTTGTTATGTTGATAAAAAGAAACATGAAATATATTATCCCCAACGGAAGCACTATTTTGCTGGAGGGAGATAAATTATTGATTATCGAAGAAACCAAATGAGGTTTTGATAGGTCATTGTTGCTTGGGGATGGCTTTGTTGTCCATTTGCGTAAAGCTCGCTTACTCGCTAAGGCTAATAACTTTGTCGCCATTTGCTGTTGGCTCTGTTGTTCATTTCTGTATCTTTGCTGGTTGCTTCCGTAACGTTCACAAATTTATTAACGGCTGTCGCAGGGCTTATTTTTCGATAGCTATCGCTCTCTCCAAATTTTCTTTCAATGCCGTTTTATAACTACTTTTCATAAGAGAGAAGTCGTTTTTATTCAGTATAGTTACTGGACTCCTCATTTCTCTAAAAAAAATAAGTAAAAGCTGCAGAAAACTGCTCCAATTGAGATGCCATTGCATAGGATAAAATAAAAATTGTATGATTAAACAAAAAAAGGCGGCATAAGCCGCCTTTTTTATATTTTTGCAAAGAGCAAATTACTATTTGCTAACTTCTGCAAGAGCTTTGTCAAGAGCTGATACGATAACATCAATGTCAGCAGTTGTAGCAATAAGAGCCGGGCTGAAACAAAGGGTGTTATTGAATTTCTTGAAGCAGCGAGAAGTTTTACCGATAAGAACGCCTTGCTTCATGCAGTTACCAACAACTGCACCGGCAAAGGATTCAGCAACCGGTTCTTTCGTAGCACGGTCTTTTACAAGTTCCATACCTAAGAACAAGCCTTTACCGCGAACATCGCCAACACAAGCATACTTATCTTTGAGTTCGAGAAGTTTACCCATGAAGTATTCACCTACTTTCGTGGTGTTTTCAAGGAGATTTTCTTTTTCAATGATTTCAAGGTTAGCAATAGCAGCTGCAGGACCGGAAGTACATCCACCGAAGGTAGAAATATCACGGAAATATTTTTCACGGTCAGCAGGATCAGCAATGAAGTCTTGGAATACTTTTTCAGTTGTAACTGTGCAGGAAATAGCTGCATAACCGGAAGCAACACCTTTAGCCATGGTTACGATGTCCGGTTGTACGTCAAAGTGCTGATAGCCAAACCATTTACCGGTTCTGCCAAGACCGCAGACAACTTCGTCAATGATAAGAAGAATGTCATATTTCTTACAGATTTCAGAAACTCTCTTGAGGTAATCTTGTGGAGGAACAAGAACACCGCCGCCGGCAGTGATAGGTTCTACGATAACACCGCCAACGGTGTCAGGACCTTCAGCGATGATAACTTTTTCAAGTTCGTTAGCAAATAATTCACCAAGTTTAGGATCTTTTGGATCAAGCCCCCATGGGTTACGGTAGCAGTCAGCTTCCGGGAATGGAATAAAGCCGGGAGTGAATGGTCCGTATTGGTCACGGCGTTCTTCTTGACCACAGGCAGAAAGAGTAGAAATGGTTGTACCATGGTAGTCACGGTTACGATAAAGAACTTTATATTTCTTGCCTTGGTGTTTCAAAACAGAAATTTGACGAACAATCTTGAATGCTTTTTCGTTAGCTTCGGAACCGGAGTTAGAAATATAAACACGGCTCATGCCAGGCATTTTAGAAATAAGTTTTTCAGCAAAAAGAGCTGTTGGGGTGTTACCAAAAGAGTTAGCAAAGTAGCAAAGTTTTTTGAGTTGTTTTGCAACAGCGTCAACGATTTCGTCACGGCCGTATCCAACGTTAACGGTCCAAACACCACCGGATACAGCGTCAAGATATTTGTTGCCTTTTACGTCATATACGTTGATGCCTTCGCCATGGTCGAAAAGAACAGGGTCAGCATTTTCAAAATTTTTGTGTTGGGTCAAATGGTGCCATACATATTTTTTATCAAGAGCAATAACTTCCTGAGCGGTAAGTTCTTTTTTGCAGCAAGCCATAATAGTAGCCTCCAAAAGGATTTTATTGTTTAAATGTGATTATAAAAAAAGTCCATAGGGGGGGACATATATCCCCTATGGACAAAAGATTATATTAGAGTGCTTCGCTCAAAGCGTGGCATTCCATGTTGAATTTGTCAGCAACGCCCTTGAAGAATACTTTACCGTCATGGGTGTTAAGACCTTTTGCAAGAGATTCGTTAGCTTTGCAAGCGTCCTTCCAGCCCTTGTTAGCAAGCTGTACCATGTAAGGCAAGGTTGCGTTGGTAAGGGTGAAAGTAGAAGTACGAGCAACAGCACCGGGCATGTTGCCTACGCAATAGCAAACTACGCCGTTGTCAGACATAAATGTCGGGTTATCGTGGCTTGTAGCACCGTGTTTAGCTGTGATTTCAACAGCACCGCCTTGGTCAATAGCAACGTCAACGATAACTGAACCGCGTTTCATGGTTTTTACCATGTCGTTAGTAACAAGTTGCGGAGTTGCAGCACCAGGAATAAGAACGGAACCGACAACAACATCAGCGTCTTTTACTGCATGAGAAATGTTCAAAGCGTTAGAGAAGAGGGTTTGGATTTTGTTGCCATAAAGGTCGTCAATTTGACGGAGACGGTCAATATTGTTATCAATAATGGTAACTTTAGCGCCCATGCCGACAGCAACTTTAGCAGCGTTGAAACCAACAACACCGGCACCAACTACTACGAAGTTAGCAGCAGGAACACCGGCGGTACCGCCCATGAGAAGACCCATACCGCCTGCGTTTTTGGTAAGGAGGTTAGCAGCAACTTGAGCAGCCATACGACCTGCAACTTCTGACATAGGAGCAAGAAGAGGAAGTACGCGGGTTGGGAGTTGTACTGTTTCATAAGCGATAGCTGTTACTTTCTTTTCGAGAAGAGCTTTCGTAAGAGCCGGTTCTGCAGCAAGGTGAAGATAGGTGAAAAGAACCATGCCTTCACGGAAATATTGATATTCTGATTCAAGAGGTTCTTTTACTTTAACAACCATATCGCCGCTCCAAGCTTCTTTAGCTGTGCTAACGATAGTTGCGCCTTGTGCTTTATAATCATCATCATGAATACCGATTTCATCACCGGCTTTGGTTTCAACTAAAACTTTGTGACCTGCGTCAACAAGAGCTTTTACACCAGCAGGGGTGATACCAACACGATATTCTTTGTTTTTAATTTCTTTTGGAACACTAACGATCATTTTTTTTCTCCTAAAAATTTTATTAGTTAGTTTAAACAGAAAACTCTGTTTATCAATTCTGCTACCTATATAGCAATTCTTGTTCCAAAATTAACAGTTTAAAATTTTATTTTTTTATTGTGTTGAAAAGTATGAGAAAAAAATATTTTTTGTCTGGAGATATTTTTCACAAATAAAAAAATGCATGGTTTAAAAGAGTAAACAATGCATTTTTGACTTGCCTGAATAAGGGTTTTAATCAGAAATTTTTATGCCCAGATGTTTTGCTTTTCTCACCACGGTAGACTGGCTAATTCCCAGTTTTTTCGCTGCCTTATATGTACTTCCTTCCTGCACAAGGGTATCTTTAATCATGGTGTATTCCAGCTCGAAAACTGCTTCTTCAAGGGTTTTGTCATTGAGATTGGCAATGGAAGTTTGCGTATTTTCAGTTAATTTTTCTTTAAAGACATAGGGATGCAAATCTGAAGGGCGGATGAGATTTCCTTCTGTCATGGCAGCCAAATACTCCACAGCTCCTCGAAGTTCCCGCACATTGCCCGGCCATGAAAAAGAGGAGAGGGCAAGCAGGGTTTTAGGGGCAAAGCTTTTTGTGGTATTGAGCCGCTTGCATGCGTCTGCCAGAAAAGATTTTGCAAGTTCAGGGATATCTTCCTGACGCTCCCTAAGAGGAGGGATATTAACATTTAATATATGCAGCCTGTAAAAAAGGTCTTCACGAAATTCTTTGCGTTTGACTAATTCATCTAAGGGTCTGTTGGTTGCAGCTATGATACGCACATCGACATTGACAAGGGTATTTCCCCCTACGCGGTGAAAACCATAATTATCCAGTACATGCAAAAGCTTAGCCTGCACGGAAAGAGGAAGTTCGCCAATTTCATCTAAAAGCAGTGTACCTTTGTCTGCCTGTTCAAAATAGCCTCTTCTTCCTGCCTGATCTGCGCCGGTAAAGGAGCCTTTTTCATAGCCGAACAGTTCGGAATCAATCAGAGATTCTGCAATAGCTGCACAGTTTATGGCAATAAAGGGTCTGTCTTTTCGGGAGCTGTTTTCATGAATAAAGGAGGCGGCAAGGCTTTTTCCTGTTCCTGTTTCGCCTAAAAGCAAAACACAGGAAGGTGATTTTGCAACTTTTTTGAGCTGTTCAAGGCAATTTTGAAAGGTTTTGCTTGTGCCAATATATTTTGAGCCATTTTCAAACTTTTTCAGCTCACCTTTGTATTGTTTTACGCTTTGTTCTGCGTCTATTACTTTTTTAAGCAAATCATCATATTCTGCCATATCACGGATAATTGCCACAACTTTTTCTACATTTCCGTTTTCATCGAGAATAGGGGTACTGGTGTTGAGACAGTGTTTTCCGTTGGAATAATCATCAAATTGGGTGACGGTTTTTTTTTGGTTCAGCGCATTCAATGTGACGCAGTTAGTGAATTTCCCTTGTATCATCGGAATGGTAACGTGCTTGCCAATAACGTCTTTAGGAGAAATGCCGGCTATACGTTTCATTGCCTTATTGGCATAGAGCGTAATGCCGTTTCCGTTGATAATCCAGATACCGTCATGGATTGAGTCAAGCAGAACATCAAAATCATGGACAAGAAGTTCGGGGCTCTCTTTTTTTTGATAGGGAATTTCCGCCCAAAAAAACAAAATAAGCTCATCGTCAGGCAGAGGAATATTCTCAGTATCTTTGGAGATGTTTTTGATAAAATAGATATACGTTTTGTGTCCGATAAAAATGGCATTAATCGGATTTTCAAGGGTGGTTTCAGCGGTAAAAGAAATTTCATTGATACCAAGCTTTTTGAGCAGAACCAATATGTCCTTGCCTAGAATTATTTTCTCACTTGTATTAAAAAAAGTTAAAGCTTTTTCATTTGCTGCCAGAATAGTTCCTTTTTCCTTTATAAGAAGACAGGAACAAAAGGGGATAGGATAGTTTGCCGTATATTGTTTTAAAATTTCTTGGTACTTGTTTTCTTGCATAACATACCTGTTTAATATTGATATTATAAAGGCAAGTTGTATTTGCATTGATTAGCACAACAAGGGGAATAAATCAAGTTGTATTTGCATTGCTGTTTTGTAACAAATTGTATTTATAAAAGAAAAAATATTAGGGGTAAATTTGTGAGACTGTCGGTTTGGAATAATCTTTTTTTTTCGTAAAAATAAAGGAAAATAAACATTATTTTGTTGACTTTGTTTTTTTTTTTTTATTCAAGTAGTTAAGGCCAAATGAAATTTTGAGCAAGTATTATTTCATTGGTTTTAGATTATTTGTTAAGGAGCTTTTTATGAAATTAAAAGCATTGTCAATGAGTTTGGTAGCATTGCTGCTTGGTGCAACCAGCGCTTTTGCTGCCTATGACGGTCCAAAATTGAGTTTCCGGGTAGCCCATACTACTCCTCCGGGAAACCATATTACTTTAGCTTTTGACAAATTTAAAGAACTTGTTGAAGAAAAAAGTGACGGAAAAATCAAAGTTCAAGTTTTCCCAAATGCTATTTTAGGCAGTGACCGTGTTTTAATGGAATCTGCTCAGCGCGGAACTATTGAAATGGCTGTCAGTTCAACTCCTAATATGGCTAGTTTCTCTCCTTTATTTCAAGTATTTGACTTGCCTTACATTACATCAGCAAAACATCAAAAGAATTTCTATGCAGCTATTGATAACGGTCCTTTAGCTGACTATATGAAAAATGTTTCCAATGAAATTGGTTTGGAACCAATTATGTGGGCAGAATATGGTTACAGACATTTTGTATCTGTAAAGCCAATGAAAAATATTGGTGATTTGGCAGGTATTAAAATGAGAACAACGGACTCTGCTGTTGAAATTGAAGTCGCAAAAGTTCTTAAAATGAACCCAACTCCTGTTGCATGGGGTGAAACCTATACTGCATTGCAGCAAAAAACCATTGACGGTGAAGGCAATACATTCCCTCACCTCTATGGCGCTAAACACCATGAAGTATTAAAATATGCCATGACTTCTGCTCATAACTACAGCATGCAGGTAATGATGGCTAACAAAAAATGGTGGGATGCTCTTGATCCGAAGGCACAAGCTGTTATTCGTGAAGCTGCTGCCGGTGCTCTTCAATACCAAAGGGAAGTATTATATCCAAAGAATGAGGCAGAAGCCCGTCAAGGCTTTATTGACGCTGGTATCCAAATTATTGATTTGACAGATGAACAGCTTGCTGAATTAAGACAAATGGTTCAGCCTGTTTGGGATAAATTCCTGCCTATACTGCCATCTGAATTAGTACAATTAGTACAAGATACTCAAAAATAATATTGTGTTTACAGAGCCGCTGTCTTTATGGCAGTGGCTCTTTGCGGAGAATTATATGAATAAGCTGACAAAGCTTGCTGATAATTTAGAAAAACCTTTTCTTTTTATTGGCATATTATTTATGATTTTTGTTATTGCGTATCAAACCTTTTTCCGGTATTTTGTTTCTTCTTCCATGGATTTTCTCTCTTCTCAGCCTGTTATTGATTTTTTCAGCGTAACCTTGGGATTTACCAGTATTCCTGCGTTATTTGCATCATGGCGCGAAGGCTTGAGCAATATTGTCGGATATGCAGTGTGGACTGAAGAAGCTGCACGGTATATTTTTATTTGGACAACCTATTTAGCTATTCCCCTTGCCATAAAAAAACGGACAAATATCCGGGTTGACGCTCTTTTTATAAAGTTTTCTGAACGAGTACAAAATTTATTATGGGTATTTATTGATTTATTGCTGCTCTTTTTTACCTTTGTTATTTTGTATAAAGGAATTGAATTTGTGAATATGCAGATGCAGTTCCCGCAGGTAACAGCGGCACTCCATCTGCCTTATTATGTTCCCTATTTGATTTTGCCGCTTGGTTTTGGTTTAATGTTAATAAGAACGTGTGAGTCATTATATAGACAATTTAAACTGACTGGATTAAAGGATTTTTGCATTGGAACGGCTATTGCCGCATTTTTTGTTGTACCTTCTTTTTGGGCGGAAGATGCCAATGCAATCCTTTTGCTTTTTGGGTATTTTATCCTCTTATTACTGCTTGGTGTGCCGGTTGCCTTTGGCTTAGGCTTATCTGCATTGCTGACTATTATTGCCGCTGGAACACTGCCTATTGACTATGTTGCGGGCGTTGCCTTTACCTCTATTGACAGTTTCCCCATTATGGCAATTCCATTTTTTATTGCCGCTGGAATTTTTATGGGAGCGGGCGGTTTGTCCGAACGCCTGCTCAATCTTGCTGATGAGCTCTTAGGCGGGCTTGTGGGAGGCATGGCTCTTGCAAGTATTGCTACCTGTATGTTTTTTGCGGCAATCAGCGGTTCTGGTCCTGCGACCGTGGCAGCTATTGGTGCTATCACCGTGCCGGCAATGGTGCAGCGGGGCTATGATAAAATGTTTGCTGCCGCAACCGTAGCAGCTGCCGGAGCCATCGGGGTAATGATTCCGCCAAGTAATCCTTTTGTTGTGTATGGGGTTACTGCTCAGGCTTCCATTGGTGATTTATTCTTAGCAGGCATTATCCCGGGAATTTTGACTGGCGGCGTTCTTATGATTGTAACCTATTATATTTCCAAAAAGCATAATTGGAAAGGGGAAAGCCGTAAGAGAAACTTTGCTTCTTTGTATAAAGCATTTTGGAATGCAAAATGGGCAATTTTAGTTCCAGTTATTGTTCTTGGCGGTATTTATGGTGGGTTGATGACCCCAACGGAAGCGGCTGCTGTGGCGGCACTCTATGGTTTATTTGTGGGTGTTTTTGTGTATAGGGAATTAAATCTCAAAAAACTCTATGCATCATGCATTGAAAGTGCCAATATGTCTTCTGTTATTATTATGTTAATGGCAATGGCAACCATTTTTGGCAATGTTATGACACTGGAACAAATCCCGCAGCAAATTGCACAGCTTATTTTAAATATTACCAATAATCCTGTTATCATTATTTTATTGATTAATATTTTGCTGTTGTGGATTGGTACGTTCATGGAGGCTCTTGCCGCGATTGTTATTCTAACGCCGATTTTACTGCCTTTGGCTTTGCAAATCGGTATGAACCCTATCCATTTTGGGGTAATTATCGTTGTAAACCTTGCGATTGGCTTTATTACTCCTCCTGTTGGCGTAAACTTGTTTGTTGCCAGCGGTATTGCTGATGCAAAGATACAGTCCATTGCAAAGGCTTCTATTCCATTCCTTATCACCATGCTTCTTGTGCTCATGGCTATTACCTATATTCCACAGATTTCTTTATTTCTTTTATAATTTTTGCAGGCTGGAACAACTATGCGTATTTTAGAAGAAAGAAATATATTAAATGCTGTGCAGCGTTTGTGTGAATTGCATAAAAAATCACAAGATGTGCCGGTAACGATTGCTCTTTGCTCTGCGGCAGGAGAATGTATTTTTTTGCTGAAAATGCAGAATGCCCCGCAATTATCCTATGAAATCGCAATAAATAAAGCCAAAACCTCTGCTGTAATGAAAGTGACAACAAGGGCTTTTCATGAACGGCTTATTCGTGAGCAGTTATCCATTGCTGATTTTTGTGGTTCAGGGACAACAGGACTTGTGGGCGGTGTTCCCATTCTGCTTGATAATGTTATTTATGGAGGAATTGGGATTAGCGGCTGCAAGCCGGAACGGGACGAGGAACTTGCTTTTGCTTTATTGTCTTATCTTGCTGAAAAGACAGAATAAGATAAAGGCAAGTCAAAAGTGTATTGAATTTTTTATATAAATTGATAAGTAATTCAAAAATGAATTATTTGGAATTTGATAAACCTGTGCACTTTTTTTCACAACTGAATTATCTATGCTTTTTTTATTCGGCACACTATATGCAGTATTAAAAGCAGTTGAAGAATAGTTATTGACTATTTGAATATCGGATGATATTAATCTTTAATAGAAGATTGGTATTTGGAATTTTTTTATAAACCTTTAACATTTAAAAGAGTATAAACTCGGAGGATTATCATGCCTAAAATGACTCCTAGTGAAGCTATGGCCGAAGTACTCGTTAACGAAGGTATTACCCACGTTGGCGGTATTATGGGTTCAGCTTATATGGACCTTCTCGACCTCTTCCCTGCAGCAGGTATTGATTTCATTTCTGTTCGTCACGAACAAACAGCCGGACACATGGAAGATGCATACTGCCGTCTTACCGGCAGAGCTGGTGTTGTAGTTGGTCAAAACGGTCCTGGTGTTACCAACTTCGTAACAGCAGTTGCTACCGCTAATATGGCTCATACACCAATGGTTATCATTTCTCCAAGTGCCGGTTCAATATCTATTGGCTGGGACGGCTTCCAAGAATGTGATACATGGAATCTTTTTAAGCCTATTACTAAAGCTTCTATCCGTGTACCTCATCCAAAACGCGCCGGTGACATTATGCGTACAGCTTTCCGTACTGCATATGCACAACGCGGACCGGTTCTTGTAGATATTCCTCGTGACTACTTCTACGGCGAACTTGAAGAAGAAATTTTGAAACCTCACCAATACCGTGTTGCTCCCGGCGGTATCGGCAACCCGGCACAATTTGCACACGCTGTTGAAGTAATCAAAAACGCTAAAAACCTTGTTATTGTTGCAGGTCGTGGTGTTGTTGATGCTGACTGCGTAAAAACAGTGCAAGAAATGGCTAAATTCCTTGGTGCTCCTGTTGCTACTACATACCTCCACAACGATGCATATCCTTGCGATGACCCATTCTGGACCGGTCCTATCGGTTACATGGGTTCAAAAGCAGCTATGAGAATTCTCCAAAAAGCAGACGTTATCCTTGCTATCGGTACACGTTTGTCTTATTTTGGTACTCTCCCACAATACGATATCAACTACTTCCCGAAAACCGCAAAGATTGTTCAAATTGATATCAACCCACAGCACATTGCTAAAACTCACCCTGTTGAAGTTGGTCTTTGTGCTGATGCTAAGGACGCTTCCGAAGAACTCTTCAAACGTCTCCAAGCAGCTTTGAAAGCTAAAACAGACGCAGAACTCCAACCGGTATACAACTTGGTAAAATCTGAACTCGAACAATGGCACAACGAAATCAATGAAATCGCTAACGAACCTGTTGGCGAACGTGACGGTGTAAAACTTATGCACCCACGTAAAGCATTGGAAGTTGTTGGTGACTTCGTATACGAACACAATGCTATTGCTACTACCGATATTGGTAACACTTCTTCTACAGCTAACAGCTACCTCCGCTTCAAGAATCCAAAACGCCACATTGCTACCCTTACTTTCGGTAACACCGGTTTTGCTTATCAAGCAGCTCTTGGTGCTCAATTGGCTATGAATGAAGCAAAGAGCGAAGATCCTGTTCTCTCAATCGCCGGTGACGGTGCTTGGGGCATGAGCTTGTTTGAAGTTCCAACAGCAGTTCAATACAACCTCCCAGTTATTGCTACAGTTTACAATAACGGTGCATGGTGTGCTGAAAAGAAAAACCAAATCGACTTCTACAACAACCGTTTCGTAGGATCTGATATTTGGTCTAATTCTTATGCTAAGATTGGTGAAGCAATGGGTGCTGACGGCTATCGTGTAAACAACCAAGCTGACCTCAAGAACGCTCTTGAAGAAGCTCGCAAGAACCGCCGTCCGGCAGTTGTTGAAGTTATGACTGATGGCTGGAGACTTGCTCCTCCATTCCGTCGTGACGCTCTTGCACTCCCAACTCGTTTCTTGCCAAAGTACGAACACTTGGATGCAAAGAACTTCAAATAAATCATTTGATTTATGCAGAGAGTAATCTCTTGAAGAATATAAAGGACACCCCAAAAGGGTGTCCTTTTTTATTGATATCTTTTTTGAAAAGAATTATTCTGTATTGATTTTATATTCAGGCAATACAGTCTTTATTGTGTTTATTATGAATATAAAATAATTTTTATTCTATAAAAATATATATATTGCTACTGTA
>CAJTMS010000055.1 GCA_910577155.1 uncultured Mailhella sp.
TTTTGTTCATACACTCATATTTTCATAATTTTCAGAATTATTACTTTATTATTACTTTTTCAAGGGGAAAACTTTTCCAAAAGTTTTCCTTTTGACCCCTTTCAACACGTTTTAACTGTTATGATAATTTATTACGATACCATATAAAAATGCTGTCTTGCTTAAATTAAACTTTTCATAAAAAAGATAGAATCTCTGTCAGGGAAATCATATTGAACAGGCACTTCTTTAGGGGCAATTTGTTTAAAGCCATTTCTCAAATAGAAGATACGGGCTCTGTGACAAGCTTCCGGATTATCTAAAATAATTGCACAGCGCCCTGCATTTTGAGCAAATTTTTCATATTCAAGATACAATTTAAGGGCTGTTTTGTATTCACTGCCTCTGTATTTGTAGTCCACAAAAAACTTTTTCAAAATACAATACTTTCCTTTTTTCAATAATCCGATCGTGCCTATGACAGTATCTTCATCATCTGCAGCTATCCAAAAACAATCGCCCTTTTTCAAATAATATTCCGTTATATTATTCATATCAGGCTGTTCTTCCAAAGACAAATCCACTTTATTATCAAAATTCTGAAGATATAAAATAAGCGCAATTACTTGATTTTTATATTTTTCTTCATAAATTTTAATTTCCATGCGTATTCTCCTTTCCCAAAATTGCAATGACGGTATCCATTGCCTTGCAGAGTTTACGACATTCAGCCATGCTCAATCTATTGATTTTATTTTCTATTTGGTAGTCCGTTAATGCCATGAGCGTTCACATTCCCTGCGTCCTTTCTCTGTCAAAGAAATACAGGTTGCCCTTTTATCATCATGAGACTTATTTTTTTCAAGCAGCCCGTTTTTGTCAAAACGCTTTATAATCCTATTCAAATAACTTTTATCAATATGCAGAATTTTTACTAATTCACACGGATTCTTTTTATACGCTTCCAACAATTTTCAAAAAAGTTATGCACATCTTCCAAAATCACATAAAAAGAGGGAACAATGACAAGGGTAATAAGGGTGGCAAACAGCACTCCAAAGCCAAGAGAAATAGCCATGGGCACCATCATAATTGCTTCCCGCGATGTTTCAAACATCATGGGCATAAGCCCCATAAAGGTAGTCAATGTTGTCAATAAAATAGGTCTGAACCGCTGAATAGCCGACTGGCGTATGGCAGTAAAGCAATCCTGTCCCTCCCGCCGTTTGATGTTGGCGAAGTCAATGAGCACAAGAGAGTCGTTGACGACAACCCCTGTCAAAGCCACCATACCAAAAATACTGATAACGCTTAAACTGTGCCCAAGCAAAATATGCCCGAAAATTGCCCCAACAATACCAAAGGGAATAGAAATCATAATAATAAAAGGCTGGGTATAGCTTTTAAACGGAATGGCAAGCAAGGCATAAATACCAAGCAGTGAAAACAGGAGCCCATAAATCATGGCATTAGTACTTTCCTGCATATCCTGCTGCCGTCCGCCAAAACGCCAATGCAGCCCCGGGTAGCGGGCCATAAGCACAGGCAAAATATCCCTTTGCACAGCCCGCATAATCATGCTTGTTGCAGAAGAAGGAGTAATATTCGCTGTCACGGGAATACTTTTTTTGCCATTATCATGGACAATCTTTGCATCGGCCATGGTATCGATCACCTGCACAATATCCCGCAAAAGCACTTCCTGCCCGGAAGGAGAACGGAGTACTAAATCTTCAAAATAGGCAAGCTGTTTTTCATTTTCAGGCAAACGGACACGCACGGTAATTTCATTGGTGCCCCGCTGCTGTCTAAATGCAATAGCCCCTTCATAGGCAGCACGCACCTGAGAAGCGATATCCCGGGTTGTAAAACCAAGCTGTCTTGCAAAAGGCAGAAGTTTCATGTCAAATTGCCGTCTGGTATTGGAGATACCGGAATCAATATCCCCTACTTCAGGAAACTCCTGAATATAATGAACTAAATCCATTGCAGCTGCATTTAAAATGTCTGTATCCCTGTGAGACAAATACACAGTCAATCCCTTGCCGGAGCCGGGACCGCCGCGGTCTGCAAGCATACTTAACGTTTCCACCCCGGGGATAACACCGACTTTTTCCCGCCATGCATTGGTAAACTGCGTTGTGGAAACAGGGCGGATTTCAGAGGCAGGCATAAAGACACGGACTTGAATGCTGTCTTCATTGATATGCACATAAATACCGCGGGAAACTGAATTGCCGCCATTTTCTGCAATGACTTCCTTCGCTGCATCAACAAGGTGATTTTTAATCCTTTCCATTTCATGCTGAGGAGCGCCTGCCGGCATAGTTGCCTCTGCAAAGGCATAATCGGAATCCGCTTTTGGCATCAGGTCAAAACCCAACCGACCGGAAACAGCATAGGTTATACTGCAAAAAAGCACTGCAATGCCAATAGCTACAGAAATATAACGATTTCTTATAACATAATTAATAAATCCGCCGTAGCGATATTCCACAAAATACATGAACACCCTATTAAATTTATCTTGTTTTTGACAGATAAATTTAATAGGTTCTTTCCACCATGAATACTGTTTTTGACTGTCTGCAATAACTTTTTTCTGATGTGAAAGGTGTGCAGGCAGTACAAATAAGGACTCAATCAAAGAACAGCTGAAAACCGCAATAACAATAAGGGGCAATCCTGCCCAAATTTTTCCCATGGTTCCCGGAACAAATAAAATGGGCAAAAAGGTCAGCATATTGGTTAACACACTAAACACAACCGGAATAGCAACTTCCCGAATTCCATAGACGGAAGATTCTAAGGCGGATTTTCCCCTGTCCTGCCACGAACTGATATTTTCCCCCACCACAATGGCATCGTCAACAACAATCCCGAGTGTGACAATAAAGGCAAACATAGTAATAACATTGACTGTCAAATTAAAAGGCATAAAAAACCAAAAACCGCCTAAAATTGATGTCGGTATCCCGAGACTGACCCATAACGCCAAGGACGGACGCAAAAAAATTGCCAAACAAATAAAGACAAGGACAACACCGCTGATGGCGTTGGATATCAATATTTCAGAACGGACTTTATAAATATCGGATAAATTATTCCGAACTTCCAGCCGGATATCCCCGGGCAAAATTTGATTATAATAATTAATAACTTCCAAAGCGGCATTGGATACCTCAACCGGGGAATGGTCATCAGTTTTGGAAATGGCAAGCAAAATGGAATCTTCGCCATTAAATTCCGACCAACGGGTGACATCTTCCACCCCCTCGGAAATGGTAGCAATATCCTCTAATAAAAGACGGCTGCCGTCCTCATTGGTACGCACAACAATATCAGCAAACTCAGCAGCATAGTCACGGCGTTCATCAACTCGAAGCAAAATATCACCGGAACGGGTTTTTAGCGTACCTCCGCCCAGTTCAATGGACATATCTCCGATAACCGTGGCAACATCTTCCAGTTTCAAGCCATATCTTCGCAGTTTATCCTGAGGAACTTCCACGTGTATTTCCAAATCCTTGGAGCCTTCCACTTCCACATTGGCAATAAGGGGCAGCTGCGACAAGTCATCTTTAATAATATCAGCCCAATACTTTAAAATTTGATAATTGTCATTTCCATAGAGAATAACGCTTAAAACCTCAACATGCCGTTTTCGCAAAGCAATAACGGGACGTTCTGCTTCTTTCGGAAACGTGGTTATCCTGTCAACTTCAGCTTTAACATCCTGCAGCACCTGATTTTCATCAGCATTATCCAGCAAAGTCAGCGTTACGGTTGTTGAGCCCGGACTGATGCGGGCGGCACTTTCTTTTATACCGTCAACAGTATCAAGGGAATCCTCAATAACATTGACAATACTTTTCTCCATTTCACCGGGGGTTGCCCCGGGATAGGTCACTTGAATGGTGATTGCCCCAAGGGTAAAAGAGGGAAAAACATCTTTTGTAACCTGTGTGGAGACCAAAAAACCGCCGATGAGCATGACTGCCATAAGAATATTGGCAGCAACAGGGTTTCTTGCCATCCAAGATAATGCACCTTTATGGATATCTATTTTTTCTGCCATATGTTTAATTTTTGCTAATGTTGCTGATGGTTAAAGGCATACCTTGAATAGGAGAGGCAATAACGGACGTAATCACGTATTCAGACTCGGCAAGCCCCTGACGGATATACACATTATCCAAATCTTTCCACGCAATGTCCACATCACGGATATCAAGAATATACTCAGTTTCGCCATTTTCTTCCGTTGACTTCACCGGTACGGCCACGAAGATATTATCATTGGGCTGTAAAGCTTTTCGCGGAACGATAACAGCATTTTCAAGACTTCCTGCTTTAAAAAGAACTTCGGCATGATCCCCTAAAATGAGCGCAGGTTCATTATTCTGCAAACCTAAGGGGTCAGGAATACTAATTAACACTCGTCCCATACGCGTTGCTGCATCAAGGCTTGCCACCTGCCTGATAATACGCCCTTCCCGTACAACGCCTGTGGTTGTCGTAATCAGCACGCTTGTATTCACATTTTGCTTGAGATTTAAACTTGTCAATTTATCAATGGCAACTGCAGCTTCAATCCTGTATTCATCAATTCCCACAAGCTTCATCAGATTATCCTGTGCATTGGTAAGGCTTCCCACAGAAACATTACGCTCCGTAACCATGGCGTTATAGGGAGCCGAAATGGTTGTATAATCAACATCTAATTGTGCCATTTTTACCGCAGCTTCAGCTGCCTCGACATCGGCTTTTGCCTGTGCTAATTGCGGTGCACGCAGTGCCAAATCGGAAATAATCACTTCTCCGATAAAGGAAGAGGAAAGCTGTTTTAATTGTTCCGCTTCTGCCTTTGCAACACTTTGCTGTCCCATTTCAAGCTGATAGGCCGCCTTTGCCTTTGCCAAATCACTTTTCTTTGACTGCAGCGTACTTTTAAACGTATCCGCATCAAGTTTGACAAGGACTTCCCCTTTTTTGACAATAGCCCCGATATCGGAATGTTCTGATAAAAAAACAACTTGTGAACTTACCCGGGCATTAACATTTGTTTCCTGAAAGGGCTTTATGGTGCCTAGGGCTCTAATTTGAACAGGGGCTTCCCCAACAGAAACTTCAATAACATTGACGGCATAGCGTGCAGCAAGAGGCTTTTTCTTCATACTCACGGGTCTTGTTATCATAAAAACCCATGATACAATAATCATTGCTGTTAATATTCCCAGAACAATAAACATTGTTTTTTTATTTTTCATGTACATTTTCCTTCTGCACCAACAAAGAAACCATATCTTGCGGAAAATACATATTTCCCAAGGAACGATAGAGATTAATCCGTACCTGAACAATATTCACCCGCTCTCTCGCAATTCTTCTCTCTAAATCTTGGGTATCCTGCAAAAGCGTCAAAAAGCGCATAATGTCTTCCGAACCCTGCAAATATAAATTTAATGCTCCGCGGGTTGCACTTTTTGCCATAACGTACTGCTTTTCCAATAATGAAAGTTTTTCCTGCTGTGAATATTCCTGAGCAAGGGTATTATTGACTTCAGCAATGGCTTCGGCAACAGTTTTAATGTATGCTAACAAGGCTTCTTCTGCCCTAGCCCGCATTTTTTCAACCTGATACTTTTTTTCCCCTGCGTCAAAAAGTGTATAGGATAAACTTGCGAGCAGTTCATTTGCCCAGTTATCCAATAATAATGAGAGGTTACCTGCACTAAAAATATGGGCGAACGATAAAACTATTTTGGGAAAGCGGTTTGCCACGGCTTCTTGTAAATCATAATGGCTCGCCTCAACATTTGCCCAAGCAGAACGGATATCAGGTCTAAACCGCAATAAATCTATGGGTATTCCCGCGTCCGGAGCAGTCTTAATGTCCGGCAAAGGAGCATTCAGCTTAAAATCAGGTAAATTACCGGGAATTTTACCCAGTAAAATACAAAGGCTGTTTTTTAATTCTAAATCTTTTTGCAATAAATCAGGCAGTTCCGCCTTGGAAGCAGCAAGCACTTCTTCCTGCTGCAAAACATCAAGACTGCTGACAAGGGAATTGGAAAAACGGACTTTCTGCAGTTTGACAAGACTTTCATTGATATTTATCTGCTCTTTTAAAACCGCAAGCTCTGCCTGATTGCCCAATACTTCTGCCCATGTGCCGGCAACATCAGCTGATATGGTCATGACAGCTGTCTGCAAATCATTATGGCTGGCTGCAAAACGTAAGGCATCAGCATTATAGGCAGAACGAACACGCCCCCATAAATCCACTTCATAGGAGGCTCCGCCTTCAAGTCTATAGCGTTCAGAAGAGGAAGAATAGCTTTGTGCTGCAGAGCTTTCCTTGCTTTCAGAATGATTATTTGCTCCAGACGCACCAATGGTGATTAAAGGGAAAAAGGAGCTTTCAGCAATGCCCGCATCTGCCGCATATTGTTTCATGCGAGCATACGCAGATAAAATATCATAGTTTTCTTTTAACGCAATTTCCTGCAAGCTATTTAAATCTTTGCTTGCAAAACTTTGCCACCAGACAATGTACGTATCTGTTTGTGCTTCACCCTGCTCGCTTTTATACGCTTCAAGCTCATCATAAAAATATTTTTCCAGCATAGGTGAAGAGAGGACTTCCACTTGCTGTTCCGGATTCAACTCAGGCATACCACAAGCTGAACAAAGAAAAACAAGAACAAGAACGAAAAATTTAGAGAGCATATAGACTGTACTTTTTCTTTTCAGCATTACTCATCTATAGCATACAATAAAAATTTTTACAATTATTTTCGAGTAGTAAAAATTTCTCACATCCTGTGAAGAGATGTTACAATAAATGCTCTGCGCGGATAATCGCAGCTTTCAAACTATGACAAATATTGTTTTCGCCAAGAGCATCCATAATACCCATTTTCTTTAAAATACGCCGTGTTCTTGCCGGCGGATTAGCCAAAATAACATGGAAGTCATGGGAATGCCTATGGGATAAAAATGCCTCTAAAACGTGAATACCTGTGGCGTCAATGGCAGGAACATCGCGCATATACAAAATATACACCTTAATATCGGGATTTCGGCGCATGAACATTCTTTGGAAACGGTCGACCATACCAAAGAAAAACGGACCGGAAATAGAGTATACAAAAACACCCTTTGGCAAATCTTCCTGATTGATAAGGCTTTCATCGTAATCATGCACAACGTCGTGTTCATCCAAAGCTTCAATAGAACTCATCACACTCATGCGGCGCATAAAGAGCAAAGACGCCAAAAGCACACCGACATATACCGCAACAGTCAGGTCAACAAGCACAGTCAGGAAAAAGGTCAGCAGCATAACAGACCAGTCAGATTTTGGTCCGCGCAAAATATTTTTTATGGCGTTTATTTCCAGCATACCATAGGAAGTAATCACCATAACCGCAGCAAGGCAGGCAAGGGGAATTGCAGAAGTGAGCGGTGAAAGCCAAAGCACAAAAGCAAGTACGGTAAAACCATGAATAATTGCAGAAACAGGACTTTTTGCCCCGCTTGAAATATTGGTTGCAGTTCTTGCTATGGCACCTGTTGCGGGGATACCGCCAAATAAAGAACAGGCAATATTACCCGTGCCTTGGGCAATAAGTTCCATATTGGAATAGTGTCTGTCCCCTGTCATACTGTCTGCGACAACACAGGTCAGCAAGGATTCCAAACCTGCCAAAATGGCAATGGTAATCGCATCAGGAAAAAGAGCAATTATCCGTTCCAATGAAAAATCAATGGGCTGGAAGGTTGGAAGTGCTGCCGGAATTTCACCATAACGGGCAGAAATTGTTTCCACAGGCAAATTAAATCCCCATACAACCAGTCCCCCCACTAAAACACCTACAACAGGAGCGGGGATACGGGGTAAATAAAAACGCATCAAAAACATTAATATCAGTGTTCCAAGGGCAATGCCAAAGGTTGCAGGGTGCAAATTGGACATTTCGGAAAAATAAAGTGCCCATTTGGAAAGAAAATCCGGGGGAACCTGCTGCAAAGACAAGCCAAAAAAATCCCCCATTTGTGAAGAGAAAATTGTCAGGGCAATACCGGCAGTAAAGCCCGTTGTCACAGGATAGGGAATATATTTTATAATAGAGCCCAGCCTGAAAAATCCTGCTGCCGCAAGCATACCCGCCATAAAGGTTGTAATAACAAGCCCGTCATAACCGTGCCTGTACACAATGCCATAAATAATAATAACAAAAGCACCCGTGGGACCGCTGACCTGAAAACGGCTGCCACCCAAAAAACCGATTAAAATACCGGAAATAATGGCTGTATACAAGCCTTGCAGCGGTGTTACCCCGGAACCGATGGCAAAAGCCATGGCAAGGGGCATGGCAACAATACCGACGGTTATCCCTGCAATAATATCTTTTAATAAATCATCAAAACCATATTTTCCATGAAAAACGCTAAAAATCTTAGGGTATAAAGGATCCAAAGAATGACCGAATTCCGATTCTTTATGCAAATGAGCAAACGTTTTACGGTGAGAAATACGAAAACGAGTTTGAGAAATTGCTTTTGCTATGGATTTTATCATATTCTTACTTCCAAAATATTAATAGGGATAGGAATGAAAAAACAACCACGAAATGTTAACGCATTTATTTATATTATTCAAGTAATTTATTTATACTTTAACTATTTTTTGCCTTCGAGATGCCGAAAGCATGACGGGTGATGACCCAGCATTTTTTACTCATCAAAAGATAGGGACACAAAATTCCCAAAACAAGGGCAGATAAAATAAATAACGCTAAAAAACCATTGTAAAAAACCTGTTCCAAATACCGGTGGGTATCTTGGCTTGCATTCAAAAATTTTACCAAAGAAATCATGGTATTATATGCAGGAATACCCGGTATCATGGGAAGCACGGCAGGAAAAGTAAAGACTTCCACAAGCGTATGCATTTTCTTTGCAATAAAAAATGCTAAAAATCCCACACAAACAGCAGATAAAAACGAAGCCGGAACAATATGGACTGCGTACACCGTTATCAAAAAATAGCGCAGGCCATGCCCAAAAGCACCTAAAAGCCCCGCACAAACCAAGGCTTTAAACGGAGGATTGGAAAGCGAACCAAATCCAAATGCCGCTAAAAACGAAAAAAACATATCTTCCAAAACCAACAGGACTTGTGCCGTATTCATAAGTTTTCAATCCCCAAAATCACCAAAGTAAATAATAATCCTAAAGCAATACAGACAATTACCGTGCAGGAATATATCAATTTTTCAATACCGTTCAGCACATGCCCTTCCAAAATTTCAATTAATGCATTAAGAAGCGGAACACCGGGAATTAAAAATAAAACACTGGTGGCAAGCGCAATGGAAGCAGTTGACCCTAAGGAAAATAAAACCGTACAGCCTGCAGTCAAAGAACTGAGAAAAGCTGTCAGTACAATGCTCACCAAGTGATGTATTTCCAGCTTATGAAAAATTGACCGACAATAAAAAGCGATAGCCGTTCCCAAAAAAACAAAAAGCAAAGCATAAAAATCTCCGCCAAAAAGCCGGCAAAAGCCCATATTGGCAAGGGCTGCGGCAATAAGCGTAAAAAAGAAAGGATAACGCCTTGCAGCAATGATTTCACGGTATTTTGCTTCAAGCACAGCAAGCTCAACAGGATTATCATGCACATACCAGCTCAAACGGCTGAGCATATTTTGAAAATAAAAATTCAATGCCAAATCGGGAATATGGCGTATTGCCGTATGCTGAATACTGTGATCATCAGCATATGTGAGGGTAAGAATAACACTTTTTGTCTGCATCATAAGATACACGTCAAAACCATAAGATTTTGCAAAACGCTTGATTATCCGAATGGTTTTTCCGGAATGGGAAGCAGAAACAATTAAAGTAACCGTCATATCCAATAATAATTCCAGCAACCGGGCACAAAACCGGATGAGATGTTCTTTATTTTCCTGCATTTTCTTCAACCGCTTTTTTCAAAACCTGCTGCACTGTTGCCAGCGTATAAATATCCCGCACAATAAGAGGCTGATAAGGATTATTTTTTGGAAAAACTGCTAAAAAAGGAATACTTGCACTGCCCAGTGAAGTAAGAAGATTTTGCTTTTCTTCATCAAACTGGGTCATATCCACCAAAACAAATTGTATTTCTTCTCCCGTCTGCTGTGCCAGTTCCTGCATATTTTTTTCAGTAAACACTGTTTTTTCCAATACCTTGCACGTTGGACACCAGTCAGCGGTAAATTTTACCAAAAGATTTTTTTGCCCCAGTTTTTGCAGAAAGTCCTGCGTTTGAAACTCCTTCCAAAAGAAATGTTTTTCATTGTGCACAGGCTGCATAAAAAGATACCAAAAACAAAGGACGATACAGCAAAAAAGCCCCAACAATGTCAAGCGTTTTTGCAGTTTGCCTAAAGAAACACTTGCCCATTTTCCCCAGATATATAAGCATATACAAAGAAAAAAAAGGAAAAAAAGCACATTGAGATATAAAAATTCCGGTAAAAGCGAAAATAAATAGAGTGCGGTTCCCAAAAGAAAAAAAGCAAGTGCTTTCTCTAAAACAAGAAGCCAATTTCCCGCCTTAGGCATAAAGGAGGCTAAACTCGGCTTGCAGGCAAAAAGGAAATACGGCAAAGCCATGCCAAGTCCCATGCACACAAAAACAAGCACAATAACGACAAAAGACTGGGTCAGAACAAAACCTAAAACCCCCCCAAGCAAGGGACCGCTGCAGGGCGTTGCTAAAATAGTTGCCAAAAATCCGCTCAAAAACGTATCAAATTTTGCATTTGTATGTTCGTGATTTCGCAAATTAATAATGGGCAAATGAAAGACATCAAAAAGCGAAAGGGCAAGTACAAAGACCAGAATACACAGGGCAAGCATGAGCCAATATTCCTGAAATAACTGACCCCATGTCAAACCCAAGCCCCCAAAAAGAAAGGCTAATACCACAAACCAAGCTAAAATCCCCAAGGCAAAAAAGAGCATTTGCTCTCTAAAAAACCTTGTTCCTTGTGCCGGAACGGTTAACAGCGCATGCAGTTTCAGCGCAATAACGGGAAGCACGCAAGGCATAAAATTCAAAATAAAACCAGCCACTATGCCAAAAAGCAAGGCTTTTAGCAAACTTTGCACTTCCAGTTCCTGATAATAGGGACGGGCAGAAAAGGACGAAAAATCAATATTCCGCCCTTGGCTGTTTTCCTGTTTTAACAGCTCCTGTGTATTCTTTTGCGCTGACTGTTCTTTGAGCCTTGTGAGTGAAAACGATTCTGTTTCGCCCGGTTTGTTCTGCCCGCTCTGCTCATGCTGTCCTGTGACTGCATCAGCAATCCCGCCTTGCATGGCAAAATTTTGTGCATTTTTTTGTGTATCGGGCACAAATTGTTCAGAATGTATGCCTGCAGAAAAAGTACGTTTTGCTTGTGGATTATATACAGCAAAGCCAAGCTGTTCGTTGCTCAGTTTCTTTTGCAAATACGCAGAATAAAGGCTTTCCAACTCATGCTTATGGGAAAAATTCCGTATATCGGTAATCGGCACGGAAGCAAGCGCTCTTTGTTCTATAAAGGGCTGGCAATGTTCCTTTGAGCAGGCAAGAAAAGAAATTTCAATACTTCCTGTATATTTTTCAGGAAACAACAGATAAATTCTTGCCGTACCTTCAAAAACACGGACTTTTTGTCCTAAGCCGGCGTCTTCTTTCCATACTCCGACAGGAAAAAGCACCGGAATTTCCTGCAGTTTTTCAGTTAAACGAATTTCAGTCGGATAAACATTTTTTTGCGAAGGCGCATAGGTATAATATCCGTCATGCGGCTCAAGCTGTATACATAAGAGAAAATCGCCGTCACTTTCTATCCGCGTATACTGCACAGTATAAGGAGCATGGGAAGCAAGCTCATCGGCAAGCCCCGAACAGGGTAAAAATAACACAAAAAATAAAATATAAAAAATCATCCGCACGCGCATGTTCATACTATCCTCATAAACCTTGTATAAACTGACTTCACAAGAAAAGCAAAATAAATTTAAAATGCTTTGTCATACTATACGGTTAATTTTATAACATTTGAATATAATTATAAAAATTTACGCTCAATTTTTGTTTATGGGAAAAAGGATCAGCTCTGCTGCCG
>CAJTMS010000056.1 GCA_910577155.1 uncultured Mailhella sp.
ATTTTATAATTATCTTTTGTAGTTATAAAATCAACCTGATACTAAAACAAAGCATTAATATTTTATAGTCGTTGCCCCTCCCTCTTCTCCATTATCACAATTTTTTCCAAACCATTCTTTTGCAATAGACAAATTTTACTGACCGCCAAGACCATTTTTATACATAACTCATAAATAATATTGTAAAAAAATGATTATGTGTTCCATAACTCTATAAAAATCTAATTTATGAGAATATGCAATTAACTGCAATAAAAATTATACCAACATCTTTCCCGCTATTGTCCCAAGCCAGACTGCGGCAAGGCAAAGACTAATGCTTATCACAATATACAAAAAGGCAGGTATAAAGTGTCCGTTCATCAGCATTTGCAAAAGTTCCAAAGAAAAGGTACTGAAGGTTGTCAAACCGCCACAAAAACCTGCTGTTAGTGCAACTTTGAGCACAGGGCTTAGCTCCTTTTTATCCATAAAAAGGCATAAAAAATCCAATCAAAAAACTGCCTGTAATATTTACCAAAAACGTTGCTCAAAGAACGGTAAATGGAGACAATCCCTTCTTTTTGCTGTGAGCAAACATGACACAATCATTTTTCACTCTTGATGTCAACAGGAACTGTTTTATCGAAAAAAAATGCTCTTTCAAGATAAAACAAGGCAGACATACCGCCCGCCTTGTTCTGCTCATTTTTATTGAATTTCTTTAGATAGTCACAAGATTATATTGTGCATTCCCCATACCCAGTTCCTGCATATAGGTCAGCTGACGAAGCCCGGCACGGGATTCAATGCGTTCCACCATGGGGGCTTTGACATCATCGGGCAAAGCATAAATCATATCCACGCTTGCCTGATCTATGGCTAAAATATCCGTGGAAGCAAGCACACCAAGATCCGGCAGGGTTACAGGTTCTGCGCTTGTTCCTGCACAGTCACAGCTCGTGGACATATTCCGCAGAACATTGATATACACAATTTTATCACCAAAATGATCGGTAATAGCTTTGCCGCCCTCAACCATTCTCTCCATAAAGCGTTCTCCGCCTGACCACAGCTTATCGCCTTCGCGGTGGAGCTGTTCCTTTCCTTTTGCACCGGACGCACAGCCAATAGAAATATTTTTAAGGGAACCTCCAAAACCGCCCATAACATGTCCTTTGAAATGGGTCAAAACAACCATGGAATCATAATCCAGCAAATGTTTGCCGACAGCAACGCTGTGTAACTGCTTTCCGCCTGCTATGGGCAAATCAACATCTCCGAACTCATCCATAATATCCACATCGGTAAACGCTGTCCAACCGTTTATTTCCAATGTTTTACGGTGTCCTTCCGTTGTTTGGCGAGGGCTTGAATAAAGCACATTACATTCCACTATGCGGGAATTTGGTACAACCTGCATAAATTCTTTGACCCAATCGCGGGGTATGATATTGGGTCCATGAGGTTCGCCCGTATGGACTTTTATGGCAACTTTCCCGGAAATATTCCGAGAAATTTTTTCATACAAAGAAATAAGAGCAGCAGGGCTGCAATTTGGACTATAGTAAACGGTGGAGGGAGTTTCGGCTTTTGCTGCTTTTAATCCAGACAAACCGCAGCACATTAAACCGCCGACTGCTGTTGCTCCTTTTAAAAAATTACGTCTTGAAATACTCATACTACCTCCCGGAAGGCAATAAAATTATAAATCAGCCAGCCACATATTGACTGCATCCTGTACTTTTTGCTGAGAATTTTGTGCATCACTGCCCCGAACAGCAAGCCCTTTCAACAGTGTCGCTCCTTTGCAGGCACTTCCAATTTTTTGTGGAATATTCCTTAAGCCGCTTCCTTCATGCGTGCAAAAGGGAATAATAATTTTTCCCGTAAAATCAAATTGCTCCACAAAAGTATACACAGGCATAGGCACATCTCCCCACCAGTTGGGGAAGCCCAAGAAAATAATATCATATCCTTGTATAGAATCAAGTGTTTTGGCAAGGCTTGGGCGGGCTTTGGCATTTTTTTCCTTTTTGGCAAGTTCCGTACATTCATTATAATTTTGCGGATACTGCACAGCCGGCTCAATATGGAATAATTCTCCGCCAGTCTTTTGCCGGATTAACTCAGCAACTATTTCCGTATTTCCTTTGTCAATGGTGCCTACGCCGTAATTCTCGCCAGTACGGGAAAAATACGCAATAAGAATTTTTCCTTGATATGATTCAAAATTCATCTGACCCGCCATTACATTTTGTGAAAAAAATAAACCGCAGCTTCCAGCAATGCCGAACATTGCCAAACTTTTTAATACTGCCCTGCGTGAAATAAGCATAGATTTCTCCTCAACTTTGTCTGCATAAAAATGCCGTCTATCCAAAATCTGACAAACGGCTTTGGCATTTTCAAGGAATTTACCCTCATGACAATTTTGCCATAGCCTAAACGCCTTGCCATAACCTTAGAAACGCCAAGCCGATTGACCTCTTCAACATCCTGCTATTTGGAAAGTTTTGCGTACTCTTCATCAGTGACAGGTTCGAGCCATGTATTGGAGCCATTTTTTGCAGGAACTTCCACAGCAAGATGGGAAAACCAACAATCTTTTTTTGCACCATGCCAATGTTTTACACGGCTGGAATATTGACCACGTCACCAACCGTCAAAGAACGGGCAGGCTGCCCCCATTCCTGATACCAGCCTTCTCCATGTGTGCAAATGAGGATTTGCCCTCCGCCTTCGTCTGCATTATGAATATGCCAATTATTGCGGCAGGCAGGCTCAAAGGTAACATTGGCAACAAAAACCTGTTCTTTTGAGAGGATATTCAAATAACTTTTGCCAATAAAATATTGCTCATAGGCTTTATTATATTCGCCTCTAGCAAAAAGCATTTTTTCTTTATCCATGACTTTTCTCTACCCGATTATTTTTGCACAACTTTTTCAACTAATCCCTGCACATTCTTTGCAGTTGCGTCACCCA
This sequence comes from uncultured Mailhella sp., assembly GCA_910577155.1. Lineage (GTDB taxonomy): Bacteria > Desulfobacterota > Desulfovibrionia > Desulfovibrionales > Desulfovibrionaceae > Taurinivorans. The sequence goes on from CAJTMS010000056.1 coordinate 2,968, forward strand.
AATTTTCACGGATTACTTCAACGTACTGAAAAAGCTGTTCTTTTGTCCAGCCGGAGTTGTTGTAACAAGTAGCTAAATGACCTTGCAGCTGAGGATTAACATTATCAATTCCTGCAAGAATGCCAACGGTAATCAGTTCTCTGTCCTTCCATGTTAAAACATCACGCTGGAACAAATCCCCAAACAAATGTGCTTTCAGGCAATAATCGATAAGAGGGGAGAAATCGTATAAACCGCCTTTTACTTCCCGATTAAAAAGATTGGTTTGGTTTTCTGTGCCAAACTCAAGGCTTGTTTTATCCGTTGGCATGGGGCTTGCTTCTTTTCCCATTACATCGTTCATTCCTGCTGCTTTTCTTTTATCAAGCAGAGCAGAAAATGTTTGCAGACCGTTCAGACTCCTTGGAAAACCTGCATAGGCATATACTTGTGCAAGTAATTCTTTGATTTCATTGACAGTAAGACCATTTTCCAAGCCTTTTTCCAAAGCTTTTTCCAAATTTGGCAAATCCCCTTTTCCAGCCAATGCGGAAATGCTGACTAAGGATTGTTCTTTTGCTGATAAAGCGTTTTCGGCTGCTTGTGCATTCATTGCTGTTACTCCTAAAAATAAAATACATGCTGATAAAACAGATATGATACGATTTTTCATCATATAAAACTCCTTTTTCTATGCTTATAAATACCGTATTCGCGTCAAAGAAAAAGACCTAATTCTCTAAAAATCTTGCCTAAAATTATCAAAAAAAAAGACCGCCCCACAACAAAGGCAGTCTTTTTATACATTATGTGAAGCTCATTTATTGTAAGGCTAGGATTTTCCGTTTCGAGGTATCCCGATGGGGGGAATCACCAAACATACGCTTATATTCACGGCTAAATTGGGTTACGCTTTCATACCCGACTAAGATGGCCGCAGAAGACGCCCGTTCATTTTCCATAAGCATAAGACGCTGTGCTTCCTGCAAACGCAGCTGCTTTTGATACTGCAAAGGACTTGAGCCTGTGATTTCTTTAAAATGCCGGTAAAGGCTGGAAACAGACATATTCACCCTTTGTGCCAATTCTTCCACATTGAGGGGCTGGGCAATATGTTGTTTCAAAAAAGAAATTGCCTGCACAACCTGATTTTTTTCAGAACCTTTTGCATACAAACTATACAGCACTCCGCCGTATTTGCCGATAAGCACCAAATAATGCAGTTCCCGCAAAATCATGGGCGCCCGCAAAGGAATTTGCTGGGGCTTATCCACAAGTTCTGCCAAACGGTACATACATTCCAAAATCTCCACTTCCACATCTCCTACCGCAAAACCATGTTTTGACGTAGGATACGGAATTTGGTGTTTTTCCATTTCCATAATAAACTCGGAAATGATTTCTTTATCCAAATTGACAAAGACAGAAATAAAATCCTCAAAGGGTTCCTGCACAATAAAATTTGAAGAACTGCTTATTTCAATACCGGTTACAATACATTTATTTTTGGTAATATGGTATTCATGATTGCCTTGAATAGAAATTTTATGCCCCTGCAAAATAACAGAAACATGAGGCTGCAAAAAACATCTGTCTGTTTGATTTAACTGCCTTTTCCGCACAAAAAACAAGTCGGGCACAGCAGTTGGAAAAATTCCCTCTTCCGGGGTATAACGTTCAACAATTTGCTTAAGTGCTGAATTTAACGTATCAATTTTTGACTGCGTTTCCATACCGACTCCTCATCGATTGTTTTTACAGTTAACTTTTCCTTTTTAGGATATATTAAAAACAGTCTTTTGTCAAGATTAGGCAAGTTTTATGGAAATAAAGCAATTATTTTCTATTAGGTTGCAAAAATTATGCAAGTTTTGTATACACATGCAAATCTTTTTCCAAACGAAATTTTCCAATTTCCGGAACAATTCTCTGAAAATGGGCAGATACAGTATGAGCATCCAAAGAAGCTTTATTTTCCCATGCTTCCAGCATGGTTAAAATACAGGGATTATCAATATCCTGATATAACTCATAGGAAAGGCAGCCCTTTTCTTTTTTTGTCTCGCTTATCAACTCCTGATACAAAGCAATAACGTTTTGTAAATCATACTCATGAAACAAGCCTTTTGCAATAACTGTCAGCATACCGCCCTCTTTTGCTTGATTTGTAATTTTTCCATGAAAAAAAGATATTCCAAAGTATGTTCCCTGTTTACATCAGAAACACAAAGCACACGCCAAAGTTTTGGGTCAAGCGCAGCAGCAAAATCATGGATGGCATGGTATTCTTCCAAGCCTCCCGCATGCCCTGTATAGCAATGCACACTGATTACCCCTTGCGGATAAAGCCGTTCACAGCAATTTGCTATCGCAGGTACGCTTGTTTCTGCTTTTGTGGCAATAAAATCATTTTTTCTGTCTTTGCGCGGTAAATAACCAAGGTTAAACATTACTCCTGCCAGCACGCACTGCTTCGGCAAATACCCGGTAATATTTTCATGCCCCGAGTGCACCAGTTCTGCCTGCAAACCATGAAATTTCAGCCGCTCCCTTGTGCTTTGCAATGCTTCTTTCTGCACATCACAAGCCAAAACGGAAAAATCTCCTTGCACAAAGTTCCCAATCCCGGCTAAAAAACACGTATCATGCCCATTTCCTGCTGTTGCATCAATACAATATATGGGCTCGTCACCTTTATATGCTTGTGAAATTGCCTGCACTGCCCGCACGATACCGTTGTGTGCCAAACTGTCCAGCAGCGAAGGACGGCTCTCTGCCATGGAAGCAGATAAAAAAATATTCTTTTCTTGTTGATTTTCTTTCATATTCATAACCATATAATACGTATTTACCCTGTATAACAAGTATAACCGATTGATAACAGCTGCACAATAAAAATATTTCTCCCAAACGAAGAACAATATGCCATAACTCAGCAAGATGAAACGCATTCAAAAATTTTTTCTCGTTATCCTTGACAGGGTGACAGGCATTTGCTACAAATCGTGTTATCAATTTTATTTTTGTAACACGACGGTAAATAATGAAGCACGCTTTCATCAGAAATAACTATTTTTCCTTTGCGTATACTGGGTTAAAATTATTTTTTCAGCTTGCTGTCATGCTTTTAATCCTTGCTGTTATCGTGTTTTATGTTTCAAGGCTTACACCGGGCGACCCCCTGCAGTCTTTTTACGGTGACGCAGTGCAGAGTATGACGCAGGAACAGCTTGATTTAGCCCGTGAAAGACTGGGATTAAACGCCCCTGTCCATGTGCAGTTTACCAAGTGGATTGAACACGCCTGTCAGGGAAATTTCGGTATTTCCCTGCGGTATAAAAGACCTGTGCTTGATGTGGTCAAGCCTTTGCTTGGCAATACCCTTATTCTTGGCATTATTTCCTACTTTTTTGTTTTTACGCTTGCCATTGGTTTAGCTCTTGTCTGCGCCCGATATGAAGATAAATGGATTGACAGATTTATTTGTAAAATCGGCACCATAGCCTATTACACGCCTGCCTTTTGGCTTGGTGTAGTTCTTGTGCTGATTTTCAGTATCAATCTGCAGTGGCTGCCGTCAAGCGGCGCCTATGATTATGGAAAATCAAAGGACATCCTCAATTGGGCAAAACACCTTATTTTGCCCGTTGCAATTATGGTAGCCAGCCATTTTTGGTATTATGCCTATATGATACGCAATAAATTACTGGACGAACTCAGAAAAGACTATGTGCTGCTCGCAAGGGCAAAAGGCATGAGCAAAATGAGTGTGCTTGTCAAACACTGTCTGCGCAATATTATGCCCACCATTATCAATATCATGGCAGTTTCCGTTCCGCATATTATCAGCGGCACTTACGTTGTGGAAACAGTATTCAACTTTCCCGGTATTGGGCTCATGGCTGTTTCTTCCGCAAAATATCACGATTACAATTTACTCATGCTGATTGTGCTGATTACGGGATTTTTAGTTGTTATCAGCAGTTTTATTGCCCAGTACATCAATGAACGCATTGACCCGCGGATTAAAGGGACGGAAATAATTACGCTATGAATACGCAGCAGTCACAAATTCTTACTCCTGAAAATCAAGGATATTGCCCCACAAAGGAAGATTTTAAACTTGTAGGGACAACCTATCAAGAACAGGCTAAGGCTCAACAACAAGCTCCTGCCAAAAGAAAATTCCGCAATTTTCCGTTTTTTTCTGCTGCTGTTCTAAGTATTCTTGTCTTTGCCTGTTTTTTTTCCTCTGCCTTTGTCAATCATGACCCTACGCAATTTTATCTTTCCAACCTCAATACCGCCCCCAATAAAGAATTTTGGTTTGGCACCGATTCACTTGGACGGGATATTTTTTCCGTGCTCTGGAATGGCGGAAGAGCGTCTATTTTTATAGGTATCACAAGCACCATTATTGCAGCAAGTATCGGCGTCCTCTATGGCTGTATCTCCGGCTGCGCCTCAACTTTTATTGATACGGTCATGATGCGCATTGCAGAGCTTTTTCAAAGTATTCCCATCATTCTTGCACTGCTGCTTTTACTCTCTTTACAGGAAAAGCAAACGCCGTTATCCATTTCCATAATCATTGGCATAACAAGCTGGTTTGCCCTTGCCCGTATTGTGCGGGCTGAAGTCCGCCAGATCAGAAACAGTGAATATATCCTTCTTTCAAGGCATATGGGGGCTTCTTTTTTTTGGATTATGCGCAGGCACCTCATTCCCAACATCATATCAGCCATTATGTTTATTGTTATTTCTTCTATCAGTACCAATATGGCAATGGAAGCAACGCTCAGCTTCCTTGGGCTCGGCCTGCCGCCGGAAGAACTTTCTCTGGGCAGTATGCTTGCCCTTTCCAATAGAGCCCTGCTTTTGAATACATGGTGGGTTATTATTTTCCCGGGACTGTTTCTTGTTATCCTGCTTTTTTCCATTACCCAAATCGGGCATATTTTCAGACAGGAAAACTGTAAAGGTTTCAGCAACCTTTAACAATAATAAGGAGTTACAATGAAAATTGTATGTAAAAAATTAAAAACAGGCTTTGCGGCAAGTATTCTTGCACTTGGTCTCATGCTGACGGGCATAACAAGCACTTTTGCTGACGACATGTCCAATACCCTTATTTATGCCGGTGAAAACGAAGATACCATCAACCCAATTCTCAATAATCATCAGGAATTGCCTACAATTATCTTTTCCGGCTTACTCAAATATGATGCGAAAGGCAATCCTGTCCCTGACCTTGCAGCTTCCTATGCCTATGATGATGAATCCATGACCTATACCTTCAACATCCGTGAAGGGGTGACATGGCATGACGGCACGCCCTTTACCATCGAGGATATTATTTTTACCTATACGGCCTTATCACAAGATGAGCGTTTAACAGCTTCCATTTTGAGTAATTACGAAGACATTGAAAGCATTACCTCTCCTGCCGCAAATACCATTGCCATAAAAATGAAACGCTATAATGCCGCCATGCTTGACAATTTCACTATCGGCATTATTCCCAAACATTTATTTGAGGGACAAGATATCAATACTGCCCCTGCCAACCATACCCCCATTGGAACAGGCCGCTATAAATTTGTGGAATGGGATACGGCAGGCGGCATGATTATTTTGGAACGCAACGAAAAGTACTACGACAACGTTCCGAATATTGAAAGAATTGTCTATAAAACCGTTGCGGTGGAAAGTACCAAAGCCCTTATGCTCCAATCCGGTGAAGCTGACCTTGCATGGCTCAATGCAAAATATGCCGAAAATTTCAAAGGCAAAGCAGGTTTCAAAAATATTGACTTTATCACTGCGGACTATCGTTCCGCCTCCATGGATTTCAGAACGGAATTTTGGCAAAAAAACGGCGACTCCATTGGCGTATTAAATTATGCTGTTGATAAACAAGCGATTATTAACAGCGTACTCAACAAAGAAGGTATCCCTGCTTACAGTCCCATTCAAATTAATGCCTTTGGCGGCAATAAAAAAGCTGATATTTACCCCTACGATTTAGCAAAATTTGCTGCGGAAATGGAAAAACTCGGCTGGAAAAAAGACGCCCATGGTATTTATGAACGGAACGGACAAAAATTCTCTTTCACCATTCAAGTACGCGATTACGAAGAAGAACGCATTGATATTGCCAATATCTTAGCACGGCAGCTCAAAGACGCCGGCATTGATATGCGCATTGTTCCTGTTACCCGTTTTGACTGGAAAGCAGGCTATAATGGTTTTTTAGCCGGCTTTGCGGTAGAATTTGACCCTGACGGCATTTATAAAGATTTTGTGACAAACGCAAGTGATAATACCATGCATTACTCCAACGCCGAAGTTGACGAACTGCTCAAAAAAGGGCGTGCAACAGCTGATGTGAGTGAAAGAAAAGCAATTTATCATACTTTTGAAGAAGTCTATGCAAAACACCCGGGACATCTGCTTGTGGCATATTTAAACGGCAATTACGTCAGCACTGACAAGCTCAGCGGGCTCAATACAGCGCGTATCCTTGGTCACCATGCTGTCGGCGTTATGTGGAATATTGAAGAATGGACATTATCAAAATAACATACTAATATGGACTGAACGGCTGGGGAGTTCTTGCTCCCCTGCCGAAATATCGGGAAAACTATGGAACAAGTATTATCAGTTGAAAATCTTTCGGTTTCTTTTGATACAAAAGACGGGATTGTTCAAGCAGTACGGGATATTTCTCTGCAGGTAAACAAAGGGGAAACCCTTGCTGTTGTGGGTGAGTCCGGCTGCGGAAAATCTGTTTTTTGCCGTTCTGTATTGAAACTTTTGCCTGATACTGCAAAAATAACAGGAAAAATCCTCATTAAAAGCTCGGATACAGAGCAAGATATTGTCCATTTAAGTGAACGGGAAATGTGCAAAGTCCGCGGCACAAACTTTGGCATGGTCTTTCAGGATCCCATGGCGACCCTCAATCCCGTTATTCCCATTGGCAAACAAATTATGGAAGCAATACGCCTGCACCAAAAAATTTCCAAAAAAGACGCTGAAAAAAAAGCTGTTGAACTCATGGAACTTGTAGGTATTGATGATGCAAAAAATCGCATTTATCAGCAGCCCCACTTTTTTTCGGGAGGCATGCGTCAGCGCTGTGCCCTTGCAATAGCCCTTGCCCTTTCTCCCAAAATCCTTTTTGCTGACGAACCCACAACGGCTCTTGATGTAACCGTACAGGCACGCCTCTTTGATCTTTTAAAGGAAATACAAAAAAAGACAGGCATTGCCATTGTGATTGTCACCCACGACTTGGGACTTGTTGCCCGTATTGCGGACAGAGTTGCCATTATGTATGCAGGAAAAATTATTGAAACAGGCACCGCAGAAGAAATTTTTTACCATTCAAAGCACCCCTATACATGGGGGCTGCTTGGCGCTTTGCCTTCTCTGGCGCTTAAAAACGGGGAGCTCAAAGCCATTCAAGGCATGCCTCCCTCATTGCTCAATCCCCCGCAAGGCGATGCTTTTGCCGCCCGAAACGATTATGCTTTAGCCATTGATTATAAAATGCCGCCTCCTCTCTTTTCTCTTTCCGATACCCATAAGGCGGCAACATGGCTTTTGGATGAACGAGCTCCGCATATTGAAGCACCCCGCTATACGCAAAAAAATTCCCTTTAAGTTCAGGAACAGCAATGGACTCCTTTCTTTCCGTTCGTGATTATCACCAGATTTTTCCTGTGAATACCTTTCATCATGTCCATGCACTCAATGGCATAAGTTTTGACATGTATGCAGGGGAAATTTTTGGACTTGTGGGCGAATCAGGCTGCGGTAAATCGACGCTCGCCCGTGCAATTATGGGTATGTATAAACCGAGTAAAGGGGAAATTTATTATCAAAATCAATGTATTACCGGTAAGCATATTTCCCGCGAGCTCAGAAAAACCCTGCAGCACGATTTGCAGATTATTTTTCAGGACTCTTCCGTTGCCCTCAATCCGCGTATGAGTATTGAAGATTGTATTGCAGAGCCATTTGACATTCATAAACTTTTTCCCAAGAAAAATGAACGGCGTGAGCAGGTTGTCAAACTTCTCCATCTGGTGGGGCTGGACAGTTCTTTTTTAGAAAAAATCCCTGCAGAAATTTCCGGCGGACAAAAACAGCGCGTCTGCATTGCCCGTGCTCTTTCCCTTCAGCCTAAACTTATTATTGCAGACGAACCGGTTTCTTCCTTAGATGTTTCTATTCAGGCACAAATCATCAATCTTTTTATCAAGTTACGCAAAGAAATAGGTTTTTCTCTGCTCTTTATTGCTCATGATTTAGCCATGGTGCAATACCTTTGCGACAGGGTCGGGGTCATGTATAAAGGAAAAATTGTAGAAATTGCCCCGTCAGAAATACTTTTCAAGCATCCTCTGCACCCCTATACACAAATGCTTTTATCCGCTATTCCAAAACCTGATCCTGATTCAGAAAAGGCAAAAATCTTTACTTCCCATGCAAAAATTAAACTTGATAAAAACGCTCAATTAAAAGAATCCGAACAAAATCATTTTGTGCTGGAATAAATTACTTGCGAAATTTTACAATACTGATAGAAAAATGATAAACTGATATTTTATATGTGCAGGTATATATTTTGAACGGTAATAAACTTATTTTAATCGATGATAAAGATAAAACGGAAGAAATTATTTCAATTGATTTATCAAATAATTATTATCAGATTTGTTTCATTAATTCAACAAAAATATATAGTTATTCGGCTTCCAGAATTAAAATTTATTCATT
>CAJTMS010000057.1 GCA_910577155.1 uncultured Mailhella sp.
AGCGTATAGTTGAATGAAAATCAAGCGAACAGTCTTTTTCCGTTTCTCATCCGAGATATGGCATTTTTTTTATTTTTAATTAAAAATTATGATATTTCACGAAATTATCGGCTATTTTTCTGAAAAATTGAATTTAAAAAGGAGAAAGCGAAAATATTGCTTGTCTTATAAATGTGATAATGTTACAAAACTATTAAATGATAATAGCTACTATTATCATATAAAGGAGGTTTTATGAAACATGGTTCTCTTTTCCTCTTGGCAGGTGGTGTGCTTTGTGCAACACTCGCCATCGGAGCGGGCAATGAAAGCATTGGCGCAGAAAAGAAAGTTCTAAACCAGCTGCAAATGGAGAAGTTTGCAAAAGTTTCTACTATTGTGGTTGACAAATGTATGGCATGTCACACCCGTGATTATGATTTGCCATTTTACGCAAAAATTCCCGGCATTAAAGAAATTATTGAAAAAGACTACACCGATGGTCTTCGTGCAATGGATCTGAATTTGGAACTGGTTGATGTGAATAAGAACAAACCGGTTGGCGAATCAACATTGGCTAAAATGGAATGGGTTGTTTTAAATGATACCATGCCGCCTGCTAAGTTTACTGCTGTACACTGGGGCAGCAAGCTTACCGGCGAAGATAAAGAAACTATCTTAAACTGGGTAAAAGAAACACGTGCTGGTCATTATGCTACAGGACTTGCTGCTCCTGAATTTGCTAATGAACCATTACAGCCTCTTCCCGATGCACTTCCTGTAGATGCAAAGAAAGTTGCTCTCGGTGAAAAATTGTATAACGATAAACGCCTTTCCGAAGACAACACCGTTGCCTGTGCAACCTGCCACTCTTTTGAAAAAGCAGGTACTGATGAAAGACGTTTCAGTGAAGGCGTACGCCAGCAAGTTGGTGACATCAACGCTCCTACCGTATTCAACGCCGTATTCAACGTAAAACAATTCTGGGACGGACGTGCGGCAGATCTTCAGGAACAAGCCGGCGGACCTCCGCTTAACCCAATTGAAATGGCTTCCAAGTCATGGGATGAAATTACTGCTAAATTAGCTCAAGACCCTGAATTGACAAAAGAATTTACAGCTGTTTATCCTTCCGGCTGGACAGGTGATAACATTACCAATGCTATCGCAGAATACGAAAGAACCCTTATCACTCCTAACAGCAAGTTTGACAAGTGGCTCAAGGGCGATAAGAAGGCTCTTACTGCCAATGAAGCAGAAGGCTATCAAAAGTTCAAACAATACCGCTGCTCCAGCTGTCACGTTGGACAATCTGTCGGCGGACAATCCTTTGAATATATGGACTTGAAGAAAGATTACTTTGCAGACCGCGGAAATCCGCTTGGTTCCGACAAGGGCTTGGAAGGCTTTACTAAGAACCCTGCCGACCTCCATAAGTTCAAAGTTCCAAACTTGCGCAATATTGAATTGACAGCTCCGTACATGCACGACGGAACAGTAGAAACTCTTGACGAAGCTGTTCGTATTATGGGTATCTACCTTTCAGGCTTGGAAGTTCCTCCTTCCGATCGTGATCAAATCGTTGCATTCTTACGCACCCTTACAGGTGATTTCAACGGCAAGCCTCTCACCGGCAAAGTTGCTAAGAAGTAATGTGCTGAAAAGCAATTATGAGTAAAAATAGCCCCCAAAATGGGGGCTTTTTTTATGTATTGCCGGCATGGGAACTATAACGTTTACAATACCCTGACAGCTTGCCTCCATTGGGTGACAGCTCTGCTGTCCATTTCTGCAATGGCTCATTCAAAAAAGGCTTTTTAATTGATCGTACGGTATTTTTACATGAAATTAGCTTTTATTTATACAATATTTTCAAAATCCGGCTATTAATTTTCCTCTTTTTTGTATTGACAGCCTAGCTTTGTTCACGATATTTAATTTGCCGAAACCTACTGAATTTTTATTATGTTAGCGCAGCTTTTGAGAGCGTATTTCATGATGTGACATGAAGGAAACGTTATGAAGAGGCGAAGCATATGAGTGAAAAAACGAAAAAAGTAATTCATGGAATTCGTATCCGTACGGTGAGCTATGTGATGATTTTTTTATCTATCATGCTCTATTTTGTATTGCTTTTTGTCAGCCATAAAGTTTCCAAAGAATATGAAGTTATTGTGTATGCCACTGAAGAGTATATTAAATGCGATGAAGAGGCGCAGGAACTCTGGGAAGGTTCCAATTATTTAACAGAACAGATACAGTTTTATGTCATGACGGGAAAAAGCGCATATGCCAATGCGTATTTTGAAGAAGCCTATGTCACAAAACGCAGAGAGTTTGCGTTAACTACTTTGAAACAGCATAAAGTTCATCCCCATACCCGTTATTTTTTAGAAGAAGCCCTTGCCTCTTCCAATAAATTAATGGAGCGGGAAATTTATGCCATTAAATTAACGGCATTGGCACAGGGAACGGATTTGCGGGAATTTCCCGCCATTGTGCAAAACGTTGTGCTCAATGATGAAGATAAAGCTTTAACGCCTGATGAAATGCAGGAAAAAGCCCGTGAACTTATTTTCAGCAGGGACTATCATGAAGCAAAACTTTTGATTAAAAACAATATTAATTCTTTTGTGGACGAGGTTATCAGCAATACTTACAGCGACCAGCAAAAAAGCCTTTCCGTATTAAACAGTTTTTTTACTTTGAGCAAAGTAAGTTTCAGCATTTTATTTTTGCTCAATTTAATTCCTTTTGCCATGGTTATCTTGTTGATTATCAGACCGCTTCAGCGCTATATCAACAGTATGAGAGATGAGAAAAAATTAGAAATCATGGGCTCGTATGAATTTAAATACTTGGCACAGATTTATAATGATATCCATGAGATGAAAGCTTCCCATGAGGCGCTGCTCAGACAGCGGGCTGAACATGACGCTTTGACGGGACTTATCAACCGTGGTGCTTTTGAGCGGATAAAACAGCTTTTTACGGCTAACCCGATAGCTTTGGCGTTATTGATTATTGATGTCGATGAATTTAAATTTATTAACGATCATTACGGACATGAAGTGGGAGATCAGATACTCCGGAAAATTGCCCGTATCATTAAAGAGAGCTTTCGCGTGAAGGACTATCCTGCTCGTATTGGCGGAGATGAATTTGCGGTTATTCTTGTGGATGTCACTGTAAAGGATAAGGATGTTATCAAGCGTAAAGTGGATAACATGAATGTCATGCTCCAAAATAGAGCAGACGGTTTGCCTCCGGTGTCCCTCAGCGTAGGCGGAGCTTTTTCCCAATTCGGATTTATTGAAGAATTGTATGTCTATGCCGACCGTGCACTCTATGTGGTGAAAGAAAACGGACGCTGCGGCTGCCGTTTTTATGAGGATTGAGGCGAAGAAATAGCTGACGGCGGATAAAAGTGGTATCTTTTTTCGGGGTGAAAAGCCCTCAAAAAATCAAGTATTCCCTTTGGGCTTGATTTTTAGAGGACGAGAACTTTTTAACGTATTGTAAGCTTAATATGGCTTCGCCATGTTGACAATATCTCTGCTGTCGCTATCCGTAGTTCGCAAGCTCATTAACAGCTGCCGCACGTAAAAAAGCCCTCAAAAAATCAAGTATTCCCTTCGGGCTTGATTTTTAGAGGATAAGAACTTTTTAACGTATTGTAAGCTTAATATGGCTTCGCCATGCTGACAATATCTCTGCTGTCGCTATCCGTAGTTCGCAAGCTCATTAACAGCTGCCGCACGTAAAAAAGCCCTCAAAAAATCAAGTATTCCCTTTGGGCTTGATTTTTAGAGGACGAGAACTTTTTAACGTATTGTAAGCTTAATATGGCTTCGCCATGCTGACAATACGTAAAAAAGCCCCCGGTATGTGTCCGAGGGCTTTTGCATAGCCTGCAACGTGCGGTATGTTTTTATCGTAAAAATGGTCTGGAAATTATAAAACAGCGTCAAAGCCCTGTCCGTCAATAATGTCTTTTGCCTGTTCTTTGCTGATATTGCCTTCCCATGAAACGCATTTTTTTTCAAGGTCAACACGGACATTGCTTGCCCCTTGTTTGGTGAGGGCTTCTTTGACGGAATTGCTGCAATTTTGGCAATGCATTCCATTGACAGCTATTGTTTGCATGATTAACTCCTTTCTGTCTTTAGTATAAAAGAAAAGTAAACATTTTACGGCAAAAGGCAAGCTGTTTCTTTAATTTTTTAGGATAATTCTGCAAGATACTTGCAAATGGGCTAAGATAAGCATAGAATAAAAAGAAAACAAGGCACTGCAAAACAGGTGAGAGATATGCTGGAGTTAATATTGAAATTCAGAATTGAGGGTATGCACTGTTCGGCTTGTTCTTCACGCATAGAAAAAGTGATTTCCAAAATGCCGGAAGTGGATAAGGTGAGCGTGAGCCTTGCTTCCAATATGGCTGTTGTGCGTTTGCATGAAAAAGCTGACATTGTCCCTGCGATTATTGCAAAAATTGAAAACCTCGGTTTTACGGCAAAATATGTGGATAATTCTGTGAGCGCAGCCAAACTTTGGCAGGAACAGCAGGAGAGTATGCAAAAGGAGCTGGCAGTCAAAAAACAGCGCGTGCTCACAGAGATTTTATTTACCTTGCCTGTTTTTATATTGGCCATGGGCTATCATTTTGGGTTAGTGAATATTTCTCATGCTGTTTTGGATTTTCATCCCTCAAGCCATGCTTTGTTCAGCGTTTCAGCGGCACTTTTTATTTTAATCCAGTTTTTTTGTACTTTTATAGTGTTGTGGTCAGGACGGGATTTTTATTTAAAAGGCATCCCCAGTCTTTGGCACAGGGCTCCGAATATGGATACGCTGGTGGCGCTTGGCACAGGGGTTGCGTTTCTTGTCAGTGCCTATTATGCAGGGCAGTTTTTATATGCGGAATACAAACCGGGAGCACAGGAACTTGCCGTTTACAGCGAAATGATGAAAACAGCGGTGCATTATTTGTATTTTGAATCTTCTGCTGTTGTTATTGCTTTGATATCCTTAGGAAAATATCTGGAGCTTAAAGCAAAAAGCCGCACGTCCCTTGCGATTAAATCTCTTATGGATTTATCCCCCAAAACGGTGCGGAGAATTAAGGAAAACGGCGAACAGGAATGCATTGGCACAGAATATGTTTTCCCCCATGATATGCTTTTTATCCCCAAAGGTGAGCAAATCCCCGTAGACGGTATTTTGGTTAAAGGCGAAAGCAGTCTTGATACGTCTGCCATTACCGGCGAATATATGCCCTATGCGGTGAAAGAAGGCGATACGCTGATTTCAGGTTCCATTAATATAGGCAGCGGACTGACCATGCGGGCAGAAAAAACAGGGGAAGACAGTGTGCTTGCCAAAATTATCCGTCTGGTACAGGAAGCCCAAAGCTCCAAAGCCCCCATTGCCAAATATGCGGATATTATCAGCCTGTATTTTGTCCCTGCCATTTTAGCGATTGCCCTTGTGACCTTTTTATACTGGCAGTTTGTCCAAGGGGATTTCGGACTGGCTATTTTGTTTACCGTGTCTGTGCTGGTGGTGGCATGTCCCTGTGCCTTGGGGCTTGCAACGCCCATGTCCATTATGGTGGCAACAGGGCGGGGAGCAAAACTGGGCTTGCTTATTAAAAATGGTACGGCTTTAGAGCTGGCAGGAAAAGTGAATACTGTTGTTTTTGATAAAACAGGCACTCTCACGGAAGGTAAGGCGAAACTTCATCTGGAATATGTATCGGCAGCAGGGAAAGAACAGGGCGAAAATGCGGAAAAATTGATTGCCATTGCCTGCGCCATGGAAAAAAATTCTGCTCATCCCTTAGCAAAAGCCTTTTTGGAAAGTTTCCCCTTCAATGAACTTTCCCTGCCCATACCGGAGAATATCGAAGAAAAAACAGGACGGGGCATTGCCGCCGATTATAGAGGCAAGCACTATCTTTTAGGCAATGAAGCCTTTATGCGTGAACACGGCATTGCAGCAACGTCTGAACAGCAAGCCTGCGTGGAAGAAATTACTGCCCATGCAAAAAGTCCGCTTTTTTTGGGGGAAGGTGCGTCTTTACAGGCGATTTTCTCCATTGAAGATACTATCCGTGAAGCGAGCTATGACGTCATTGAAAAATTGCACCGGCAAAATATCACGCCTATACTTTTGAGCGGGGATAATAAAAAAACAGTGCTCAGCGTGGCAAAAAAACTCGGCATTGCAGAGGAAAACTGTTTTTACGAAGTCTTGCCCACAGACAAGGAAGCCTGCATTGCAGCGCTCAAAGAGCAGGGCAAAAGCGTAGCCATGGTGGGTGACGGTATCAATGACGCACCGGCTTTGGCGTCTGCCCATGTGGGTATTGTTATGGGCGGCGGCATGGATATTGCTTTAGAAGCAGGGGATATTGTGCTCCTCAGGGGCATGGAAGGGCTTGATACGGCGCTTCGCCTCTCCAAAGCAACCATGAACAATATTAAACTGAGTCTTTTCTGGGCATTTTGCTATAATATTATTCTTATCCCTGTGGCATGCGGACTTTTTTATACTGCCTACGGAATGAGTTTTTCACCCATGTTTGCAGGAGCAGCCATGGCGCTGTCCTCCGTTTCTGTGGTCAGCAATGCCCTGCGCTTGAGATATTTTAAATAAATTTGTTATCATGCTGCTCAAGAGCGTTGTGATAAAAATAAAAATTCCGTTCGGAGCAATTTTCCCGTAAAAAAGTATCGGACGAGAACCGTAAAATCTATGCAGGAAAAACATCAGGCACCATATCAGGTACCATATCGGACACTTTCCTTACTGTTTTGGCAGTATTTGGTGCTTGCTGCGGTGCTCGGTGTTTTTTTTCTTTCTTTTCCCTTTCATGCAGGCGTGAGCCTTGGGCTTTTGCTCCTTTTTCTGGGCATGCACTATACGGACAAGCGTATTTTTCGTCTTGTGCTTGTTTGTGCTGTCTTTTGCCTTGCCTTTGCCTATACGGCATGGCGGGAGCCCGTGCAGCGGGCAGAAAATATCGCCTTTTATCAGGAACAGTTTAGCCCCTTTAATTCTCTGCAGGAACAGGACAGGGAACAGGAATTTTGCGGAAAAATTGAATACGTGCAGGGCATGAGTGACGGACGGCTTCGCCTGTTCCTTTCCCATGTGCACAAAAAAGACGCAAATCCGTGCCGCCATACGGAACTGGCGGAGCTGACGGAAATGAAATCTTTGCAGGGCAATGTCGTTTTAACCGTTTATTATTCCTCTGATACCGCGTCCCTCCATACGGCTTTGGAAAAACGCCGTCCCGTGGCAGGGCAGTTTTTACAGACAAAGGCGCCGCTCCGTCCTTTTCATGCTGCACTGCAGCGCTATTACGGGCGGCAAAATGCGTGGTATGGAGCCGTGCTGTACGGCAGGGCAAGTGATGATATCAAGCTCCTGGGTGAGGGAAATTTTTGGAGCAATATCCGCGAAGATTTGCGCTTGTCCTTTGCCCATATACTCTTTTCTCAAAAAGAAGAACCAGAAGAATTACGTTCTGACGGCAGAAGTTCTTTTACTGCAATCGAAGGACAGGCAAAAGCTATTTTGCTTGCTCTGCTTTTTGGGGACAAATTTTATTTAACGCAGGAAACACTGGACAGTTTTGCCAAGGCGAATTTATCGCACTCTTTGGCATTATCAGGTCAACATCTTTCCTTAGCCGGTGTTTTGGCGTGTTTTTTCCTTGTTTTTGTATCGTGGATTAACCCCCGTGTGTATTTGCATGTGCCTAAATATCATCTTTTTGTGTTTCTGGGGCTGGTGCTCGGCTTTTTGTATTGCTGGCTCGGGTATTCACCCTATTCCCTGCTCAGAGCCTACGCCATGGCAGCTCTTGCGGGGCTTTTGTATGTGCAGGCAAGGCACTATACCTTGCCGGACTTGCTTTTTTATGCCCTTGCCCTGTTTATTTGCTTCAATCCGTTAGCCTTGTATCAATTGGGCGTCCAGCTGTCTTTTTGCAGTGTTTTTACTATTGCCTTTTTTTTGCCTTTTTTACGATATCTGTATGTAAAATATTTTGCCGGCTTTCGCCCTCAGCTGCGAAAAATTTTCTTTTTTCCCTTTTCTTTGCTGGTAATTTCCTGTGCTGTTCAAGTGGTGATAAGTCCTTTGCTTTTGCTGTATTTTGGACAAATAAGCGGTTTTTCTCTTTTAAATATTGTTTGGCTGCCTCTTTTGGCTTTTTGGGTTATGCCCGTGGCATTACTCGGTTTTTTATGCATGGGATTTTCCTTTGCTCCGTCTTTGCTTTTCTTGGCGTATGAGCCTGTTGTCTATTTTATTGAAGGATTAACGTGGCTGACAGGATTCTTCCCTTTGCAGCAGGGTATACGCCCCATGGGCTTGGCTTGCCTCGGCTTTTATCTTTTGCTTTTTGTTTGTGTTTTTTCCCTGAAAAAACGGACACAAAAAAGCCGGGTCTTTTTAACTCTTGCCGTTCTTTTTCTTTTTATACCCGTATTTTTGCGTTTTCTTCCCTTTGGAGAAGGGGTGCAGCTTATTCTCTTTGACGTGGGCAATGGGCAGGCTGTTTTTCTCCAAACAAAGGATAAAAAGCTGCTCATTGATATTGGGGGCAGTAATTCCAAACGTTTTAATGCAGGCAGGGATATTGTTGCAAAAAAATTGACGCAAAACAGGTTTCCGCGCTTTGCGTATATGATAGCCAGTCATGATGACGCTGACCATATCAATGGTCTTGTCCCGATTTTGCAGGCTTTTTCCGTCCGAGAGTTTTGTGAGACAAATTGTAAAACAGAAAAACAGGGCTATGCTAAAAAGGTGCTGGATAACGTTTTATCCCGTCGTCAAATTCCTGTTGTCCGTCTGGGCACGGGAGATTTCTTGGAGCTTGGCGGAGGATATGGCTTGGAAGTTCTTTATCCTCCGAAAAATTTGGCAAATACTCCTTTAAAAACACTAAAAAATCCATGGGCGTTAGCAAAATATTCGCGCAATAACAGCTCGCTTATCCTGCGTCTGGTGAAAAACGGGCACGGCATTGCGCTTTTTTGCGGTGACAGTGAAGCGGAGGCTCTGGAAAAGCTTGTTTCCATGCATGAGCAAGCTCTTCATTCTTTGCAGGCCGATATTTTGGTATTGCCCCATCACGGTTCGGGAAACAGTTATTCAGAAAAATTTTATACGCTTGTCAATCCGCGTTATGCCCTTGCTTCGTGCGGAGTCTTTAACCGTTTTCATTTTCCGGCGGAAAATGTACGGGAGTATTTTATCAGGAGCAATATCCCGCTGTTAACCACGGCTGAGCATGGGGATATTTTGTTTATGCATAATGACGGGCAAATTTTTTTCGGCAAGAAAACATTTTTACAAGCGTGTTATTCTATATTATAAGGAGAGTGCTTCGTGCGGGAAATTATTATCAAGGCTTTCGGATATTTTGAGCCGGCGGCAGAAGAGTGTTTGGAGGAGCTTCACCGTTTGTGTGAGGCGTGGTATTTGGATATGCAGGTTTTTACTCTGGATAAAGGCACCCTGCATATTTACCATGAGGGAGAATATTTCCCCGATGATGAGGTTTCGGCAATTTTGGCAAAACATATCACGGAAAAAAGTCAGGGAAAGCTTGATATTATTGACTATGAGGCATGGAAATTACACCGCTATTTTTTACAAATGCAGTATCAGCGCAAAGAAGATTTGGCAAAAGGCATTGTGTATTCCCGCTCTTCTTCTTTGGATTATGCCTTGGAGGCGTCCATGCAGAAAAATAGCCAAGTGGAGATAAAATAATGTTGTCATATTGGATACAGGCAATGCGCCTGAGAACCTTGCCCCTTTCCCTTTCGGGGCTGGTTTTGGGAGGCGCATTTGCCGGTTTTGACCATGTTTTTTCGGGCAAAATTTTTTGGTTAAGCCTTTTGGTAGGTGTGCTTTTGCAAATCCTTTCCAATTTTGCCAATGATTATGGTGATGCGCAAAAAGGTGCGGACGGGCAAATGCGGCAGGGACCAAAACGGGCAGTATCGTCCGGAGCAATTTCACAAAAAGAAATGCTGCGGGCTATTATTTTTACTGCAGTGCTGATTGTGCTTTTTTCTGCTGTCCTTTTTTGGATAAGTTTCGGAAAAAATCTTCTTGCATGGGGAATTTTCGGGTTTTTGCTCTGTGCGTCCGTGTGGGCGGCACTTTCTTATACCATGGGGAAAAATCCCTATGGCTATCGGGCCAGAGGCGATTTTTACGTGTTTATTTTCTTTGGACTGGTGGCAGTTGCCGGTTCCTATTGTCTGTACGGCGGTTCTTTTTATCATTTGCCGGGCTTTCCGGCATGCGGGGCAGGACTGCTTTCCTGTGCTGTGCTCAATGTCAATAATATCCGGGATATGAAAAGTGATGCGTTTTATGGCAAAGAAACTCTTGCCTTGCGCCTTGGGGCTGAGTATGCCCGTTATTATCATGTGCTTCTTGTGGGCAGTGCCTTTTTGTGTTGGCTGGTCTTTTTTCTGGTTATGCTTCCCACAGCGTATCTGTTCCTTTTTCTTTTTTATCTGCCCCTTGTATACAGTGCCTATATCGTGTACACAAGCCATGACGTGCTGATATTAGATAAACAATTAAAAATCACCGCAATGGCAACAGGTATTTTTCATCTGGCTGTCGCGGCGGCGCTTTTTATGACAGAATAACGCCTTTTCCCGTTACATGAAAACCGTTATGTACTTAGCCTGTAACGGTTTTGTTTTTTCATTTCATTTTTATTCTGCCTTTTCCTGTTCCCAGTCTTTGCAGACATCAATCCATGCCTGATACGCAGAATGTTTTTCCAATTCTTCTATGGAGAGGTTAACGGCGCTATTGCCGCTGCCTGCTGCGGGATAAACCCGCTCAAAACGTTTGAGCGAAATATCAAGATACACCGTCACATCAGCATGGACAACAAAAGGACAAACTCCCCCAATTCCATGCCCGATGGCATGTTCCACCTGTTCTGCCGGTATCATCACTGCTTTTTGGTGAAACAGGCTTTTGAATTTTTTATTGTCCACTCGGGCATCGCCTGCAATAACAATCAGGATAGGCTTCTTATCCACAAAAAATGACATGGTTTTAGCAATCTGCTTTTCTGCACAGCCCACAGCTTCGGCTGCCTGTGCCACTGTTGCACTGGGCTTTTCCAGCAAAAGCACCTGTGCCCCTAAGCCCGCACGTTCAAAATACTTTTTTACTGCTTCAAAAGACATGGTTTACCTGTATCGTTTTTATAAAAATATGTTATCAATTTGCGGAAAAATCACCGCAATGACTTCTTCCGATAAATCCTTTTTGGGGATTGAAATCTACTTTGATAATATCACCTTGTTTTACCATATTTCACTCCCCGCATTTTCTCTCCAATACATATTAAAAATGTATAAAAAACAAGCCCCATACTAAAAAGTACGGGGCATTGCAAAAATATCTGCTGGCGGAGAAAGAGAGATTCGAACTCCC
>CAJTMS010000058.1 GCA_910577155.1 uncultured Mailhella sp.
TGTTTTTCTTTCAGAAAAACAAGAATATATGTTTTATAGGTGATTAATTATCAATCATTTTCTATAACAAAGCGAAAAACTAATAATTAACCATTAGATAAACATCAGAAATTTTTTCAGGGAAAAAATTTTAAAACGTTATAATAAAATATTCTGAATGAATGCGGAAATGCTCTAAATGCAAAACCGTTTCCCATAAAAAATATTATTGAAACCATTTTTGAGCCAAATGCACTAAAACATCCATATCTCCGCCTGCAGCAACGTTTAAAAAAGAACGGTACTGCCGCACTATATCCTGACTATAGGGATTGGCTTCAAAAATTCCCGTGAAAAGGTCACCGTCTTCCACAACGGTTACTTTGCCTGATTCCAAGCGCCGCATAAAGGAAGGCGTTAAAAATTCCTTTAACTCCGGCATATTGGCGGTTAATGCAAAATAGGCAACATTGGTAACAAAATTCAAGCCCTGCAGGGCTGCCATGGCCTTATCATGGATATCGGCAGTGGCATAAAACGGTTCACAGCCAATTTGCACAAAAAGATTAAAAATATTTTCTTTCATTTTTTCTTTTTGTTCGTCCATTTCTGCAAAATAGGAACCTAAGCAAAGGCATATTTTTTTATAATCCAAAGAACGGGGACCAAAAAGAGGATGTGTGCCGATAACAGGACCTTTATGGTGTTTTTCCATGCTTTTTATGGGCAGAACTTTTACACTGGTAACATCCATCAAAATACAGGTCGGGGAAATATACCCTTCGAGTTTTTTGCACATTTCTTCCATTGTTTTTGCAGGAATACAAAAAAGGATGAGTTCTGCGTCTGTTACGCTTGCAAAGAGTTCCTCTTCGCTGAAAGGCAGATCAATCCCCGTGAGAGTATGCCCAATTTCTTGAAATTTTTGGAAAAAGGTATGCCCCATTTTTCCATTGCAGCCAATTACTGTAATACGCATATGCTTTTCCAAATATCAAAAAATTCCGGGAAAGATTTTGTAATTGCCATGGGGTTGTCAAAGGACGTCTTTATGCCGCGTAAATTGAGTAAACTGAGACTCATGACAATCCTGTGGTCATCATAGCTCGTAAAATGGATTTCATCAGCAAGATTTTGCAGTTCCGGGTTGCCTTTGATAATGAGATAATCCGTGTATTCAACTGTTTCAATGCCAATTTTTTTGAGTTCCATTGCCATGGCGTGCAGTCTGTCACATTCTTTTATGCGTAAATGGGCGATATTTTCGATTTTTGTTTCTCCTTCAGCAAACGCTGCAATGACTGCAACAGTGGGAACAATATCGGGGCAGTCTGCCATATCCGCGGTAATGCCTTTTAACTCACCGGGATAGACCGTAATTTCATCTTCCTGTCCAAATTCAATTTTTGCCCCCATTCGCGTAAGAATGGTAAGAAGGGCTTTATCTGCCTGCAAACTGTTTTTATTCAGTCCCAGAACTGTGACAGGCTTTTGCCCTAAAACACCGGCAGAAAGCAGATAAGATGCACCGGACCAGTCGCCTTCGACTTTATAGTTTCCGCTTTTATAGGTGCCGTTATCTTGGAAAGGACGCACGCGGAACCGTATCTCACCGGGGACAATTTCCGTAATTTTTTTATAATCAACGGGGTTCCATTTTATGGCATCGCGGGTACTTTTTTCCGTATCTTTTATGGAAATATCAAAACGAGCCCCAAATTTTTTCATGGCGTCTAAGGTTAGTCCCACATAAGGCCATGAAACAACATGGGTGCCGCCAATATAAATAGTGAGCGGTTCCTTACAAAGGGGGGCGGCAAAAAGGATTCCTGATAAAAATTGACTGGATTCTTCAAGGCTGATAATAACTTCTCCGCCCATTAAGCCATTTGCTTTTAAAAGAAAGGGGGGAAAGCCGTCTTTTTCAAATAAGAATTTTGCCCCAAGTTTTTCCAGTACTTGGGTAAGGGTGCCAATGGGGCGTTCATGCATGCGCTTTGCACCATGGATATGGAAAAATCCTGAGCCGCAAGCTAAAATTGCCGTCAGAAGCCGACAGGTTGTGCCTGATTCGTGCACATCACAGCTAAGCGCATGCTGCATATCTTCGCCGCCTTTTGGCAGTGCTCCTGTTATTTTATACTTGCCCCGCTCTAATTTTTCAAATTGTGCTCCGGCACCTGCTAAAATTTCCATTGTCTGGTATAGATCCTGACTTTCAAGCACGTTTTCCACAATGGATTCGCCGTGAGCTAAACTCGCCCCCATAACCATGCGGTGTGAAACAGATTTTGAGGCAGGAGCCTGAACAATGATTGGGCGTTCGCTATCCATACTTTTTCCTTAATTTATGTTACAGGGTTAATTTTTTTAATATCGGCATGTACCGTGCCGTCAATAATATGAAGTGTTAACGTATCATGAAGCCGAACATCATGGATTGATTTGACAATTTTTTGTTCTTTGCCTTGAATTTCTGCGTATAAATAGCCTTTTTCAAGAGGTTTATGGGGATTATTGCCCTCGAGCATCAATTGTTTTTCTTTGAGCTGAAATTCTTTTTGCTTGAGAAAAGCTGTAAAATTTTGCTGCAGTTTTGTTTGGAACTGGATAATTTGTTTCTTTTTTTGAATAATTGTTGTGTTTGTAAATAAACTTATTTCCTTTTTGAGCTGAAATACTTTATTTTGCAGCAGAGCAAAGGCTGGTTCATGCCGGGATATTTTTTGGTTAATACGCTGCACATTTGTAATGTTATTCTCTAACAACTGATTGATAATATTATTTAAATGTTGTGATAACAGGACAAGATAGGCAGATTTTTCAGTGAGTTTCTGTTGGGGAGATAAGAGTTTTAATTGTTTGGCAAGAGATGCCAATTCTTTTTCATCGTGTTGATAGTTTGCCCAAAAAAATCTTTGCAGGCTGTATTCGAGCGTATCAAGTTCCTGTATCAGGGTATTTTTATCTTTCCATAAAAACTGCGCAACATGGCTTGGTGTTGCAAGACTTTTATCGCTGACATAGTCAGCAATGGAAAAATCAGGTTCGTGTCCTATCCCCGTAACAACCGGAATTTCGCAGGAAAAAATGGCTCTTGCCAGCGTTTCGTCATTAAAAGCCCACAGGTCTTGGATAGAACCTCCGCCGCGGATAAAAACAATACAGTCTGCCTTCATTTTATTGGGGAAAATATGTTCGCTGGCTTTTTTAAGAGCTGAAATAAGTTCTTGAGGGGCTTCGTCACCTTGTACAAGGCTTGGAAAAATATGAATAGAACTTTTTATGCCGCGGGATTGGGCAATGCGTAAAAAATCATGGATAACTGCACCCGTTGGTGCTGTGATAAGCGCAATATTTCGGATTTTTGCAGGAATATTTTTTTTATATTTGGTATCAAACAGTCCCTCATGCGAAAGCTTTTGTTTAAGTTTTTCAAAAGCTTCATGAAGCTGCCCGATACCGCTTTCAATGGCATGTTCAATAATGAGCTGGTATTGTCCCCTTGCGCCATAAATGGCTAACTTTCCTGCACAAATAATTTCCTGTCCGTCATGCAGACTTTTGGCAAGGCATGGCTTATTGCCTTCTTCAAAACATTCCCCTGTCAGCGGGTCAAAAGCTAAATCCCGATGATTGTGTTTAAACCAGACGCAATTGAGTAAATCCTGCTCTTCTTTGAGGGAAAAATAGACATGCCCGGAGGAAGCCGTAACACAATTTGTTACTTCTCCTTTAATCCAGATATAGGGAAAGCGTGCTTCTAAAACTTGATTTAATTTAAAATTAAGTTCCCGAACAGTCAGTATATTATCCATAGGATATAGCCCGTTATTTTTGAGAATAATAGCGTTATTTCTTTTGAGAGTAAAGAAACTTTTTAAATAAAAAATCCTTGCTAAAAGCTGGCTCTTAGCAAGGAAAAAAGTTAAAAAATACTTTTATTTGATTGCTGCTGCACCGGCTTTTGCAACGTTCATATCTTCTTGAACAGTACCGCCGCTGACGCCAATAGCCCCAATAACCATATTGTCACGGATAATAAGCTCACCGCCGCCGAAAACAACCAGTCCGTCGTTGGTCACTTCAATGCCGTAGAGAGATTTGTCAGGCAAAGATTCTTTGCCTAATGCTTCGGTAGACATATTGAAAAGACGGGCAGTGATAGCTTTTTTGGTTGAAACATCAATGCTGCCAAGGAAAGCACCGTCTTGACGGATAAAAGCTTTTAAATTTCCGCCGGCATCGACAACCGCAATATTCATCGGAATACCTTGGTCAACGGCTTTGACAAGAGCAGCGTTAAGAACTGTTTGTGCTTCTTCCATAGTGATATCCTGCGGAAGCTGGGTAAGGGGACCTTTAGCCATAGCTGTTGTTGATAAACAGAAAATAAAGGCTAAGGTTAAAATTGCATAACGCATAGAAAACCCTCCATTTTTTATGCTAATTACTTAGCATTTTTTCTTTATTATAATCCTTTGCAAAAATAAAACAAGCAAAATTAAAATATCTTCACTGCTCATGCTGTGAGCTTATTATAATAGGTTTCTGCCAAGACCAAAAAACGTTCTTCATTTTGGGTACTCAAAATTTCATCAATATCTTGAGGGCTTATGCTGTCGGTATCATATTTTATCGTTATTGTCTGGGTAAAAAGATTAAATTTTGTATCTAAAACCGCCTGAGGCTTGGGGGTGTTTTTAAATTCTTCCAGACAATTTTTTACAATGGGGTCAGCAAGGGCAGCGGCTTTTACTTTTAATTTGAGGGTGCCAGCTTTGTGTTCAGCAACAGTTAAATATTGACGGAGTGAAGCCAAGTTTTTGAAATCCATAGTTTTTCCTTATACATTAATTATTTTTTGCCAGTAGTGCAGCAAGCCTTTGAAATTGTTTAGGGCTCAGCATTTCTGCCCGTGTTTCTTTGGGGATTTGCATTTCAGTCCAAATTTTTTCGCTATATGTATTTGGATAGGCTTTTTGCAAAATTCCATGCAGTTGTTTCCTGCGCTGCTGAAAGGTCGTTTTAATGAGTTTAGCCAATTCCTCGGGGTACTGTGGCAATTCCTTTTGGGGAAGCGGCGTGAAAATAATGATTTCAGAATCCACTTTTGGGGGAGGTGTAAACGCACCGGGACGAATGACAAATTCTTTTTCTACATGGCAAAAACTTTGTATCCATGCGGATAATGCTCCGTAGGTTTTGTTTCCTTCCTTTGCCCGTATGCGTTCTGCAACTTCTTTTTGAATCATGAAAACGGCTTTGCTGAGCTTTGGTACTTGACTGACAATGTCCCACATGAGCGGAGAGGCAACATTATAGGGTAAATTTCCCATAATTTTCCATTCACCCTGTAATTCTTTCCATGGAAAAGTCAGCGCGTCAATATGAAAAACCTGCATGTGGGTACGTTTGTTTTCTGCTGCATACTGAGCATGTTTTTCTGCAAAGACATCGTCTTTTTCCAAAAGCCAAAGTTTTTGGCAGGGAAGTTCCCGCAAAATTGCGGTTAACGCCCCCGGTCCCGGACCGATTTCAAGGACATTATCATCCGGGGAGATTTCCCCAAGTTCAATGATTTTTCTGATAACATTTTCATTGTTAAGAAAATGCTGTCCTAAGCTTTTTTTTGCGGTAATTTTTTTGTCACACATAATAATTTGTATATAATCGCACAGTTATATAGTGTCATAATGAAAGAATTGCATGGTAAGGTTTGCTCTGCCTTGGGTTGAGGAACGTAGATTGGTAGCAAAGCCAAAAAGTTCCTGCATGGGGGCAAGGGCAACAATACATTTGAGGTCTTGTTTTTCAAAAAGCTGCTCAACTTTTGCCTTACAGGTATTCAAAAGGTTCATGGTTGCTCCGAGATTGTCTTCCGGCACAGTGATTTCAAGTTTCATAATCGGATAAAGGGTGATAACAGAAGCTTGACAATAGGCTTGTTCAAGGGCAAAATGGAGGGCATTTTGGACGCCTACCAAGGTCGTATTATCCGTTTCCATAATGTTAATAAGATTAAATTGCACATCCGTTAATGCCAAGCCATTATTATAGCCGCTTTCTAAAATGCTGGCACAATATTCTTCCACGGATTGGATCGTATCTTCTTTGGTGTTTGTTTTTTGTTTTTGGATAATGTCACGTGCTTCTTCGGAAATGAAAATCTTGTTTCCTTGTCCGCGTTCACGCTTTTCAAGAGAAATTTCCACGTGTCCCTGATGCAGCTTATCACCAAGTTCACGCTCAAAACGATAAGTTGCCTGTATGGGATCAACATTATTAATGCTTTCTTTTAAAATAACCTGTGGATTGCCTACACGCGGCTTGATTTTATATTCCCGTTCAATACGTTCTGCAAGGATGGATAAATGCAGTTCTCCCATACCGGAAACAAGGCAAAATCCTTCTTCGCTGTTGACAACAAGGGTCGGATCTTCAAGACAATAACGGGCTAGTGCAGTGGCAAGCGTTTCTGCCTCCACACTGTTTTTGGGCTCAAAGGTGAGGGAGATAACAGGCTGGAATTTGGTAAAATCTTCATAGGGGGCAAGGTTTGTATCATTGGAAAGCGTGTGCCCTGTTTGGACAGTTTTCATGCCAATAATGCCTACTAAATCTCCGGCATAGGCTTCTTTTACCATTTCACGATAATCTGCATGGAGTTTATATATCCTGTCAATTCGTTCATGTTTTTTGAGGTTAATATTATAGAGGGTAGAACTTTCCTTTAATGTCCCGTTGTATATTCGTACAAAAGAAAATCTGTAATTATTTTCAAGTATCACTTTAAAAACAAGTGCTTTGATTGCATCGGGATTGAATTCTTCAGATTTAAGTGGTTTTGCTTCAAGGGGGCTTGGCAAATAATCACACACAGCGTCAAGCAGAGGTTGTATGCCGCTGTTTTTTAACGCTGAGCCCATAAGGGTAGGGGTAGCAAGTTTAGCAATGGTAATGGTGCGTATGCTTTGTTTAATATCCTCAATAGTATAGGTCTTATTGAAATATTTTTCTAAAAACGTATCATCCAGTTCGGCAATTTCTTCCAATAATTTATCACGCCAAATTTCTGCTTCAACCAGTTCATCACCTTCCAGCGGTGTATAGATGATAGTTTCTCCCTGATCTTCTTCGGAAAATTCCATTTTTTGCAGCGTGAGCAAATCCGCCAAAGCGGAAAACTCCTGCCCTTGTCCCAGAGGGATTTGCAAAACAAGGGGTTTTGTCTGCAAACGAGTTTGCATGGACAAAAGCACATTTTCAAAATCAGCACCTATTCTGTCTAATTTATTGATAAAAGCAATTTTAGGAATGTGCAGGTTTTCTGACTGACGCCACACTGTTTCTGATTGCGGTTCCACTCCGCCCACAGCACAAAAAATACCCACAGCACCGTCAAGCACCCGCAAAGAACGTTCAACTTCAATGGTAAAGTCCACGTGACCGGGGGTATCAATAAGATTAATCGCATACTCTTTCCATTCACAATGGGTGCTTGCTGCCGTAATGGTAATTCCCCGTTCCTGTTCTTCCGGCATAAAATCCATAGTGGTATTGCCTGTATGCACTTCACCCATGCGGTGAATTTTATGCGTATAATAAAGGATACGTTCAGAAACTGTTGTTTTGCCGGCATCAATATGGGCAATGATACCGATATTTCGTGTTGCTTTTATATGCTCAAGGATTTTTTTCATGTTTTACTCACTTGGCGGGTAATTTGTTTCAAGATTGCTGAAATAGAGTGTATCGTAAAAAAAGTCCTGTGGCAATTTAGGGTAATGAAAGCAAAATTCCATGCCAAGCCCGTAGTTTTGCGCAGCAGCTTGTGTGCCTGCAAAGGAAATATCATAATACCAATTGGGCGAAGCTCGTAAAAGCGTATTGAAATGCTCCCGACAGGAATGTTCTTTTTCCTCTGCGGTGTAGGTATAGGCGGCGGACTTTCCATAGGCAAGCGTGATTATTTTTCTTTGGGAATTTTGAGCAAAAACTTTTAATTGCAGGGTATCTGTAAAAATATTCACCGGTTTAATATTATGAAAATTTTTCCCGCAACTACTGCAATCGATAAGTTTTATCCGGCTCTTGTTTTGTTGTTGTATTTCGCTGAACCAATTTTCTAGCATTTCTTTTTCCGGTAGATAATAGGAGTTTTCCATTCCACAAAGTTCCAAACAGGCAAGAAAAAGATAGAGCTTTTGTTTTGGCATAGTTTTATCAAGAAAAACAAAAACTTGTTTTACATTTGCTCGAATTGCCTGCGAAACAAGGGCAAGAAATTTAGCAGGAGCAGAATACTCCCTGTCAATCAGGATAAAAAGATTTTCAAGCACTTGTTTTTTATAACCTTTACAAAAACCGGAAGAAGATTTTTCCACAAAAACTTCCTGTGCTTCTTCTATCAGCGTATTTTCTGAAAAATGGAAAGCAAGCGCTGTTTTAATTGCACCCCGTATGTCAGGGGTACAGGTTTCGTAAGCAGCTGCACAGAGCTCATCAGCGATTTTATATTCTTTCAAGCTGTCAAATAAATTCCGCATACTCTCCTCCGTTCTATTCGTAATGTTAAAATAACGGGTTGCAATTATTTTGTCTATGATATATTTAAAAAAAATTCCGGAGGTAGTATGTCCTTTCCTATCATCATTGCAATTTTTTTGTCTTTTTACTATATAATTGCTCTTTTAGCTATTATTCACTGCCTTTTACATACTAAATATCCTCAAGCTGCCCTAGCATGGTGCGGTGTTATTTTTATGCTTCCTTTAATGGGGGCATTTTT
The DNA here is from genome assembly GCA_910577155.1 of uncultured Mailhella sp. Lineage (GTDB taxonomy): Bacteria > Desulfobacterota > Desulfovibrionia > Desulfovibrionales > Desulfovibrionaceae > Taurinivorans. Next base: position 8,771 of record CAJTMS010000058.1, read on the forward strand.
ATATTTTATTTTTGGGGTAAATCGTATTGACAGCCGCGCAACCAAGCTTTTTAACAAAGCTGCACAGGCACGGCAGAAGCACCTTGAAGGCATACGGTTAAAACAGTGGTCACCGGTATCTCCAAAATACACCCGTGAGCAATATCCTATTATGGGAGTAGGGGAAAGAAGTCAGGGACTGCCCTGCCTTGGAGGCAATACCATTGAAGCGCTTTTTAATGGTGATGAAGCCTATCCAAAAATGCTTGAAGCTATTGAAAATGCACAAAAATATGTGTTTTTATCTACCTATATTTTCAGCGGAAAAAAAAGCGGGGCAAGTTTTGTTGACGCCCTTATCCGAGCCCATGAAAGAGGGGTTATGGTTCGGGTGATTGTGGACGGACTTGGAACATTTTGGGGGTTCAGGGCGTTATGCCGCAGGCTTAAAACAGCTGGTGTCCCTTTATATTTCTTTATGCCATTCCGGCTTTTTCCTTTTCAGATGTGCATAAATTTGCGTAATCACAGAAAACTTCTGGTATGTGACGATATCGCTTTTACAGGCGGAATGAATATTTCCGACAGCAATTTATTAAAAGATAAGCCCAGACATCCTGTTCAGGACGTGCATTTTCGGTGCACGGGACCTATTGTTATGGGTTTGCGTGAGGGGTTTTTGCTTGACTTAGCCTTTGTGACGCGTGAACAGCAAAATACAACTTTTTTCATTTGTCCTCCCACAGGGACTATGGATGCACGCATTGTGATGGATGGTCCGGGCAATGACGATGATCTTATTATCAATTTGCTGTGCAGTGTTTTTAGCAGTGCAAAAAAAGAAATAACTATTGTTAATCCCTATTTTTTACCAACACGGGAAATTATCAGCGCCCTGACCAGTGCTGTAAACAGGGAAGTTCGGGTTCGGGTTATTTTGCCTGAGAAACTGGATCATGCCTTTGTCAGCTGGGCAGGGGATCACCTTCTGCCCGGTCTTATAAGAAACGGGATACAGGTTTACAAACAGCCAAGACCTTTTGCCCATACAAAACTGGTATTAATTGATGATATTTATACGTTTTTAGGCTCTACCAATTTCGATCCTCGGAGCTTGAAGCTTAATTTTGAATTGAATTTGGAAGTTTTTTCTTTGCAATTAAATTCCTATCTGGGCTATTTTATTGATAGTATTGTTGCAAACTCAAAGGAAATTTCTTCTTTTGATTTTGAAAATACCCAATATCCTTTGTTTGATTTATTGAAAAAATTGCGAAATGCAGCTATGTGGATTTTTAGTCCATATTTATAGGGGAAAAATGCGCTGTTATCTTTGTTTAGGTTCAAATGAAGGCAATGCTGAACAAAATTTAGCCATTGCTAGAGAAAGTATTTGCGAGCACAGCCGGATTAAGCTTCTTGCGCAGTCATCTGTATATAAGACAGAACCGCAGGGTGACAAAGAGCAGCAATGGTTTGCCAATCAGGTTATTGAAATTGAATATGCCTGCTTGCTGCCATTGGAGCAGGCAGCGGATACTCTCATGTCTTATCTTTTAGGCGTGGAAGCCGGCATGGGCAGAAAACGTGATGAAACAAGGCGTTTTGGACCAAGAGTGATTGATATTGACATTATTTTAATGGAGAATGCTGTGCTTTCAACGTCACTTGTTGATATTCCTCATAAAAGGGCACTTGAGCGAGCTTTTGTATTAATTCCCTTGCAAGAAATTGCACCTCATATTAGTATACAAAACATACCTGTTGGCGATGCATTAGCTTGTCTGGAATATCGACTTGACGAAAATAAAGTCTATCAATAATGGATAGAATAACGTTGTGATAAAGTGAGGAGAATATGATTTTTAAAATTTTGTTATTTGCTGTGGCTGCCTATGCACTCTATCGTTTATTCATAAATGATAAAAAGAAAAGTGACGAAAAATCAGAAAATGAAGAAGCAAAAAAAATTGCTGACGGTATTTTAGTCCGTGATCCAATTTGCGGCGTTTATGTGGAGAAAGAAAGCAGTTTTTCTGTCCGCAATGGAGACACTGTTGAATATTTTTGCAGTGATGACTGCAGACAAAAATATATCAAACAAGTGCAGGAACAACGCAAACTGGAAGAGTAATTTCTGAATGCTTTTTGCGTATCGTAGAACAGTTCTATTTATCATGAGGAATTTTCATGCAGGGGGAAAACTTTATCTCTGCTGTCGCTATCGGTAAGTCAACAAAGTTGACAACAGCTACCGCAAGTCTCGCAAGCTCGACATAAGAGAAACGGCTTCGCCGCCTTCGGCAGCTGTAAAAGTTTCTTCCCCTGCACCCCTTTACAAAACTTTTTAATTTTTATGGTAAAATATTCTGAATATTATCACGAAAAGCTCCGGAACATTTCCGTAT
>CAJTMS010000059.1 GCA_910577155.1 uncultured Mailhella sp.
TACAAAAAATCAAAATACTCTCTTAAAAGTTGCTTGACTTATGGGGGGCATTACACTAGCCACCATACACATTTCACGCTTTAAATCTTCATCCAGCTTTTCATACGTCCGCATATTTTTATTTTCTTGGCTACTTTCCCTCTTTTCCTCCAGTTTTTGATTTTTTTGCAACATTTCCTTTTGTTCTGCCTGTTCAATTTTTGATAATAATTCAAAAAAAACATTTTTGCTTTCTTTTTCATTATTCAAAATTGAAATCTCTAAGCCTTTTTTTATTAATTCTTTTATTTCCTGAAACATATTTTCCTCCTTTGTTAAAAAAACAAATACTCTTATTTTTTAAAATGTCATAAATGTCAAACTACGGACAAAAAAAAGACAATGCAATATCCATTGTCTTTTCAATAAAACAAATATGAAATAACTATTCTAAAAAATTATTTCAGTAAATCCAAAAATTCTTGTTCCGTCAGTGTCTGCACGCCGAGTTTCTGGGCTTTTTCCAGTTTGCTGCCGGCTTTTTCACCCACAACAAGGTAATTCAAATTCTTAGACACAGCACTAAGCAGTTTTGCTCCGGCATCTTCTGCCATTTTCTCAAATTCCTGACGGGGCTTTGAAAGCGTACCTGTAAATAAAATGTTTTTTCCTGTCAAGACACTGTCCGCAGCAATAACTTTTTCCTGTCTTTGCGGGTCAAGTCCATATTCTTTGAGCCGTGCAAGGATTTCCTGTTTTTTCTTGGAGCCAAAATATTGCTTAATGGAACCCGCAACTTCCGGACCTATATCGGGCAGCAGCGTCAATTTATCTTCTGCAGCATGGGCTAATTCGTCTATATTTTCGAACGCCTGCGCCAATGTTTTTGCCGTTTGTTCACCCACAAGCCGTATGCCGAGGGAAGCAATAAAACGGGCTAACGTAGCATTTTCTTTTGCTTCTTTCAGGCTGTCCACAAATTTTTGGGCAGAAATATCCCCCATACCCTCGAGGGCAAGCAGTTCTTTTTCTGTGACTGTGAATAAATCCGCAATATTTTGCACTCTGCCTATTTCCACCAGCTTTTCAATCCATTTTTCCCCAATCCCGCTGATGTCCAAACCGGCTTTAGAAGCAAAATGAATAATTCCTTGTACTTTTTGTGCAGGACAATCAAAATTCACGCATCTCCATGCCACTTCCCCTTTATAGCGGACTGCCTTGCTGTGACAGACCGGACACTCATGGGGAAAAACAAACTCTTCCGCGTTTGCAGGACGTTTTTCCAAATTGACGGAAAGAATATCCGGGATAACATCACCGGCCCTTTGCACCAGCACGGTATCCCCCACCCGCACATCTAAATTACGCAGTTCCTCTTCATTATGGAGTGTTGCACGGCTGACAATAACCCCGCCAATGGACACAGGTTCAAGCTCGGCAACCGGCGTCAAAACCCCTGTTCTTCCCACTTGGATGGTAATGGCTTTCAGCAGGGTTTCTGCCTTTCTGGAAGAAAATTTCCACGCAATGGCAAAACGGGGAGAACGAGCTGTAAAATCGAGAACTTGCTGTGCAAGACGACTATTAAGTTTATACACAACCCCGTCCAGTTCATAGGGCAGACTGTCGCGTATCTGCTCCATCTTTTCACAAAAAGAAAAAGCATCATTTGCAGTATGACAAAGCGAACTTTCTTTGGAAACAGCAAAGCCAAGCTTACTCAAAGCTTCCATAAGTTCCTGCTGCGTTTTCCACAGCGTCAGTCCGCTTTCATCAGCAGCCCCCGGAATAAGCACCTGCCCCACATTATAGGCTAAAAAAATAAGCTTGCGTTCGGCAGTAATCCGCGTATCAAGCTGGCGCAACGTGCCTGCCGCTGCATTGCGGGGATTGGCAAAGGTCTTTTGCTTGAGCAAAATCTGCTTCTTATTAAGTGCTTCAAAATCACGTTTCAGCATAAGCACTTCACCCCGCACTTCAAGACGGGTAAAAGGCAAATCATGCCCTAAATGCTGTGGAACATTGCGGATAGTTTTAACAGCAGAGGTAATAACTTCCCCCTCTTCGCCGTCACCACGGGTAAGGGCTTGTACCAACTCTCCATTTTCATAAACAATTTCAGCAGCTAAGCCGTCAAGTTTCGGATCAGCCCACCATGTATCCATGGTCGCCAAAGAAAGTTCTTTTTGCGTATTTTCTTTGGAAAAATAATTTTTGCCCTTTTGGATAAAATCTTCGTATTCAGCCTGCGAGAAAACATTATCAAGCCCGTACATGCGCTGTCTGTGCTTTGCCTTTTCCAAATAGGGCAAGACTTCTCCGCCGATTTTTTGGGTTGGACTGTCCTTTGTGACCAGAGCAGGATATTTTTCTTCAAGACTGACAAGTTCCTTATAGAGCATATCATATTCATGGTCGCTGATTTCAGGATTATCAAAGGTATGATACAGGCGGTTATGCCGTTTCAGCTCACTTTTCAGAAATTCAAGCCGAGCTTTGTCTTTTTCTTCCTGAGTTTGCTGTGGGGTATTTTCTGTTTCAAAAAATGAATATTGTTTGCTCATAAGACTTCCTCTTGCGTTCCGCTCACAACAAGATATTCACGCAATACTTTAATCCTGTCACGGACTTCCGCGGCTTTTTCAAATTCCAATTCTTTTGCAAATTCACGCATTTCTTTTTCAAGGCTTGCAATAAGTTTGGCAATTTCTTTAGGCTCTGTGGGCAAAGCAATTTCTTCTTTTGCTTTCTTGCTTTTTTTGCCCTTTTTATCCTCCGGTCTGTATAAATTATCAAGGGGGCTTTCAATGGATTTAATGACAGTTTCAGGCACAATATGATGCTCTTCATTGAATGCCGTTTGCTTTGCACGGCGGCGCATGGTTTCGTCAATGGCTGCCTGCATGGAATGGGTGATATTGTCCGCATAGAGGAGCACTCGCCCGTTGCTGTTTCTGGCTGCCCGCCCAAACGTTTGAATCAACGCCCCTGTTGAGCGCAAAAATCCCTCTTTATCCGCATCTAAAATTGCCACAAGGGAAACTTCCGGAATATCGAGCCCTTCACGCAAAAGGTTAATCCCTACCAACACATCAAATTCCCCTGATCGCAGGGCTTTAATAATGGCAATACGCTCCAGTGTATCAATATCTGAATGTAAATACCTCGTACTGATACCCATATTTCCTAAATATTCGGTTAAATCCTCTGCCATGCGCTTTGTCAGCGTGGTAATCAGCACCCGCTCATTTCGTTCTGCACGAAGCTTACATTCTGCAACCAAATCGTCCATTTGTCCCTTTGTAGGACGAATTTCAACAGGCGGATCGACAAGCCCCGTAGGACGGATAATCTGCTCCACAACCAAGCCATAACTTCTGTCCAATTCCCATTTTGCAGGCGTTGCCGACACAAAAATACTTTGGTGTATGCGAGTGAGAAATTCCTCAAACATAAGAGGTCTGTTGTCCAAAGCAGAAGGCAGACGAAAACCAAATTCCACAAGGGTTGATTTTCTTGACCTATCCCCCTTATACATAGCCCCGACCTGCGGAATACTCATATGCGACTCATCCACAAATAAGAGGAAATCTTCCGGGAAATAATCCAAAAGCGTTGCCGGCGCCTGCCCGCATTTACGGTTATCCAAATGCCGTGAATAGTTTTCAATTCCGTTGCAGTAGCCAAGTTCCTGCATCATTTCCAAATCAAGCTGGGTACGCTGCTCAAGGCGCTGCGCTTCCACCAGTTTATTGGCATTTTTGAGTTCAATAAGCCGTTCGGTCAATTCTGTGCGAATATCGTCCATGGCACGAACGAGGTTATCACTGTCCGAAACATAGTGGCTTGCCGGATAAATAACTGTTTTGGAAATTTGTCCAAGGGTATTGCCTGTCAGCGGGTCAATCTCCAAAATCCGCTCCAGCTCGTCGCCGAAAAATTCCAAATGCAAAGCCCGCTCATGTTCATAGGCAGGGATAATTTCAAGAACATCGCCGCGCACCCGAAATGTTCCGCGGTGAAAATCATAGTCATTGCGCGTATACTGCACTTCCACAAGACGTTTAATAATATCGTCCATGCTGATGCGCTGCCCTTCTTCAATGGGGATAATCAGCTTTGCATAAAATTCAGGAGAACCCAAACCATAAATGCAGGAAACAGACGCAACAATTATCACATCACGCCGTGTCAAAAGCGCATGGGTCGCAGCATGACGAAGCTTATCGATATTATCATTAATGGAACTGTCTTTTTCAATATAGGTATCAGAAGAAGGAACATAGGCTTCCGGCTGATAATAATCATAATAACTGACAAAATATTCCACGGCATTTTCCGGGAAAAACTCCCGAAACTCGGCATAAAGCTGCGCTGCCAGCGTCTTATTATGGGCAAGAATAAGGGCGGGGCGATTGGTACGGGCAATGACATTTGCCATGGTAAACGTTTTCCCGGAACCTGTTACTCCAAGCAAAACCTGATCCTGCACACCGCTGTTAATATTTGCCACAAGCTCGTCAATAGCTTCAGGCTGATCCCCTTTTGGGCTGTATTTTGTCACTAATTTAAAAGGCTTTTGCGAAATTTCATTTTGTGCCATGCTCAACTCCAAAAAAATTATCTCGTATAATAGCCCCCATGGCAAGTTTTTATTTTACAAAAAACTCCCGTTCATTTTTCCCTAAAGCAATAAAACCTAATAACGACGGGGAAAAAAGTCCGCTGTAGGCGAGAACTGATACAGCGCACAGGTTTTGCCGGCATTAACATGAGGATAATTTCCTGTCCAGCCGAATAAAAGAGGCACATGTTCAACGAATAGGCAAATTCAGAAAATTTCATTTACAATTTCCCATCATTTACTATTTAAATAAAAGAGTTGCATTTTCTTCACAAGAACATAAACTGTACACAGCAATTTAAAAATAAAAAATTTTCCTGTAAAGAGAAACATACTCTGAATTTAATACGCAATAAAAATCAATTGGAGAAAATTCATTGGAAAATATTGTTCTTTTTATTCCTATAACAGCCTATATTCTGGATGCAGTTTTCGAGGAACCGTCCGTAAAATTTCATCCTGTTTGCTGGCTTGGGAACACAGCTTCTTTTCTTGAGCAGAAGAAACTGCCCTCTTTGCAAAATCATACCTTGCGGTTTTTATACGGTATTTTTTGCACGACACTTTTAATGCTTATTTTTTGTATATTGCCTCTGCTTATTTTTTGCATTTTTAAAAAATATTGCCTGTATTATGCTGATACGCTCTATCCGTTCATGGCATTTACCATTGCGAGCTTTATTCTTTACCTTTGCATTGCTCCCAAGAGTTTAACCCTCCATATTAAAGCGATACAAAAAGAACTTCAAAAAAATAACATTGCAGAAGCACAAAAAAAACTGTCTTATATCGTGGGCAGAAATACCAATACCATGAATGAACACGATATCATCCGTGCCAGCATTGAAAGCCTTGCGGAAAATTCTTTGGACAGCACGCTTGCAAGCTTTTTCTGGTTTAGCCTTGGCTATTGTTTTTTTTCCTATGAAGGAGCAATTTTCTTTCCGCTTCTGCACAGGATAATCAACACCCTTGACGCCATGTGGGGGAAAAAAAACGAACAATATTTTTATTTTGGCAAATTCCCTGCCCGTTTCGACGATGTGCTCAACTATCTTCCTGCCAGACTTTGTTTTTATACTATTCTTCTCGCCTGTTTTTGTATCAAAGAATGTAACAGTAAAAATGCCTATGTCATTGGCAAAAAATACCGCAGCAAACATGCAAGCCCAAATTCCGCATGGGCAGAAGCTCCCTATGCAGGTGCGTTAAACCTCAAACTGGCAGGACCTGTTTCTTATGGAGATTTTTTCTGTGATTATCCCTACTTAGGCGAAGGAAGTCTTGAGGCAGCACAAAAGCACCTTGCCGCAGCATTAAAAATTTTCCATGTCAGTATTTTTATTTGCCTTATTTTCTGTACGGTTTTCTTATTTTTTACATAATAATTAATCAAGCGTCCGTTTAAAAATTTTCGTGGCAAAAAAAAGAACCAAACAACAAAAAAGCAGTAAGGGAATAATATGAGGCATAAGTTCAGCCCAGCCGCTGCCCTTTAAAAAAGCTCCGCGTACAGCCCTGTTAAAATAGGTGAGAGGCAGAATATTTCCTATACACTGAGCCCATTTCGGCATGCCGGCAAAGGGAAACATAAAACCGGAAAGCATAATATTGGGTAAAAAATAAAAAATCGTCATTTGCATGGACTGCAGCTGATTTTTCGCAAGGGAAGAAATCAAAATTCCCACAGAGAGATTGGCAATAATAAATAAAGCTGTTGCAAAATAAAGGGCAAGTCCATCGCCAAAAAACGGCACATGGAAAAGAAATCTTGCAAAACAGGCAATAATACCCACTTGGATATGGGCAATTAAAATATAGGGCACAATTTTACCTGACATGATTTCAAAAGGATGAACAGGCATTGCCAAAATATTCTCCATTGTTCCGCGTTCCCGCTCACGGGTCACGGCAAGAGAGGTCATCATCACTGTTGTCATGGTCAGCACGACCCCCATGAGAACGGGAACAATATTATAATGGGTAATGCCTTCCGGGTTGTAAAGTTTATGCACAATGACGGAAAAAGGCTTGGAATTTTCCAGTAAAAAAGCGGTTGCACCTTTAAATTCTTTCATGACAACAGATTGAATAATGCCTTCCAAAGCTCCCGTTGCTCCGCCGACAGCCATGGGGTCGGTTGCGTCCGCCTCGATAAGAATTTGCGGCTGTTTTGCCCGTAAAACATCTTGTGAAAAATTAATGGGAATTGAAATGACAAATTGAAAATGCCCTTTTAACAGCCCGTCTTTTGCCTCTTTTTCACTCACAACAGTTTTCAGATCATAATATTCAGAATTTTTTAATGCCTGTTCAAAACTGCGGGTAAAAGGCGTGTGCTCACCCATGACAATTGCCGTTGGCAAGTGCTTTGGATCATTATTTATTGCATAACCAAAAAGCAAAAGCTGCACAATGGGAATACCTATAATCATACCAAAGGTTATCCTGTCACGTCTTAATTGCAAAAATTCTTTGACAACAATAGCCCACCAGCGTGACACAGAAAAAAAATTATTTTTAATTTTTTTGAACATGGGGAGACACTCCAAAATTATCCTGCGAATTGTTCATCATATAAATAAACACGTCTTCAAGGCTTGTTTCCATAGGCTCCACATGACAATTTTTTGCCAGTTTTTTCACGGTACTGCAGAGCATATCTTCATCAGTACTGCTCACATGCAAAGAAGAACCAAAAACAACGGTCTGTTCAATTTCCGGCAATTCTTTCAGCTGATTAGCCAAGGCAATAAGATTATCTCCGTAAACAGCCACGGTATAAATCTTCTGCTCTGCAATAATTTCTTTTGCCGTACCGGACGCCAATAGTTTTCCATAGGAAATATAGGCAAGCTTGTGGCAGCGCTCTGCCTCGTCCATATAGTGCGTACTGACTAAGACTGAAATTCCGTCTGCCGCAAGTTTATGCAGTTCATCCCAGAAATCACGGCGGGCTGTCGGATCAACGCCTGCTGTCGGTTCATCAAGCAAAAGAAGTTTAGGCTTATGCATCATACAGGCTGCAAGAGCAAGACGCTGTTTCCAACCGCCTGAAAGGGAGCCTGTAATTTGTTTTGCTCTGTTTTGCAAATTCAAATTGACAAGCGTTTCTTCCACCAAAGCTTTTTTATTGTCCATTTCATAAAGCCTTGCAATAAATTCTAAATTTTCCTGTATGGTTAAATCATCCCAAAAGGAAAATTTTTGCGTCATGTAGCCCACTTTTGCTTTTATTTTTCGGCTTTCTTTCAAAATATCATAGCCAAGGCACGTGCCATAACCTGAATCTGGCGTCAGTAAGCCGCACATCAGCCGGATACACGTTGTTTTCCCGCTTCCGTTTGGTCCGAGAAAGCCATAAATTTCCCCTTGTTCCACACAAAGCGATACGTTATCCACAACTTTTTTTGTACCAAACGTTTTATTTAAATCATGTACATCAACTGCCAGCATATTCATACCTTACCCAATAATACTTATTCGGAGAGGCTGACGCTCACAGGCTGCCCTGCATGCAATAATTTTCTGACTAAAAGCTCTTGCGGAACTGCCTCAACCATATAGACCAGTTTGGAACGGGTTTCATTGCTGTAAATAACGGGAGGGGTATATTCGGCATGAGGAGCAATATAATTAATTGTTGCAGAATATTCCTTCCCTGTTCCGTCAATGCCCCCGTCAACATGCACAAAAACGTTTTGTCCGTACTGCACTGTTGAAAAAAGTTCCTCCGGAATATAAAAACGCACCTTTATTTCATCCTGCAGCAAAAGCCAGACAACGGGACTTCCTGCCTGCACCCATTCTCCCTCATTATACAATGTATCATACACTAAGCCGTCACTGGGGGAAAAAAGCTGTTTTTGCGCTAGATCCCATTCCCTCTGTGCGACGATTGCCTTAGCCGCTTCATAATGGGCATTCTGAGATTCGATTTGCTGTTCACGATGAGGAAGCCGATACACTTCAACCTGATGCTGAAGTTCTGAAACTTTTTCATTACTTGCTTTTGCATGTGCTCTGAGCGTATCCAAATCCTGTTTTGAAATCGCCCCTTTTGCCGCAAGTTCCTCATTCCGTTTCAAAAGAACATTGGCATTTTTTGCTTCTGCCCGTGCCTGATTAAGCATTGCTGTTGCCATGGCAATTTCTTCCGGCCGCTTGCCGACTTTCATATCGTTGAGCTGAGCCAAGGCACTTTGCATTTCCCCTTTTGCCTGCATAAGGGCGTGTTTTTCCGATGCATTTTCCAATTCAAAGATAAGAGTATTCTTTTGGATTTGTTCACCTTTTTCAACGTGTAATTTTTCAAGACGACCAGAGCGGGAAGAGGATAAATAAAGGTATTCCCCCTCAACATAGCCTTGAAACATATCTTTTTCATTGCCGCACGCTGAGCAAAGCAGCAAAACAAATGCAAACAAATATTTTTTCATGACGGATTTCCTTTTAAGTATACAAGCCTTTTTCAATAAGCGACTTTACATGCTGTTTATACTTTTCTTTGTCTATTGCTGATAATTTTAAAAGAGAGGATAATAAATCATGGGCAATAAGCGGAAATATAATCAGTCCAATGGCAGAAACGATAATGTGCGTTGCCTGCAAGTGCGGGTTAATTTGTCCTTGCTTTTGTGCCTGAACAAAAATTTGCTGCACAGCCTGCAATTTTTTCACTGGATAATAGTTAATAAACCGCTCTCTCAAATTTCCGCCCACATTAAATATTTCCCTGTTCCATAATTCGGGAAAAAGCGGCTCCTCTTCCATAATGGTAAAAAATCTGTCGATAAAAACTGTTAAAATTTCCGGTACAGAATTTATTTTCTCAATGCCATCCCAAACATATTTTATTTTCGGAACAATACGTTCTGCCATGACAGTATCTAGTAATCCGTCCCAATTCTTAAAATAATAATGAACCATGGCTGACGTGACGCCTGATTTTTTCGCAATCTGCGCAACCGTTGTTTCACTTACCCCATGCTTGGCAAATAAATAAACCGCACTGTCCAAAATACGTTCGCGTTTATTTTCACCTGCCTGAGCTTTGGGACGCCCTTTGCCCAATGGTTTTTGTACTGCTGTTGTCTTCATAAATAATTAATTAACTAATTATTTAATTAATTGCAAGCATTATTTTTAATATTTTATAATACTGCATAATAATAGAATAAACAGCACAGCCACCCAGAAATAAATTTGCTTTATTGGGAAAACAGGTTGATACACAAACATTTTGTTATGAAAAGCAGTTAACTTTATAGCGCATGGATATAATTACAAAAATTTCAGATCATCTTTTTTTATGGAGAAATGATTAGCCATACCTCTTTGCAATTATATTTATTTAGTGAAGTTATCCCCATGCCGGAATAAAGCGGATAAATAAGAATGTTTAGGGCTGTTCTTTTATCATGCGGCAATGCTTTTCTATGATTGTGATAATTTGGGTATATATATCTGATGAATAATCAGGCAAGGCATTTAATTCTTCTGCAAGTTTTTGTGCTTTTTTAATTATTATTGAAGCTAATAAATCCAGCCGCTTTAATATGAAAGCAACAGAATAGCCTGAAATGAGAGCTAATTTTTTAAAACTTTCGCGATTAACCGCACACATAAGATATTTGGAACCGCCTAACTTCATTGCCATTTTATGCTTGTCGTAATGAGGAGCATAAATTGCCGTACATATCAAATCATAACAAGGCGCTAATTCCGGGATAATATTTTTATGTAAAATCGAGAAATTTTTAGCATGGGCATCTCCATTTCCAATTAGATAATTAAAGATGACTAAATCAAGAAACGCTATTTTACTGGGAGCTAATACTTTTATGTCATTAAGTAAATGAAAGCAAGCTGCTAAATTGGGTCCACCCTCACTTTCATATTTATTTTCAGGAAGAACATTTAAAATTTGGCAAAAATCTTCCTGATGT
>CAJTMS010000060.1 GCA_910577155.1 uncultured Mailhella sp.
AGGAAGCTTTATTTTGATGTTATCAAAATAAGCTATAATAAAAAATATACTTAAATTTTTATAGTAGTTAAGTTTGTTAAACATTTTCTCCTACTCCCTTTCCAGTTCGGTGCACAGGGTTTTGAGGTTTTCCAGTTTTTGGGTTATGCGCTTTTGTTCTTCCAGCGGGGGGAGAGGGAACAATGCTTTTTTCCCGTCGGATGTTCCTAATCTTGGCATTTTCGTTCCGTAAGATTTTTTTGTTGCGTAATCAACTAAAAAAGGTGATGAAAGAACTAATTGAGCATAATAGTTATTTATATTACCCCAAAAGGAAATAGGTAAGATTTCTGATGAACAACAGCCATTTTCTGTAGCAACCACAACTTTATTTAAATAAGGTCGTAGTTTGCCGTACAAAACTTGATTGGCAAAAAAAAGGTGTTTTGTACTTGAAAACGGATTTGATAATTTAGTTTTCTTTTGAAGAATTTTTCCTGTATTTTTTTCTATATCTTCTAAATCTAACACCCATAAATCATTTTCTATTTCATTGGCAGAAACAGAGATACATTCGCCAAAATTTGAAATTTCCCCTAACCGTACCCATTCCCAGCTGTCGGGAATGTCGAAGGGGATTTCGTCTTGTATACAAGTTGTAGTATTGCCGATTGTTTCATAGAAGAGGTTGTCTTCTCCTCTGAAAATGTGTGAGGGGGCTTTATCTGCCTTGATTTTTTTCTGTTTTACAAGTTCGGATTTTTCCGCTTTGATTTTTTCAAGCAGAATTTTGGCGGGTTCGGTGTTCGGGTCTTGGGGCACAAGTTTGCCCTGTACTGCCCACTGCAAAAGGGATTTTTTCAGGTTTTCGGGAAAGGATTTTTCCAGATTCTGCAAGGCTGTGTCCGCTTCTGCGTATTGTGCTATGAGCGGCTGCAGGCTTTGCACCTTTTTCACAATACGTTTTTGTTCTTCAAGTGGGGGGAGAGGGATTAATAATAAAGATAAAGATTGACCATTAACATTTGGTTGACCTGTTCCAGATGTTGAGTTTACTAACTGTGTCCAATAACAAGGGCTAGTTAAATAAGTTAAAATATAGTCAACGGTATCTTCAAGTAAAAGTTTTATTCTTATAAGATATGAAGCAAAAACAGATAATGGTAGCTTTTCAAAAATACAAAAAGATTTTCCGACTGTTCCTCCTGTCCTTGCAATAACAATATCATTTTTTACAAGCTGATAGGATAAAAGATTTTTTTCTGTAATATTACAAAAAGGCACAGTATCCCAATTAACTTTATTATTTTGAATATCGGTTATTCTTAATAGTTTTGCATTTCCAACTGGTGAAGCTGACGCTGTATAACCATAATGAATAATTTTTGAAATCTCCCCTAACCGTACCCATTCCCAGCTGTCGGGAATGTCGAAGGGGATTTCGTCCTGTATGCATTTGGTTTCGGTGCCGGTTGTTTCGTAGAAAAGGTTGTCTTGTCCTCTGAAAATAGTTGAGCTATCATTATCTGCCTTGATTTTTTTCTGTTTTACAAGTTCGGCTTTTTCCGCTTTGATTTTTTCAAGCAAGATTTTTGCGGGTTCGTCGTTTGGGTCTTGAGAAACAAGGTTACCTTGTACTGCCCATTGCAGGATAGAATTTTTGAGTTCTTGGGGTGTCATATTTTATCTCGCAATGCCTAATTGTTCGGTGAGCTGGGCTAAGATTTTATCAATATCAGCATTCAGGCTTGCCCGTTTTTCTTGGTAGGTGTGGATAAGTTCATGGGGCGGGAGGATTTCTTCTTCCTCGTGGGGGTAGCCGCATAAATCTATGTTGTAATTTCGGGCTTTGATTTCGCCGATTGTATAGGCTTTTGCCTGATAAAATACGTCCTGTTCCTGTTCCTGCCTGTTATCCCACCAGTCTGTCACGGGTGCAAAATGTTCCAGTTTCATGGGTTTTGTTTTGGAGAAGTTTTTATAGCCTGCGGGCATATCCAAACGGTAAAACCATGTTTTTTCCGTTGCCCCTGTTTTTTCAAAAAACAAAATATTGGTGGTTATGGACGTATAGGGCGCAAAAACGGAATTGGGCAGGCGGACGACGGTATGCACATTAAATTCCGCAAAGAGTTTTTCCTTGATTGCGTATTTGGCATTGTCCGTGCCGAACAAAAAGCCGTCCGGCAAAATAACAGCTGCACGTCCATTTTGTTTGAGCCTGTACATAATCACAGAAATAAACAAATCTGCTGTTTCACTGCTTCGAAGCGTGCTGGGGAAGTTTTGTTTGATACTTTCATCTTCACTTCCGCCGTAAGGTGGATTCATAAGAATAATATCAAAGCGGTCACTATCTGTGTAATTGCGGACATTCTTTTCCAAAGAGTTGGCGTGCAGAATTTGCGGATTGTCAATATCATGCAGAAACATATTGGTAATGGACAGAAGAAAAGGGAGTGTTTTCTTTTCAATACCATAAATAGATTGATAATAAGTTTTTCTGTCTTCAGCGGTTTTTACCTGACTGTCCAGTTCTTTGAGGGCAGAAGTCAAAAAACCGCCGGTACCGCAAGCAAAATCAGCTACTTTCTCGCCCAGTTTTGGCTTGACCATTTTTACAATAAAATCCGTTACTGCACGAGGAGTATAAAATTCCCCTGCATTACGGGCATTTTGCAATGATTTTAAAATAGTTTCGTAAATCTCGCCAAAAGCATGCCTTTCCTGATAATCGTCAAAGTCAATTTCATTGATAATGTTGATGACCTGACGCAAATAGGTACCACTTTTCATGTAATTATAGTTGTCTTCAAAAGCATTTTTGACAATGACCTGAGAAAGAGGCGTGTTTTCGTCAATAGGAAGATTTTTGAGGGCAGGAAAAAGTTCATTATTTACAAAGGTTAAAAGGCTGTCTCCAGTGAGCGCTTTCCCGTCACGATTGTCAACAGCCCAGGAACGCCAACGCAAATTTTCAGGAATAAGAGAGGTATACTCAGGACGTTCAAATTCCCATTTTGCTTCCTGCGTGTCGTATACTTTTAAAAACAAAAGCCAAACAATTTGTTCTATGCGTTGTGCGTCGCCAGTAACACCTGCATCCTTACGCATAATATCCTGTAGGCGTTTGACAAAATTACTTAAACTCATTTTCCTTCCTCTGTTATGCAGCGTAGATTTCGTCTGTTAACTCTTTTATGGCTTGTAAATACCCTTCCCGTCCGCCAAAATAACTGGCTATTTTTTGAGCTGAGCCAAATTGGCGGAACGGTTCATTGGAAAGCACCGTTAAATTTTCCAGTTCCAGCAAGCCTTCATGCATATATTTTTCCAGCAAGCCGTCTATCACTTTCAAGGCAACGCCAGAATATTTATGCAAATATCCACGTTTACGCACATTTTCGGCTCGTTCTTTGCGGGTAAGCGGAGGTTTATCGTAGGCAATATGGCAAATAAGGTCAAAATCATCAAGGTTTGGTCTATTGGCAAGAGTGCGTAACGTATCAAAAAGCACGCCCTGCTCTTCCAGCTCCTCAATAATTGCCTGTTTTCTCTCTTCTTTGTTCCAAGCGGTAATAAAGGCGTCCAGTGTTGCGTATTCGCCTAAAATGTTGCGTTTTGAAAAATCTTTTATGCTTGCAGTGGTAAGTTTTCCGTCTTTATCATACTGTAAAAGCTGTTCATGTAATATGCGAAACTCAACGCCTTTGATGTGTGGTTTATAATTTGTCGGTGCATTAGGAGCTAAGGGATCTGGGTTGATAAAAGAGCTTGCGTTGTCTGTTTCATCTTCTAAAAAATCATCTGGGTCAACAGAAGTGAAAACTGGTTCTATGGTATCTTCTGTCAGTGGTGCGTTTATGTCTTTCTTTTCAAGAATGACATCTGCCTTGCCGTCAAATTCTGGGTCAGCAAAAAGCCGTGTAACATTGCGAAAATCCATAATTGTAAAAGCATATTTATCGTATTTTGTTGTTACCCGTGTTCCACGCCCAATAATTTGCTTGAATTCTGTCATGGAGTTTATGGGCTTATCCAGAACAATAAGCTGGCAGGTTTTGCAGTCTACACCTGTGCTAAGCAGGCTTGAAGTGGTTGCGATAACAGGATATTTGCTTTCCTCGTCAATAAAATCGTCCAGCAGGGCAACGCCTTCAGGATTATCACTGGTGATTTGTGTGATATAGCGGTGATTTTCTTTCACTAAATCTTCATTCTCCATGCAAAGTGCATAACGCATACGGGCTGCATGGTCTATATCACAACAAAATATAATGGTTTTGTGGAAACGGTTTGTCAGTTTCAAAAATTCGCTGACACGTTTGGCAACAATTTGGGTGCGGTCGTCGATAACAATATTTCTATCATAATCTTTTTGATTATATTCTTTGTCCTCAATAACAACGCCGTTGACATCGGTTTGTCCCTTTTCTGGTCGCCAGCCTTCAAGGTCTTTATCCAAGCCAATGCGGATTACTTTGTACGGAGCTAAAAAGCCGTCCTCAATGCCTTGCTTTAAGCTATACGTATAAACAGGCTCACCAAAATACGTGGAATTGGAAATATCTTCGGTTTCCTTTGGCGTTGCGGTCATACCGATTTGTATTGCAGACGAAAAATAATCCAGAATTTTCCGCCATTCAGAATTTTCTTTGGCACTGCCCCGGTGACATTCGTCAATAATAATTAAATCAAAGAAATCTGGTGAAATAGTCAGATAAGCGTCATTACCGTTTTCATTGACAAGCTGTTGATACAGAGCCAGATATATTTCATAGGCAGTATCAATTTGACGGTTGCTTATTTTATGCATTTTATCCCCAAAAGGCTTGAAATCCTGTCTTTGGGTCTGGTCTATCAGGGCTGTTCTGTCTGCTAAAAATAAAATTTTACTTTTTGAATTTTGATTGTGATAGCGGTGAATAATTTGAAACGCTGTATAGGTTTTGCCTGTGCCTGTTGCCATAACAAGCAAAATACGTTTCTGCCCGCTGGCAATGGCTTCAATGGTTTTATTTATGGCTATACGCTGGTAATAGCGTGGAGTTTTACCTCCAACCTGATAATAATACGGCTGGGTAATGTATTCTTCTTTTTGGGGCGTCAGTTCTTTATAGGCTTTAAACCGTTCCCAAAGTTCCTGTGGACTTGGAAACTCAGCAAGGGTAAGTTCACGCTCTTTGCCTGTTGTTCTGTCATGTTCTAAAAAGCCTGTACCATTGGAACTGTAGGCAAAAGGAATATCCAATATTTCTGCATACTCAAGGGCTTGCTGTATGCCTGCCCCCAGCCCTTTTGTATTGGATTTTGCTTCCACTATGGCTAAAGGGAGATTGGAAATATGCGAAAGCACATAATCGGCTTTTTTGGCTTTGCCTCGCTTATAACCTGTACTTTGCGTAAAAATACGCCCGTCTGTAAAGGAATACTCCATGCGGATTTGCTTATGCTTGTCCCAGCCAGCATTTTCAAGAGCAGGCGTGATGAAACGAAGCTTGACATCTTCTTCGGAAAGTTCGTGAGAAAATGGTTGAGAATGACTTTTTTGCATAGAGCCGATTTCCCTTTTTATATGTTACAGGCAGTTAAAAAGTATAGGGAATTTTATAATTATTGTCTAGGCTTGGCATGATTGAAAAAAAAATGGAATTATACTATATAAACTATATAAGGTTTGTTTAACCGTTTAAATAGCAATAAGAGATTATTATAAAATGAAATTTCACGATTTTAAATCAGGAACTTTTACAAAGCATGATGGGTATAAAGCGTTTTTACCTGCAACAATAAACCATGCTTGGGGCTGGGATAATCCAGAAATTAATTTACTTCTTGAAAAAGCAAGTGCTGAATTAGGAGGACTTAATTCTTTTGCTGAGTTAATTCCTGATATAGAAATTTATATTGCAATGCATATTTACAATGAAGCAAATAAATCCAGCAGGATAGAAGGCACAAAAACAACTATAGAAGAAGATTTATTACCGATTGAAGATATTTTGCCAGAAAAAAGAAATGATTATATTGAAGTAAAAAACTATATTCGTGCATTAAATTACGGTATAGAAAGAGTCAAAGGTGGATTTCCGCTATGTAACCGTCTGCTTCGGGAAATTCATAAAATCTTATTACAGGGAGCAAGAGGCGAATACAAAACTCCTGGTGAGTTTAGGACATCGCAAAACTGGATTGGCGGAACTCGTCCTGACAATGCATATTATGTTCCCCCTCATGTTTCTTATTTACCTGAATTATTATCAGATTTTGAAAAGTTCATTCATGAAGACAACCCTCTTCCTCATCTCATAAAAATAGCATTACTGCATTATCAGTTTGAAACAATACACCCATTTTTAGACGGTAACGGACGAATTGGCAGGCTTTTAATTCCTCTTTATTTGTTGGAAAAAAATAGTCTTGAAAAACCATGTTTTTATATTTCTGATTATTTAGAAAAACATCGCAAAGAATATTTTGAAGCTCTTGATAGGGTTCGCTTAAATAATGATATTGAATATTGGATTAAATTTTTCCTTGAAGCTACTATTTTTACAGCACAAACAGCGAAAAATAAATTTAAAGCAGTAGTTTCACTGATTGAAGAATATAGAAGACAACTTTCTGGTTTTTCAGGAAAAATTCAAGTTCATCAAGGAATTTTAAGAACATTTTATAGTAATCCTATTCAATCAAGCAAAGATATTCAAAGCATAACAGAAAACAGACAATCAACAGTGGATAAAAGCTTAAAGCAGCTTGTTGATGCAGGAATTTTGCAGGAAATAACAGGAAATAATAGAAACAGAATTTTTGCTTTAGGAAAATATATTGATATTTTTAGAGGATAATCTTTATAAAACGCAAAATTGCCAAAATGAATTTTATAAAAATTTATAAAATGCAAAATCGCCAAAATGAATTTTATAAAACTCTATAACTGAGAAAAATGCAATAAACGAGGGAGTGTTTTCTCATTCAAAAAAATAAGCCTGTTTTTTCTTCTTTTTGTTCAGTTATTCTTTTTTCTGTTTCAATGAAATTTGAGAAAGGCTTTTCAAATTGGAAATAGGCAATGCCTGTTCCTGATGAACGTCCTTTAGCGACTATCATTTCTGTATATGTTACTTGCTGTGATAAGTCTGCTTTATCGGTATGAATGAAAATCACTATGTCGGCATCCTGTTCTATTGCTCCGCTTTCCCGCAAGTCTGACAGCTGGGGCAAGCGGTTGGCATTTTCTATGCTTCTGTTTAGCTGGCTCAGTAAAAGAACGGGAATATCCAAATCAAGAGCCAACTGTTTCAGCTCCCGTGTCATTTCTGCTATTTGTCTTTCTCTGTTTTGGTTTTTCTCTTCGCTGTTGAGAAGCTGCAAATAGTCAATAACAACAAAGCCAATATTTTTTATGCTTCTTGCAATTCTTCTCACTTCTTTTGCCGTCATGGGGACAGTTGACTTTTCAACTATCTGCAAAGGCAAGTTTTCAAAATATGCTTGTTCCCCTGCAATTCTGTCTTTTATTTTTCGCAGATGGTCTGCCCCCTCTCTGAAATACCTGTTATCAATTTTAGCTCTTCTGGCTATCATTCTTTGAACAAGGGAAATATCTTTTACTTCCCGGCTGATAAATAAAACTTGTTTCCCCTGCTCTGCAATATTACAAGCGAGACAAGTGGCAAAGGCTGTTTTTCCACAGCCTGGACGGGCGGCTAAAACTATCAGCTCACCTTTTGCAAAGCCCCCTTTGAGGACACTGTCAAGCTTTTTATAGCCTGTTGATAAGGGCTTTTGTACTTTGTTGCTGAGAATGTCTGCAAGAATAGTATTATATATCGCCCCTACACAGGCATTGCTCACACTGCCTTGTTCTAAATTATTTTTTACTTGACCAAGCAATTTTTCTATTGTGTCGATATTTTCTCCGTATGTTTTGCATTCTTTCAAAATAGTATAAACTTCCGGCAGTGCCTGCCTTTTTATTGCCTCACGGAATGCCATTTTTGCAAAATGCTTTATTGCGTCTTCATTGCCATAAACTGAAAAAACTTCTCCAATCTTGGCAATGTCAAAATCTTTGTAAAGCTGTTTTATTTTATCTGCCATTGTATCGGTTGTTATTTCAATCCCCGCCTTGTCCAGCTCCAGCATGGTATGCCCTAATTTATAAGTGTCTGTTCCCTTTTGTAAGAACTGTAAAGGACATATTGCAAAGCCGTCCTCAAGTTTGGCTGTTTTGCAGAGTACGCCGCACAGCAATGCATTTATAAAATTTTCCTCATTTTCTAATCGTTTTTCATTCAACTTTATATCTTCATTGATTAACTGCTTATCTGTCATAATATCCCTCAATAATTTTCAAAAAGTTATCTTCTTTCAAAATCCATTCAAAACTTGCTTTGAAAGGTCGCTGTCCGTCGTTTCTTTCCACTTTGCCCAGAAGAAAAGGATTTGATTTTATTTTTGCAAAATATTCTTCAAAATATAAAAGCAATGCTTCCTCTGTCGTTAAGCCTCTTTCTGAAATGGCGTTTATAACTTTTTCTCTTTTTATAATTTCTTCACATCTTGCTTTTATAAGCCTTTTTCTTTTGTCTGATAACATAGTTGCTTTTGGCAAATACTCTGAAAGGATATTGTTGTATAACTCTGTTATTTTTTCATAAAGACACAGTACACCGCTATTTTTTGAATGGTGTTCAGGTGTGTTAATATTATTTTTAATTATTATATTATTAGACTGTTGATAGTTTGCCTGTTGATAGGTCTGTTGATTTGCTTGTTGGGAGCTTTCTTTTATTGACTTATTTTTACTGTTATTATAAGTGGTTATAGTATTTATAGGGTCTGTTGAAGGGGCTGTTAGTTTGACTGTTAGAAGGTCTGTTAGTTCATTTGTTCCCTGTACTGTTTCTATATAAGAGATATTTTCCTCATTATTACAGTCTCTTACATATTTTCTATGTTCCAATAAAGAGAAAATTGTAATAATGGAAAATTTATTATTACTTTCTTTCTTGATAAAATTATTTTTTTCAAGATATGCAAGAGAAGTTCTTAAATTCATTTCTGATAAACCCGTTTTCATAACCCAGTGCGTAAGTCCGAAAACCACTTGCCCGTATGTTATCTCAATATTTTTCCCATTAAAAGAAATGATCTCTTTGTCTTTATAGCTGGCTTCCTTGAGCAGCCAAATATAAAGTAAGCAAGAGTTTGGCTTTTTCACAAGCTCTGTTTCAAAGATATTTCTGTATATGGGGAAATAGCCGCTTTTCATATTTCCTCATTTACATTTTTGCTTTCTATAAACTTGTCTAAATCTTCTACTTTCCATACTGTGCAGCGTGGTGAAAGTTTAGTGCCTTTGGGAAGTTCCCCTCTTTGAACAAGTCGCAGAAAGGTTGCCTTGCTCATAGACAAATACAAGCTGCATTCTTTAACGCGTAATACTTTAGAGCATTTCCCTTTAACATTCATATAAAATATTACAAATAATATTTTCTTTTC
>CAJTMS010000061.1 GCA_910577155.1 uncultured Mailhella sp.
CAATTTTTGATCAAATCTTTTTACTGGCCAATATGCTTTTTTCTCTGGCATTAAAAATTATTGCCCCGGTTCTGGCTGCAATTTTTTTAACAGAGTTAGGACTGGGATTAATGAGCAGAATGGTGCCCCAAATGCATATTATGGAACTTGGGTTCCCGTTGAAGATTTTAGTGGGCTTTTTCTTTTTAAGTTCAATTTTTCAATTATTAACACTAGATATGCAAAATTATGTCATTTCCATTGATGATTTATTTTTAAACCTTATCAATGCTCTGCGAGCAAGGTAAATTATGGCAAAAGATCCCAGCAAAACCGAGAAAGCAACGCCTAAACGGAGAAATAAGCTCAGAAAAGAAGGAAACGTTGCCAAATCAGTGGAGTTCACCAAAACGTGTACTCTTCTTGTGGGCTTTGCAACTATGTATTTTTATTTGCCCTATGCCGGAAAAAAATTGGGGCAGTATTGGGTGGAATGTTTTAACACGCTTGATGAGAATATCATTACCCCGACAACTGCCCATGCTATTTTATGGGATTTTATTGTTCAGCTTGGAATTATCTGCGGACCGATTGTTGTTTGCGTTGCTCTTTCTGCTTTTGTGTCACTGCGCAAACAAGTCGGGCATTTGTGGACAACCAAGGTTTTTAAATTCAAATGGTCACGCTTTAATATTGTCAATGGATTAAAACGGGTATTTTTTTCTGTTGATACTTATGTTCGTTTGCTCAAAGCTCTTGCCATTGCTATTATTATCGGCTATGTTCCTTTTATTTTTATTGTCGGGCAGGCATCAGTTTTTTCCGGTTTGTATTATACAAATGCCCATGGACTTGCTTCTTATCTTTTGTCAGCCAGCTCACAAATGATAAAATATACTATGCTGCCTATTATTGCGTATGCTTTTTTTGATTTATGGCATAGTTTTTATCAGTATGAAGAAAACAATAAAATGACGAAACAGGAAGTCAAAGATGAAATGAAAGATGCCATGGGTGACCCTGTTATTAAAAATAAACAAAAGCAAAAAATGATGCAGTTTATGCAGCAGCGTATGATGCAAAGTGTGCCGAAAGCCGATGTTATTATTACAAACCCTACCCATTACGCTGTTGCCCTGCAGTATGACCCGACAATTTGCCCTGCCCCTCTTGTGATAGCAAAAGGGGTTGATAAGGTGGCGCTGCGGATTAAAGAAGTTGCCCGTGAACACGGTGTGCCTATCAAAGAAAACAAGCTTCTTGCCAGAAGTTTATATTCTTCCGTTGATATCGGTGAGCCCATTCCGGAAGATTTATATAAGGCTGTGGCTGCAATTATTGCGGAAATCTGGAGAATTAAAGGAAAGATAAAATAGGTTACAGTATGCAAAAAAATGTATTTTTATTTGATAAACAAGACACGGTATTTTTAAAAAGTGTCAATGCCAGCATTGAATGTAATAATACTTTAGCCAGCCATTATCAGCATGAAATTCATCCAAATGGTATTATCGATATGTGTATTTCCCGTGAAATGCGCATTGCCACAGCTGTCATCAGTTTGATTGACAGGCTGCAGACCAATAATGTTGATGAACGATTAATAGCGCTTCGTAACCTGCACCATGAAGTTTTGCTGACCTCACGGACAAAATTCAGAAGAAATACGGCACGTGTGCTTATTGAAATCATGAAAGAAATTATCCGTGCCTATGGCGACGAGCAAAAGCAGCTGCAGCTTGCCCATGATTTTCGAATTGCGGCAACAGGAAAACCAACTATAGTCCGCAAACTTTTGCGGCGTTATCACTTACTGGAAATGCCGGAAAAATGGAATCAACTCGTTTTTGACCACCACGTTCATGATGCCAACACAAAAGGCAGAAAATCCCCTACTCACCTCATTATGGATGCATGGGTAAAAGGGATACGCTCACTGACTGTTATTTATTACAATTATATCAAACCGGAAACTGCCTATGAACTTTTGGAAGCAAGCAAAATCGTAGGTATTAAAGTTCGTATCGGCTTGCTGTACAATATTATTTTTCGGCATAGGCTGATTGATTTTATTTGGGTACCCCAAGGGTTTTATGGAACTGATGATTTTTTAAAATTTTTGCAGGAACCTAATATGCAGGCTTTGATGGAAGATGCAAGACAAATAAGCCGCTGGAGAGAAAAATTTGTTTATAAAATTGTTGAAGAATGGAACGGACATTTACGTGCCAAAATAAATAATGAATTTTCTTTGGAACTTCCGCCTATTTCTCAGGACGAATATAAAAAATTTGTCAGCATCGGACAAAGCTCCGTTTTGCACCTTGCGGAACTTATCCATAATGCTGCAAAAGAAACACTGGTCAACAGGGTTGTTTCACTGAAAGAAAAAATGCATGAGGCAAAAGACGATCAGGAACGCCTTGTTTTAACCAATCAATTAAATAATTATGACAAACTGACAACCGAGTATTTTCTTGAGCTTCTTGAAGACTGTGAACATGTTATTGAAAAAGAAATTATTGCCAAAGTCCTTCTTGGTGATACCGAGCCTATTCCTGTTATTCCCCAATACAGCCCGCTTGAACTTGTCAATCGGTTGAGAGAAACCCATTACAACAGCTATATTGTTTTGAACTTGGCAAATACTACTCCTGAAGAAGTTATCAATTTATTATGGGATACGAAAGGTGAAATTACCCATTTGGAAATATTTAATGCCTATGACTGGCAAAAAGGAAAAGAGAAATATATTGTTGAAATTAATGAATTGATGCTTGCTATTAACAGAAAAAATACGCCGCATTTAAAAGCTATCATTCTCAAACTGATTGAAAAATGTAAAAAAGAAAGTGAAAAGCAGTTATTTGAAGATGAAATTGATAATTTCTTTTCTGATAAAAATACCAATTTGGAATTTTCTAATAATGAAGAAAAACTGCTTGAATATAAAAACAGCCCAAAACTGAAACCTCTTTCCCTTGAAGAAAGAATTAAAGTTTTACATGAAATATTAAGGAATATTTCTACTATTATCAATTATTACAGAGGAAAAAAGCTCTTTACCCGTATCGGAACGGACTCCACCAGCCGTGTAGGACGATTGGCTGGAATGGGACTTGCGTATATTCAATGCCTGCCCCATAGAACAATTCGGGAACTCAAAAAAAATACCAATGATTCCAGAATGATTATTCCCATACGGAAAGAAATACGCATGGTGGATACCTATATTATGCCCCATGCCAACGAAAATATTTCAATTTTTTATAAGATATTGCGAAAAATACCATTTTTAAAAAAATTTACTTATAAAAAATACAGGACGTGGACAGATTTTGAAACAAACACTTCTGTTTTTAATAATGGCAATTGCTCCCAGAACCTTACGGATTTTGTCGCTAATAAAGGGAATATCGTCACCCTTGGCGGCAAAGGCAGACGTTCAACCAATGGCTTTTTGGATAATAAGCCGAAGAATACACTCCATACCTATAACTATTTAAACAGCAATTTATCAAATATTATCAAAGTGTTAATTGGTTTTATTTCTGCTTTTTACTCTTTCCAGTCCACGCAGGATATTGCATTTTTAGCTTGGTGGGGGGCTGTCATTTGGTTTATTATCACCGGCGTCAGAAATATTTTCCAAGCAATTTTGGGAGTTGGCGGCTGGAAGCGTTCACCGCTTATGCGCTGGAATAACTATGTCAGTTGGAGCCGTCTTTGTGATTCTCTCATGTATACAGGAATTTCGGTTATTCTTCTGGAATCCATTGTTCGGGTTTACTGTTTAGAGGAAACCTTTGGGATAACAGCCTCAAATTATCCGTGGCTTTCGTTTACCGTCATTTCCCTTGTTAATGGTATCTATATTATGGGACATAACTATATCCGCGGCTTGCAGACGGAAGCTATTGTGGGCAATTTTTTCAGAAGTTTTCTTGCCATTCCAATTTCCATTGTCTATAACCACATTTTCTTTAATTTTTTAATGTTTTTTGGTATTGCAAATGCGCTTGAACTTGTGGCGGCATGCTCTGCCATTACTTCAAAAATGGCTTCCGATACAGGTGCGGCGCTTGTGGAAGGCTATGCTGATAAAAAAAGTTATACTTGGTTTAGAAAATGGGATTATCGCCTTGCCTTTGAAAAACTCTATTCACAATTTACCCAGCTTGAGCTTATTTTTCCTGAAAAAGGCAGTGCGGAAATGCTTAAAAAACCGCAAGAAGTATTAACAATTATTAAAGACAGAGATAAACAGTTATATATCAATATCATTATCAATGCCCTTGATTTGATGTATCTGTATTATTATCAGCCTCGTTCCATTTCTACGTTAAAAAAGATTGTTCACTCCGTTTCTGAAAATGAAAAATTAGCTCTTCTTCGCATGCAGTATGTGCTGTTTTGCCATAAGGATATCAGCCAGCTCTTTATTGATGAAATGCTCGGGGAAAACTATGCCAGAGCACTGTCATTTTACTTGGACACCCATGAAGATTATCTGAAACAATTACAAAAAATTTGCCAGATTGAATATTAGGATTTTTATGCAAATTGTACTTTATGAGCCGGAAATACCTCCCAATACAGGGAATATTGCCCGTCTTTGTGCCGGGACTCAAATTGAACTGCATCTTATTGAGCCGCTTGGTTTTTCTCTGGATGATAAATATTTAAAACGAGCTGGACTGGATTATTGGCCCTATGTCAAACTTTCCATTTGGAAAAATTTTGAAAGCTATATGAATATGGCAGGGAAACAGCATCGTTTAGTTATGACAAGTGCAAGAGGCGGGAAAAGTTTACACACTTTTCAATATACAAAAGAGGACGCCCTCATTTTTGGACCGGAAACAAGGGGGTTACCTCAGGAAATTTTATGTCTTTCACCCTATCGTGTAAAAATACCCATTTTTAATACTGTGAGGAGTTTAAATCTGTCCACCAGTGCAGGAATTATTTTGTATCAGGCGCTTGCCGGTTCAGGGATTTTAGATGAATGGGAACAAACGGATATGAATATCATTAAATAAAAAAAGGGCGAAACGCCCTTTTTTTATGCCAATATTACACAGCAATTACATATCAATGTCTTGTTGTTCAGCTTGTTTTTCCATATTTTGATTTTCTTCCATGGGCATGGCTTCTTCCTGCATCATATTTTGTTCAAAACCTTCAAAGTTACCATATGGGCAATATCCTCTCATACCGTGGTGAGGAGGCATGCGATGCGGATTTCTCATATGAGGAGGCATTCTTCTGTCATAGTTTTGAGGGCAGGGATGAGCATATTGGTCATAATGTTTTTTGAAACAGGGAGTTAAATCTCTGTGGAATCTGAAACCGGCAAAGTCAACGCCGTATTTTTCACGGGTAGTTGTCATGAAGTTTTCGTTTAATGTTTTGATTTGCCGATCAAGCATAACCAGTTCACGGGCAGTTTTGGAAATAAGTTTTGGTTCTGCATTGGGGTTATGTGTAAACGCTTTGTATTCCAAACGTTTTACACGTTTTTCATCTTTTAATTCCTGAATTTTTTTGATATGGGCTTGATGTTCTTTTTCCCATTTTGCAAAATTATCCGTATCCTGAGCAAATTCTTCAAAAGTTTTCAAACTGCTTTCTTCTGCATAAGAAAAACCGGAAGAAACTCCAAAGGAAAGACCTAAAACCATTGCGCTGATAATAAAAATATTTTTTATTTTCATTGTATTCTCCTTTCTTTTTTATTAAGCAATTTATATTCCAAAAAACTTTATCCTTAGTATTCAGGCTGTCAGAATAAAAATTTTCCTCACATTTTGTCTTGAAGTTAATGAAAAAAGTGTGTAAATTATACACATCAAAAAGTAAAGTTTAACTTTTTTTCACATGTCTTTTGTATTAACAGTACACATTTACTTTATAAATTAAAGGAATGAATTTGGCAAGCATTTTGCAGATACATAAAAATGAGATTAATTATACGTGATGCCCCATGCAAAAAATATTTTTAAAAATTGCCCCTTATTTTATTATTTTGATTGTCTTTATTGTTGCCACTTCCCTGCTGGTCTGGGACATTAAAATTTCAGAACGCAACATTAATATCTCTACCTTTCTTATCCGTGAAAAAGGAAAATCTATTTTACAAACCATTGAATCCAATATTATTGCTTCACAGATTGATACAAAAGAAAAAATGGATGATTTAATCAGCAATTATACATTACAAGATGATGTTGAATTTATTGCATTAGCCAATGGAAAAGGCATGGTGCTGGTTTCCAATAATGATGATATGATTGGCAAAATCCTGCCTATTACCCCAGCGCTTGCGGAAACTTCAAATTACAATGTGTGTATTAATCCGGATTTTCCTTTTAATTCTGCACAATTGGAAGAATCAAAATATATTATTGTGCAAAGAGCGCTGTTTCCTCCTCATCCCCAATTTGAAAAAAGGAACGGACATCATAGAAGAAATAAAATCCTTCACTGTCAGCGTGAACTGCTCCGCAATTTTAGTGCTGATAATATGCAGATTTTTCTTGTGGTTGGTTTTAAAACTGAAGAAATTTTAGAAGCTAAATTACGCGATGACAAAAAAACTATGCTGCATGTTATTGCTTTTAGCTTTCTTATTTTTATGAGCTTGCTGTCTTTTGTCCTTTTAAAAAAATATCAAAAATCATACCAGCTTATTGAAACATCAAAAGTTTATTTTGACGGGCTCATGAAAACGATACCCCTTGGAATTATGACATTAAATAAAGATAATGTCATTGTAACCTGCAATCCTGTTACAGAAGAAATGCTTGGCAGCAGCAATTTGACGGGCAAAAATATATGCGATTATATCCCTTCTGTTGCTTACCTCAACTTTGATGTTCCGATTATCAATGCCATGGTAAAAACAACTCATCAGCCTGACAACAGTTTGGAACTGAACAGTTTTACCATTACTATTGATAATGAAAAAAAAGGAATAGGTATTATTTTACGAGATTTAAAAGAAATCCAAAAATTGCAGGAAGAATTGAACAGAAAAGACAGACTTGCTTCCGTGGGGCAATTAGCAGCCGGCATTGCCCATGAAATCCGAAATCCTTTAAGCACCATAAAAGGATTTGCACGAATTTTTGAAGAAAATTCCAAGGAAGGAAGCGAAGAAAAAACGCTTGCAGAAATCATGAATCAGGAAATTTGCCGGGTAGATAAAGTTATTGCTGATTTACTGGAACTTTCCAAACCCAATACCCTTACAAAAAGTATTGTTTCTCTGCAAAAAGTTATTGAGCAAGTACAAAATTCTCTTGTTATTCAGGCAAAAGAAAACCAAGTTGTCTTTCATAATGAAATTACGGCACCGGAAGTAAATCTTGACTTTGATAAAATAATTCAGGTTTTCCATAACATATATATCAATGCAATTGAAGCCATGAAAAAAAATTCTCCCGAGAAAGAACGCTGTATTACAACGAAGGCTTGGCAGGAGCAAAACACCATTCATATTTCTATCAAAGACAGCGGGCATGGCATAGCACAAAATAAAATTTCTCAGCTTTTTACACCGTATTTCACAACAAAAGCAAAAGGAACGGGGCTTGGACTTGTTATAGTGCAAAAAATCATTGAGGCACACAAAGGCAGCATAAAAGTTGAAAGCAGCGAACATGTTGGCACAACTTTTCTGATAACATTACCACTTAATATCTAAGCAGAGGGATTTGTATGAATAATCATATTTTAATTGTTGATGACGATAAAGCACACGGGCTTATGCTGGAAACATTATTGAAAAAATGGCAATTCAAAATTTCACGGGCAGAAAATGGGATTGAAGCAGTTGAAAGGATTAAAGAAATTCCTTTTGACTGTGTGCTTATGGATATCCGTATGCCTGACATGGACGGTATCACTGCCCTTAAATTTATCCATGCCTACAATCCTGCCATTCCCGTTATTATGATGACAGCGTTTTCTGATGTTGAAAATGCCGTTGAATGTGTAAAAAGCGGTGCTTATGATTATCTGACCAAACCTCTTGATTTTGACAGGCTGAAAATAACCCTTGATAACAGCTTAGACCATGCAAAACTCAAAAAACAAGTAGAAACAATGGAAATTGAATACCAGACCAATATTATCGGAAGCAGTAAACCCATTGTTCAATTAAAAGAGCTAATTAAAAGTTTTGCACCATCTGATGCAACCATACTGATACGCGGAAAATCCGGAACGGGAAAAGAACTGGTAGCCCGCACTATTTATGAGCTCAGCAACAGAAAAAATAAACCTTTTGTGACTGTCAATTGTGCTGCCCTTTCTGAAACACTTTTGGAATCCGAACTTTTCGGACATGAAAAAGGAGCGTTTACAGGTGCGGACAAAAAACGGGAAGGACGTTTTTTCCAAGCCAATGGCGGAACCATTTTTCTTGATGAAATAGGCGAAATTTCACCGCAAATGCAAGTCAAACTATTACGGGTTTTACAGCAAAAAGAAATCCAGCGGGTCGGCAGTGATGAAACTTTTGTCATAGACGTGCGGATTATTGCAGCAACCAACAGAAATTTAGAAGAAGAAATACAAAACGGGCGTTTTCGTGAAGATTTATACTACCGTTTGAATGTTGTCACCTTGGATGTTCCAAGCCTTGCAGAACGGGAAGGAGATATTCCTGTTTTGGCACAGCATTTTCTGACGCAATATGCAAAGAAAAACAATAAAGAGATAAAAGGTTTTACCCCTAAGGCTATGGATTGTCTTTTAAAGCATGAATGGCGCGGCAATGTCCGGGAACTGGAAAATGTCATTGAAAGAGCCTGTATTTTAACCTACGGAGATTATATCGACGAAGCACAGCTTCCCAATTTACTGCAGCATATCCATACTCCCAAAAATGATTTTGCAAGCATAAGCACATTGGAAGATATGGAAAAAGCCTTTATTTTAAAAACATTAAAAGAATGTGATAATAATAAATCCGAAACGGCAAAGCATTTGGGTATTTCACGCAAAACCCTGCATACAAAAATCAAACAATATAATATGGAAGAAGAATAAAAAATGATTATTGTGTACACCGGCAACGGCAAAGGAAAAACAAGCGCAACTGTTGGACAAGCTTTGCGGGCGTATGGGAATGCCATACCCCTCTGCTTTGTACAATTTATGAAGAGCAATGTGCAGGCAGGCGAACAAATTGCATTGCAAAAGCTTTTGCAGGATAATTTTCATATCGGCGGATGCGGTTTTTTCCGGAATGAAGCTGACAGAGCAAAGCACAGGCAGGCGGTTCTTGCCGCTCTTGCATGGCTGGAAACGAAAAAAGAACAAGCTGCCATGCTGTTATGCGATGAAATCCTTTATGCATATCATGCAAAACTTATTACTCAGGAAGAAATTGAAAGGCTGATAACATACTGCAATGATGCCCAAAAACACCTTGTGCTTTCAGGGC
>CAJTMS010000062.1:0-1945 GCA_910577155.1 uncultured Mailhella sp.
ATAAAATCAATAAGTTATAAATAAATGACGACACTGCCTACTAAACTATTTAATTTTGTTGCCGAAATTAAGGCTATAGTAAAATTTTGCTTTCATAAACTTTATAATAACGAGGATATGCTATGAAACTCACTGCCAAACTGCTTTTATCCTTTGGAGCAACCATTGCCTTAATTGCAGCTATCTCCTGTCTCTCATGGTTCGCTACGGCAAAATATGACAGACAAAAAGAGGTTCTTCTTCTTTCAGAAACTATTATTTCTGATATCATGGCAACAGAAAGCCAAGTGGCAAAAGCCATTATTGACTATAAACCCGAGCCCATTCAAGAAGCCTATAAAAAACTGGAAAACGGAAAAAACACGGCAACGAAATTATTAGCTATTGTTACCAGTCAGGAAAACAAAGAGCACTTGAATAATATCCTTAATAATATCAGTCAGTACAATCCTATCCTCAATCAAATTGAAACGCTCATAAGAGATTTTAATAGAATTTTGGGTGAAGCCGGCAAAGCAGCCAATGAGGTTCAAAGCACTTTAAATGAAATTATCGGTGAAACAGAAAAAAAATACAATCTCACCGGCAATGCGGAAGAATATATCATTGCAAGCGATATTGCCCTTGTTGCTGCAAATATCCGTTATGCACTCATGGCATTTTTATTCACGGAAACCGATACGGCCTATCAAAATGCAATGAATGTTATTGACAATGCCAACACACTTTTTAATCGCAGTGATGTAAAAAATAATTCTATTTTTACAAAAAGCATTTCTGACATCAGAACCTATCTTGATCAGGTAAAACCTCTTCTCGAAACCGGATCAAAAATCGGAAACTTGCGCGTAGAATCCAATAAAGGCGTACAATACGCATTGCAGGAATCCACTGCCGTTACTAATCTTGCCATTACTTTATTCAACAATGTCAGCCAATCTGTACGCTCACAGCTTGCCATCGCAAGTATTGTTGCTGTCATCTTGGGTATTTTGCTGACTATCATTATCAGCAGAAACATTATGAAACAGCTTGGTACGGATCCGGGTCAGCTTTCAGTCATGGCTGAACGCGTTACCAATGGAGATTATGACATCAACGATGGTAAAGAACATGTCGGTGTATACCACAATATCATTATGATGGTTGAAAAACTGAAAGAAACCCTGCAGTTCTCTCAAAATATTCTTTCCTGCATGCCTATCCCCGTGGCAGTCTTTGGCGGCAACAACAAACTCAAATACGCCAACAAAGAAATGATGAATTTGCTTGAAATTACTAAAAAAATGGAAGACTGCATCGGCGAAACCTCAGGCACCTTCATGTATCGTGAGGAAAACTTCAACACGGCAACAGCTAAAGCCATTGCAAGCAAACAAGCCGGCAAATTGGATATTCAATACGAAACCCATAAAGGCAACCATATCAACGTTGCAACCATTGCCCAGCCTATTTTTGATGAACATAACAATATTTCCGATGTTATCAGCGTATGGCAGGATATTACGGAAAGCGTACGCCAAAACAAGATTATTGCAGATTCCCACCAAAATATGCAAAATATCGCCATGGAACTGGAACAGGTTGCAAGTATTGCTTCCTCCGCTTCCGAACAGCTTTCTGCCCAAATAGAACTTTCTGAACGCGGCGCCCAAGACCAAGCCGACCGTGTTGCGACCACGGCGACAGCCCTTGAAGAAATGAATGCAACCGTTCTTGAAATCGCCCGCAACGCAGGCACTACTTCCGACAGCGCTGCTAATGTGCGTACCGAAGCTACTGCCGGTTCCGAATCCATGCAGGAATGTGTAAAAGCTATGGTGGAAGTTCGTGAAGAATCCTTAAAACTCCAGTCTGAAATGGGCGTTCTTTCCGAACACGCACAGGCTATTAACGAAATTATGAACGTGATTTCCGATATTGCCGACCAAACCAACCTCCTTGC
>CAJTMS010000062.1:1957-9379 GCA_910577155.1 uncultured Mailhella sp.
TATCGAAGCTGCCCGTGCCGGTGAAGCAGGACGCGGATTTGCGGTTGTTGCTGACGAAGTCAGAAACCTTGCGGAAAAAACCATGACCAGTACCACCGATGTCGGCAATGCGATTTCCGCAATCCAAAAATCCACTGCTGACAATACCCGTCTTGTCATAGACGCAGTAACAAAGATTGAAAAGGTAACCGAAATGGTAAGCCATGCAGGTGAAGCACTCCTTGGCATTGTCCAGCTTGCCGATACAACCGCCGATCAGGTTCGTGCCATTGCAACAGCTTCTGAAGAACAATCAGCCACCAGCGAAGAAATTACCCAATCTGTGGACAGTATCAACAATATTGCGAAAGAAAACGCAAACAACATGCAGGAAGCCCGCAAGGCAGTTGAAGAAGTGGTTAACCAAAGCCATGTTCTCAGCCAGCTTATCGAGCAGCTGCAAAGTCAAAATAAGGAATAACCATTAACTATATAAGAGCTTTCTGTAAAGGAAAGCTCTTATTATTTTATCAACACCTAAACATATAATAATACCCAAAACTCCCTTAACAGAGAAAACTCCTCTGTTTGAAATTTTTTTGATAAGGCAACAGGATAAGCCAAGAATACTATATTGGTAATTGGCTTAACTCGATAATTATAGTATGATATATTAAAAAAATTCATTACGTTCCAAAGAGATTTTTATGAACTTGTCAATCTTACAACGAATGTTAGCATTTATTTTACTCCCTGCAATTATTGGGCTTATTGCTGTGACAGCATTGAACTACCATTCAGCAAACACAGCTTTGAACAATCAAATTAATGAAGAATTGCAGCTGGTTTTGCATGGACAGAAAGTTGAACTTTCCAATACGGTTAATCTGCTCAGCAGTACCATGACTAATTTTGCCTGTAACACTGATGTCATTAAATTTCTGCGTCTGAAAGAAAGCGCCGATACGGAGAATACAAATGATGAAACAGCGGTGCTGGAACAAAAATTAAAAGAAAATATTTTGCAGCTGGTTAAAAATTATGGTTTGCTGCGTGATGTCGGTCTGGTAGACAAAAATGGTACTGTTCTTATTCACTCCACAAAAAGTTTTATCGGAAACAGCGTTGCTGACCGTAAATATTTTCAAGCTGCCCTGCAAGGGGGAATAGAGCCTGTCACCATTCAAAGCAAGGCAAACGGACGTTTATCCTCTGCCGCAGGATTCCCCGTCAAAGACGGTGATTCCATTATCGGCGTTGTTTATACAACCACAGCCTTGGAAGAAATGGCGCACACAACAACTGATACCGTCCAAATCGCCCAAACCGGAAAATGTTTTGTTTATGATAAAACCGGCAAACTGCTCATGCATCCTGACACAAAACTTGTCGGCGCAGAAGACGGCAGCCAGCCATGGTTCCAGTATATGCTGAGTGCACAGGCAGGACATTATGAATATGAACAGAATGATGCCAAAATGCTGGCATATTTTGACCGTATTCCTTTAGCTGACTGGCTTATCATTATCAGCGTTGAAAAAAATGATATACTCGCCCCTGTCCGTTCCATGTTCACACAAAGCGTTCTGGCTGCCTGCCTGACCATGCTGATCGTGGGACTGATTATTGTCTTTGTTGCCAAAGACATTGTCGGAGTATTGCGAAAACTGGCGTCATTTATTGAAAGAATTGCCCGCGGTGAATTAAATCTTCCTGCAGACGAAGAAGCCGCCCTTGTCCGCGGCGGAAAACGCGGTGATGAAGTTGGCATCATGGCAAGAGGAACAAAAGAAATGCTTGATGGTCTGCGGCGCCTTTTAAATACCGAAGAACAAAAAGCAGAAGCGGAAGAAGCGGCAAAAAAAAGCGGCTCTCGCCATGGCAGAAGCACAGGAACAGAGCAAAATCGCCAATGCCCAGCGGGAAAATATGCTTTCAGTAGCACAGGAATTGCAGCAGATAGCCACTATTGTTTCCTCTGCTTCCGAACAGCTTTCAGCTCAAATCGAGCTTTCAGGACGCGGCGCACAAAACCAAGCTGACCGTGTTGCAACCACAGCGACTGCCCTTGAAGAAATGAACGCAACCGTTCTCGAAATTGCCCGCAACGCCGGTACAACTTCCGACAGCGCTTCCAATGTGCGTTCCGAAGCTTCTGCCGGTTCAGAATCCATGCAGGAATGTGTACGTGCAATGATAGGCGTAAAAGAAGAATCCTTGAAACTGCAAACTGAAATGGGCGTTCTTTCTAACCACGCAGAAGCAATTAACGAAATTATGAACGTAATTTCCGATATTGCCGACCAAACCAACCTCCTTGCCTTGAACGCCGCTATCGAAGCTGCCCGTGCCGGTGAAGCAGGACGCGGATTTGCTGTTGTTGCTGACGAAGTAAGAAAGCTTGCGGAAAAAACCATGACCAGTACCACCGATGTCGGCAATGCAATTTCCGCAATTCAAAAATCAACCGCTGACAATACGCGCCTTGTTGTGGACGCAGTAGCAAAGATTGAAAAGGTTACGGACATGGTAAGCCACGCAGGCGATGCGCTCCTCGGCATTGTTTCCCTTGCGGATACAACAGCCGATCAGGTTCGTACTATCGCAACAGCCTCTGAAGAACAATCCGCAACCAGTGAAGAAATCACTCACTCTGTGGAAAGCATCAACAGTATTGCCAAGGAAAACGCGAACAACATGCAGGAAGCCCGCAAGGCAGTTGAAGAAGTGGTAAACCAAAGCCATGTTCTCAGCCAGCTTATTGAGCAATTGCAGGCATCAAAATAATAATTATTAACTAAATAAACATAAGACGAGCTTTTTCTCAAAAAGAAACAGCTCGTTTTTTTTTTATTAAAAAACCTATTCTCTTTTTGTAAAATACCGTTAAACAATATTGACAATTAATTTTAATCTATTAAGCTAATGAACAAAAATTATTTGTCAATTTTTAATTTTATTTTGCACTGTCAAAGAAATTTGCTCCCGCAGAGCATGAAATAAAAAAGGATGTGCTATATGAAACTTTCCAACAAATTGATTGCGTCTTTTAGTTGCCTCATAATTCTCCTTTTGATTATGTCTGGATTATCATGGCATGCCGTAACGGAATTTACAAGGCAAAAAGACTTTTTGGCTAAAACAGAAGACTTTGTTTCCGATGTTCTGAGAGTGAACGGCGAAGTTTTAACTGCTATTGCTACAAATGATACACAGGCAGTAAACAAGGCAGCAGCAGATTTTGCAGATAATGCCTCATCTATTGAAGATCTGATGAGCCTTGCAAACATGGAAAAAACCAAAACCCTTTTTGAAAACATAAAAGAAGAATCTGTAGTCCTGCCGCGAATTATTAATGGTTTAGGCAGTTCTTTTGACCAAATCCGTAAAATTGACATAGGTCTTGGTATTATTGGTTCCGATATTATTAAGGAACTTGAAACCCTCACCGCTGACGCTGTAAATAAATACAATATTACAGGCAATGCAGATGCCTATATGCGTCTTTCTGAATTTGACTCCATGATGATGCAGCTTCGTCAAGCTTTGGCTAACTACCAAATGAGCAAAACAGAAGAAACATTAAAAGCTACCTATAATCAAATTGATAAAATCAAAGCCCTGGCTGATGCAAATAAAAACAATGCCGTATACGGAAGCATGCTTGAAAGAGCAGTCAAGTATACCGATGAAAGCATTCCTCTTATCAATGCTCACATTGCATTGCAAAAAGGTATTGCAGAAGGTTCTGTCCGTGTAATGAAGCTTGAAGAAAGCGGCAAAGAATTATCCGTTATCGCCCGTCAGCGTTTTGAAGCAACAAAACAAAGCACCATTATGCAAATTATCACCATTGGCGGTATTGCAATCGTTATTGCTATTTTCCTGACAATTTTCATCAGCCGCAACGTACTCAAACAGCTTGGAGCTGATCCTCAGGAGCTTTCTGATATGGCAACCCGTGTAACCAACGGCGACTACGACATCAACGACGGACAAGAACATGTCGGTGTGTACAACAACATTCTTATCATGGTTGAAAAATTGAAAGAAACGCTCGAATTTTCTCAAAGCATTCTTTCATCCATGCCTATTCCTATTGCTGTATTTGGCGCAAACAACAGACTCAAATACGCCAACAAAGAAATGATGAATTTACTTGAAATTTCCAAAAAAATGGAAGACTGTATCGGCGAAACCTCCGGTACCTTCATGTACCGTCAGGAAAACTTCAATACGGCAACAGCTAAAGCTATCGCAAGCAAAGAAATAGGGCATTTGGATCTTGAATATGAAACCCATAAGGGCAAGCATATCAACGTTTCAACCATTGCACAGCCTCTTATTGACAGCCATAACAACATTACAGACGTTATCAGCGTATGGCAGGATATTACCGAACGTGTGCGTCAAAACAAAGTTATTGCTGAATCTCACCAAAATATGCAAAATATTGCAGCTGAACTGGAACAGGTTGCAAGCATTGCTTCCTCAGCTTCCGAAGAACTTTCTGCGCAAATTGAACTTTCTGAACGCGGCGCCCAAGATCAGGCAGATCGTGTTGCCACAACCGCGACTGCTCTTGAAGAAATGAACGCAACCGTTCTTGAAATTGCAAGAAACGCAGGCACCACTTCCGACAGCGCTGCTAATGTGCGTACCGAAGCTACTGCCGGTTCTGAATCCATGCAGGAATGCGTAAAAGCTATGGTGGAAGTTCGTGAAGAATCCTTGAAGCTGCAATCTGAAATGGGTGTTCTTTCCGAACACGCACAGGCTATTAACGAAATTATGAACGTGATTTCCGATATTGCCGACCAAACCAACCTCCTTGCTCTGAACGCCGCCATCGAAGCTGCCCGTGCCGGTGAAGCAGGACGCGGATTTGCGGTTGTTGCTGACGAAGTCAGAAACCTTGCGGAAAAAACCATGACCAGTACCACCGATGTCGGCAATGCAATTTCCGCAATCCAAAAATCCACTGCTGACAATACCCGCCTTGTAATCGGTGCTGTTGAAAAGATTGAAAAGGTTACGGAAATGGTGAGCCATGCCGGTGAAGCTCTCCTTGGCATTGTTTCTCTTGCCGATACAACCGCCGATCAGGTTCGTGCCATCGCAACAGCTTCTGAAGAACAATCCGCAACCAGTGAGGAAATTACTCAGTCCGTTGACAGTATCAACAATATTGCCAAGGATAATGCAAACAACATGCAGGAAGCCCGCAAGGCAGTTGAAGAATTAGTCTCACAAACCCATGTCCTCAGCCAGCTTATTGAACAATTGCAGGCAACAAATAAAGAATAACCATAAGTAATAAGGGCAGTTGCCGAAAACAAAAGCACTTATTTCTAAAAAACAAAAAGTACATAACAAACATCAAACGGGGGAAGGCTTTTCGGTAAAGCGAAAGCCTTTCACCCTGATAAAGATTTACTGTCAGCCGATAAGAATGTATAATGACAAAGAGAATATTCTCTTGACGCTCTTTCAAAGACAAAATTTTTTGCTCCCGTGTCTGGACTGATTTCTTCCTCTTTTTCTCTTTCTAACGTACAGACAATAATACTTTTATATATACTCAGCAAAAATGCTCGTCAGGGCATACACCATATGGCTTGCTCCTTGAGCAAGAAAAAAGAGGTAGCGACATGAAATTAACAACCAAACTCCTTTTAGCGTTCAGCATGACCATTTTACTGATTGTTTTTATCAGTGTGCTTTCTTGGAATGCCACGGGCAGATTTGAAAGGCAAAAAAACGTTCTTGCTTACGGCAATAATATTAGTGCTGCTATTTTGCAGGCTGATAAAGCAGCAGGAGCAGCTATTTCCTCCAATAATGCCGAACTGCTAAACGACGTAAAAACGTATTTTCAGGAAATCCAAAAAAACTGTGACGAAATGCTTAATATCGTCGCACAGGAAATTACCAGAGAACATCTGCGCAACATCAAAAAAACAACCAATGAGTATGCTCCTCTCATTGATAAAATTTTAGCGCTTTTTAAACAATTCCATGATACAGACGCTGTAATCACTAAAATTGGCTATACTATCCAAGAAGATTTAGCAAATATCGAAAAAAGCGCAGAGCAGGAATATTATCAAACAGGCAATGCCGATAATTTACTGGCAGGAAAAGTCATTGGCGAATGTTTTACCAATATCCGTTTAGCTTTGGCAAATTTCCTTATTTCTTATTCTGATGAAAGCCTGAGCGTTGTCACAAAACGAGTAAAAGAATTTGAAGAGAAAACTGCCGGTTATAACGATCCTCTTTTTGCTCCAATTCTTAAAAATATTCGTGCCTATATTGAGACTGCCAATCCCTTATTTGGTATCAATAAAGAACTCAATGCGTCCCTTGCCCAAGGCATGAAATACAGCGCCTATAATCTGGAAGAAGGCTCCGCTATCTCTGATATTGCCCACAAAGCTTTTGCCCGTGTTCAAGGGGAAGTAAAACACCAACTTTTATATGCAGTAGTTTTTGCTGTTTTGCTCGGCATTATTTTAGCTATTGTCCTGAGTAAAAACATAATGAAACAACTGGGCACAGACCCAAGCGATCTTTCTGTTTTAGCAGAGCGCGTCACCAATGGTGATTACGATATCAATGACGGAAAAGAACATATCGGCGTTTATCGCAATATTATTAACATGGTAGAAAAACTGAAAGAAACGCTTGAATTTTCTCAAAGCATTCTTTCATCCATGCCTATTCCAATTGCTGTTTACGGTGCAAACAACAGACTTAAATTCGCCAATAAAGAAATGATGAATTTACTTGAAAACCCACGTAAAATGGAAGACTGCATCGGACAGACTTCCGGTGAGTTTATGTACCGTGAAGAAAATAAAAATACTTGTACTCTAAAGGCTATTACAAGCAAACAACAAGGTCACAATCAACAAGAATATATCACTCATAAAGGAAATAAACTGCACATTGACGCAACCGCTCAGCCTCTTTTTGATGCACACGGAGACGTTACAGATACTATTACTGTATGGCGTGATATTACCGAACA
This sequence comes from uncultured Mailhella sp., assembly GCA_910577155.1. Lineage (GTDB taxonomy): Bacteria > Desulfobacterota > Desulfovibrionia > Desulfovibrionales > Desulfovibrionaceae > Taurinivorans. Next base: position 8,970 of record CAJTMS010000062.1, read on the forward strand.
GACAGAACAGGCTAAAATTATTGCAGATTCACACCAAAACATGCAAAATATTGCAGTTGAACTGGAACAGGTTGCAAGTATTGCTTCCTCTGCTTCCGAACAGCTTTCTGCCCAAATAGAACTTTCTGAACGCGGCGCCCAAGACCAAGCCGACCGTGTTGCGACCACGGCGACAGCCCTTGAAGAAATGAATGCAACCGTTCTTGAAATTGCCCGCAACGCAGGCACTACTTCCGACAGCGCTGCTAATGTGCGTACCGAAGCTACTGCCGGTTCCGAATCCATGCAGGAATGTGTAAAGGCTATGGTGGAAGTTCGTGAAGAATCCTTAAAACTCCAGTCTGAAATGGGCGTTCTTTCCGAACACGCACAGGCTATTAACGAAATTATGAACGTGATTTCCGATATTG
>CAJTMS010000063.1 GCA_910577155.1 uncultured Mailhella sp.
TCTGTCAGATATATCATGACGACGATGTGTGTAGTTCATATTTCTCTCCTTTTTTAGGAGAATAACAGAGTTTTAAAAAAATTAAAAACCAATTGACGACACTGTCTAAAGAGTATGCTTCTTATGGTTTTTGCGGCGGGAAAAAACACAATCTTTCCATGCCTGACGGAAAATTTTATAAGAGTTTACTTGTTTTGCCCCTGCAAGACAAGATTTTGGACAATGTTTCAGGCTTCGTAAAATTTTCCGATGTCTTTGACTTTAAGCAAAATGATGTTGAAAACTTCGACAAACAATTTCCCTTTCAAGAGAAAAAAAATTCTGCCCAGCCAAGAGGAATTTGAAAAAGCCTGTTCCTTGTTTGATGAGTAATTTTTAGACGAATAATTTTTTATTTATCCCAGAAATTTGCTTTCCAAGCGGCAAAATCCCGTTTTGCCCGTTCCGCCATGAGAGTTTTCCTGTTGGCTTTTTTCGTTTTTTCAGCAAGATCGGGCATAAGCCCAAAGTGAATATTGGAAGGCTGAAACTGTTTCATTTCCGTATTGCGCAAATGGTTCATAAGCGCCCCGAGAGCAGTGGTTATAGGCAAATCCTGTAAAGGTTTTTCCAAAATTTTGCTTGCCAGTTTTATCCCAACCCAAAGCCCGCAGGAAGCAGACTCCACATAGCCTTCAACGCCTGTAATCTGCCCTGCCAAATAAATATGTTCATGCCCCTTTATGGCTAGATCTTCATTTAAACAGGTTGGAGCGTGCACATAGGTATTTCTGTGCACAGAACCATAGCGTAAAAATTCCACATTTTTTAACCCCGGCACAAGTCGGAAAACACTGTCTTGTGCTTTATAGGTCATTTTTGTCTGACAGCCTACGAGATTAAATGCCTGTGCATTGGCATTTTCTGCCCTCAGCTGCAAAAGCGCATAGGGACGTCTGCCTGTGCGGGGATCTGTGAAGCCAACAGGCTTGAGAGGTCCGAAGGTCAGCGTTCTTTCCCCGCGTTCCGCAAGGGCTTCAATGGGCATACAGCCCTCAAAATGGAGTTCCTTTTCAAAATTATGGGACGCAACTTTTTCAGCATCAAGAAGTGCCTGATAAAAGGCTTCGTATTCGTGTTTGTGCATGGGACAATTTAAATAATCACCTTCGCCGCTCTCTTCGTCAGTCTGTCCTTGCTGCTCTGTCTTTTCATGCAACTGCTTTTCTTTATACTGCTGCATTTCTGCCTGCATTTTTTCCCGCCACTGTTTGGATAATTCCTCACTTTTGGCGATTTCATCACTATAGGGAGGCGGGGCAATATTATCATAGCGGGAACCGCGAAAAACAGTATTCATATCCAGAGAGTCAGCAGCAATAATGGGTGCAATGGCATCATAAAAATAGCAATATTCACTGCCTACAACGGAAGATAAGGACTGAGCCAAACTTTCTGATGTCAAAGGTCCTGAAGCAAGCACCACGTATTCTGCATTATATTCCTGCCGCAATCTTTCTATTTCCTGTACATCCCGCACAGCTTTCCGCACAAGCTGAATATACGGATTTGCTTCAATTTTCTGTGTTAATGATTTGGCAAAGGCTTCTCTGTCCACAGCTAACGCCTTGCCCGCAGGCACTTTGTGTTCATAGGCCAATGCGATAATCCTGCTTCCCAAGTCCCGCATTTCTGCCTGCAGCAATCCAATCCCGGAACTTTGCGGTCCTTCATCACGCATGGAACGAAACGAATTGGAACAGACCAATTCCCCAAGATAAGGGCTGACATGGGCAGGCGAGTACTGCACGGGTTTTTGTTCAAAAAGCACCACAGAAATTCCATGCTTTGCCAAATACAATGCACATTCAGAGCCCGCAAGCCCTGCCCCGACCACAAGTACATTAGCCATAACTATCCTTTTTCCCATACATTATTCAATTTCTATGTGCTATAAGGCTCATAAAAAGAAAAGCAAGTCAAGCTTTTTTTTGGGAAGAGCTTGACAAATTGGTTGGAATAACAGTAAAACGTATACTAAGATAGAAAGGAATTTTACAAAAATTATCAGTAGATTTCTATTAATTTCAAGTTTAGGAGAGAGTAACTATGGCAAACTCTTTGCAAAATCAACGTACTTATGCATTTATCGGAACAGGGGGCTGCGGAAAAACCTCCATTGCTGAAATGCTTTTATTCCAATCAGGTATTATTAACCGCTTAGGCTCCATTGAAGAAGGTACCAGCGCACTTGACTATGAACCGGAAGAAATTAAACGGCGCGGTTCTATTCAGGCAGGTTTTGCAAATTTCACTTGGAATAAAAATTCCCATTCTTTAATCGATATCCCCGGTGACAACAACTTTAATGCAGATACGGAACTTCTGCTCAAAGCTGTTGACGGTGCTGTCTTAGTGATTGACGCTATTGACGGCGTTCGTCCTCAAACCAAAAAAATGTGGGCACACATCCAGAGTGAAAAACTCCCGACTATTGTTTTTATCAATAAAATGGACAGGGATCTCGCCAATTTTGACATGGCTTTTAATAGCCTTTCTTCAACTCTTGGCATGAAACCCGTTGTTTTTTATATGCCAATCATTGAAAATAAAGAATTTGTGGGTCTTATTGATATTTTCCCTGCTAAAGCTCTTTATTTTATTGGTGACGGTAAAGTGGAAGAGCGGGAAATTCCTGAAGAACTCAAAGATGAAGCCCATTTACTCCGTGATATTTCTGTTGAAAATATTGCAGGCTCCAGTGAAGAACTCATGGAAAAATTCCTTAGCGAAGGCACACTTTCCATGGAAGAAATCCAAAATGCCCTGCGTTCCGCAACCATTCACCGCGACATCGTGCCCGTGCTTGTGGGCAGTGCTCTAGCTAATAAAGGCGGACGCCGTCTGCTCAATTCCATTGATGCCTATATGCCTTCTCCTCTTGACAGAGCTCCCTATGCGGGCAAAGACGGCAGTGAACGTAAAGCCGATGATGAACATTGCTGTGCTTTTGTCTGCAAAACCCTCAATGATCCCTATGCCGGTCATATCAATATTATGCGTGTTATTTCCGGTACACTTTCCTCTGATTCTGTCCTCAAAAATATGACATCAGGCGAAAATGAAAGAATGAGCTCTCTTATTACTTTAAACGGCAAAGTGCAAAACCAATGCAAAGATACCTTACAGGCAGGTTCCATTATTGCCGTTGCAAAACTCAAAAATACCCAAACCGGCGATACCCTTTGCGATGAAAAAGCTCCCTTTGAAATTCCTTGCCCTGACCCGCTTCCGCAGCTTATCAGCTATGGCGTCAAAGCAGCTGTCAAGGGTGAAGAAGATAAAGTTTTTGCAGCTATCCAAAAGCTGACTGAAGAAGATTTAAGCCTGAAACTCATCCGTGATGAAGAAACAGGCGAGACCCTTCTTTCCGGCATGGGACAGCTCCATGTTGAAATTGCTGTTGAAAAAGCAAAACGCCGCGGCAAAGTCGATATTGAACTTACCACACCAAAAATTCCTTACCGTGAAACCATTAAAGGCAAAGTTCAGGTTCAGGGCAGACATAAAAAGCAATCCGGCGGAAAAGGTCAATTTGGAGACTGCTGGATTGAAATGGAACCCCTTGCACGCGGAGCAGGCTATGAATTTGAAAACGCCATTGTGGGCGGTGCTATTCCAAAACAATATATCCCCGCTGTTGACAAGGGTATTCAGGAAAGCGCAAAACGCGGATTCCTTGCAGGCTACCCCATTGTTGACTTCAAAATAAAACTGTATGACGGCTCATACCATGATGTAGACTCTTCAGAAATGGCATTCAAACTGGCCGGCTCTCTCGCTTTCAAAAACGCCATGGAAAAATTAAAAGTGGTTCTTTTGGAACCCATTGCCCTTGTGACTGTTACCTTCCCTGATGAATATATGGGTGATATCATTGGTGATTTGTCTTCAAGACGCGGCAAGGTTTTAGGCTCTGATACCGAAAAAGGCATTACTGAAGTTAAAGCCAACGTGCCTATGAGTGAAATCATGCAATACGCTTCCGACCTTCGCAGCATGACAGGCGGACAAGGCTTGTTCCTCATGGAATTTGACCATTATGACGAAGCTCCTCAGCCTGTTGTTGACAAGGTTGTGGCAGAATATCAGCAAACAAAATCTGATGAATAATTGACCGACCTCCTCATTGCCTCCTCTTTTGGCGCCCCTTTTATGTCCGCATAAAGGGGGCTTTTTCATGGCATAAAAATATTGACCCGAAAATAAAACTATGGCACAAAATTTAAATGCTCTGCTATGGAAAGTTGTTGATAAAGACATTTTATTCTTTCACTTACAAAGTATAACTTCTTGTTTTTATGAAAAAACAAACGATTTTGGGGTACGGGGGAACGGCAGCCGTGAGCGGGTGAATGAGCTCTGCGGGCAGTGGCAGCAAAGCTCATCATTTCCCCATAAAAAAGAATAAATAAAATTTTTTGCAATGATATCTTGCAGTCATAAAACCAACTGTATACTATAACAAAGCAATTTAAATCAGACTGCCTTTGGAAAAATTTGGAGCAATTATGAAATGTACACGCTGTAAAGCCCCTGCCATTATTGATTTACCTTCACACAATGCAGCTTTTTGTGAGGAGTGTTTTATTCAATTTTTTGAAAAACAAGTCCAAAAAGGCATTGACCAATATCAACTCCTTAAAAAAGACGAAAAAGTCCTTGTTGCTCTTTCCGGAGGAAAAGACTCCCTTGCCCTTGCCCTTGTGCTTTCCCGTTTGGGCTATCAAGTCACCGGCTTGCATATTGACCTTTCCATTGGCATGTCTTCCGAAAAGGCACGGGCTGTTGTGGAACGTTTTTGTGAGAAGCACACTATCCCTTTAATTATTAAAGAAATGGAACAAGAAGGACTTGCCATTCCCAAGGTAAAAGCCTGTCTCAGCCGCCCTATCTGCTCTGCCTGCGGAAAAATCAAACGCTATTATTTCAACCAAACAGCACGGGAACTGGGTTTTGACGCCCTTGCCACCGGACATAATTTAGACGACGAAATAGCCCGCCTTACCAGCAATACCCTGCGCTGGGACAGAGCCTATTTAAGCGATCAGGGTCCCATTCTTCCTGATGATGAGGGATTCCGCAAAAAAATCAAACCGCTGTGGCGCCTGAGCGAATACGAAACAGCCCACTATGCTTTCCTTATGGGTATTGAAAATCATTACGCCCCCTGCCCCTACAGTGCAGGAGCCAGTTTTTCTGTGCTCAAAAGCCTGTGGATTGATTTAGAACTTGCCATGCCCGGACGAAAACTCGATTTTTATCAGGGCTTTTTGGAACGGGGCAAACCTGCGTTTATACAGGATGAACAAGCTAAAGGGCAAGCGCTATCCCCTTGCCCGCAATGCGGTTATCCTACTTCTTCCGGTAACCTTTGCGGCGTATGCAGAATAAAAATTGCTGTTCAGGAAAAAAAATAAACGAGAAAGTATCCCGTTTATTTTCTCTTTATCAAATCAAGTATCAATTTCTCTTTTTAATGCTTCTTTTGTGCGCGTTGTGTCAATTCGTTATAAACTGTATTGATATCTCCATTGATAAGGATCGGAAGATATTTTGTTCCATTTTCAGGGTCACTTTGCGGTAATGCATAAACTTTAAACGCTCTTTCTAACCCAATTTGCTGGAACGTATTATATGCGGTTTCAAACTCTTCATCACCCTGCATAAAACTTTTGATTAACTGCCGTATATCGGTCAGCATGACAGCACTGTCAGAAACCGATAACGGATGACTGCTCTGAGGAGGCTTTACAATAAGCATTGGATTATAGTTTCTGTACTGTTCATCATAGGTTCCGTGATCCCCCGTCATAATTATTAAGGAATTATTATACACTCCCATTTCTTTTAATTTATTTAAAAAATTACCGTAAAGAGACAGCACATAACGATATTCTTCAAGTTGATTTTCTTTATTTTGCAATAAATTCGGAATTGATTTGCCATTCCTGTCAAATAAAATTTCCCGATGTGTCATATAATTAAAATTATAGAAGAAGGCAGAAGAATCTTTGTCATATTCAAGATGATTTTGTAATTCAATAAAAGTATCTCTTGCGGCAATTTTATTAGGATACTGACCTGCCATGAGATTTTTGTTAAAAATTCTGTTTTCAAACTTATAAATTTTTCGCCATAATACAGCAGGAACAATACGCCGTATCGCTGCACAATAATATTTTACAAATATCATTGATAAGCGGGGTATTTGCAGGGAAAAATCAATATCATTGGTATACGGATTAATGTAAAAGCCTTGAATAGGAGTATAGATTCCCCCATTAAATTTATAATTATTTTCTTCTGCATCACTCAAAAGAGAATTCTCTTTTAATGCCTCAATAGCATCGCTGCGTTTTTCAAATGTATGCCAGTTATCATTCCCTGTAAAAATTTGATTAGCGGAAAAAGGAGACCAGGTAACGGATGTTATGGCATGACTATACAGCGTTGCACCCGTAAAATCTTTAAATAATTCCGGTTCACATTTAAATAATTCTTCAAAATAACTTCCCTGCAATGTTTCAACAATGAGCAAAAAAACATTTTTATCGCCTACAGATACAACAGGCGATGCATTTTGAAATTCCATTTGCCTTTTATTTTCTTCACTATATAATGTAAATGTTGCATAACAAATAAAAAGAACACTAAATATTCCCAGCACATTTCGCATAGAATAAAACTGTTTTAATTTTCGTTTATAACACCATGCAACAAAAGCAAAAACAGCGATAAGAACAGCAAATTGCTTTATGGAAACCCATAAAGGTGGATGAACCGGAAGCTGTCCATCAAACAAAGTATGGCTTACAGGAAAAACCAAAGCCAAAATCATCAACGCAATAAAAATAATGTCAAAAACAGGAAATACTTTAGTTATTGAATGAAATTTTCTGCCTATTCCTGCAAAGAAAATAAAAATACCTGCAGATAATAACGCAAAGAAAAATAAACTTAACTTTAAAATTTTTAAAACTTCCGTCATCCTGTCATAAGGATTTAAATAATTGCAAAGCCAAACAAGAAAAATCGGATAAATTAAAAATAGACAACAAACAGATATACCATAAGAGAACATTTTTTTATTCATGCAGTGTATCCTTTTTTTCAAACAACAATAATGAGCGCTGAGAATTTGGTATCTGAAACTCTTCTTTTAACGTAAAATCTTCTAAAAAATTATGGAAAAGATTTTCTTTTGTATACCATGAAATATCATCTTTTCTTGCCGCAGTAAGCCGTTTTACCTGACTATCCTCCAGAGGGACAAATTCCAAAAGCAATTGTCCTCGTTCTTTTAATAAGTCAGCAAGATACGGAGCAAATTCTGCAAAGGGAATACCTTCTGTTAAAGCAATATGATGTATAAGTGCCAGTGCAGAAATGAATTTTACTTTGCAGCGGGAAGAAAAAGAATCTCTTTCTTTATTTGCAAAGCCAAGGGCAGGTGAAGGATTACTTAAATCCAAAATAAACGGAAAAATCGTAGAAAGTTTTTTTTCTTTTAATATATTGTAATGCTGCTCTACGGCAAGCGGGTCTACATCAGGAGCAAGCACATATTGAAAATGTGGTGCAAGCAGTGCTGAAAATTCCCCATTATTTGCTCCTAAATCCATTGCCATTTCAACGTGACTGCCACACTGCCGCGCTACCTTTGAAACAATATGTTTTTTATATTTAAATGCCTCGTCATCATAATTTGTATCATTATAATAGTCTCCCCATTGTGTATGAACGTTTGGAAGAGATATGGATTCAACAAGCCGCAAAAGTGAATTTGCCAAATCTATTGAATTTTTTTTTGATATTTTAATCTTTTTAACTTTTTCGCTTGCTTTTCTGGCATCAGTATTTGACTGCTCAATCTTAGCATGAGCGTATAGATGTAAAGCCAATCCCAAATTAAATCGGCATTTCCAAGGGAGCACTGCCACAGCTTCACTTAAAGGGATACCGTCTGTGCGTAACTTAGAGAACTTATTTGTCCACAGCCCCAAATATCGATTAAGCGCCAAAGGTGCTAAAAAATGCATACAAAACTGTCTGTACGCATACCAAGGGGAATTTTCCTGTCTTTTTTCAAAGGACAATAAATCAATAAAACAGGGTTTGCTTCCTTCAAACTGAACATTATATGCACTGGCATCTTTCAAAACTAAATCGTGCTCAAGGGCAATAAGCTGTAATTTTAATGTTAATAATGCGGCATCTTTTAATTGTGAAAAACTCCATTCATAAGGATAAGATATAAAAGGAATTTTATGAACTTCCAAACCTAAAACGGAGTTTTGAACAGGTGCAGGAATTTCTTTAAAATTCACAACAAGTTCATCTGCAATTAATGTATTAAATAAACCTGTTGAAACAATATATTTCCATTCTTCAAGATACGTGTCATTGATAGAACGAATAATTTTATCATTATCCTGATATACTCTTCCTGAACGATCACGAAATGAGCCCGCTGCTGCTTTCATGATTTTTTCCCTTTATCATCACTTTTACCAAACAGGCTCAAAAATTTATGTTTAATCTTTGCCCAAAAACCTCCAACAGCAATTAAACCAACAGCGAGAGCCTGTAAAAGAATACTTCCAGTTCCTGGATCAAAATATGCAAAGGCATCTGTAGGGGAAAACAACGTCATTAACATGAGATAATAAAAAATCATTTGTAAATTTTTCATAAACAACCTCCTCTGCTTTTTTTACTATATATATATATAGCAAGTAAAATATTCCTATGCAGATTGAACGGTATAATTTTTTTGCAGTCGCTTTTTCCATTTTTTACAATTTTCGTCTTTAAAATTG
>CAJTMS010000064.1 GCA_910577155.1 uncultured Mailhella sp.
GGGATTGGGGGAAATCATTTCCCCCAAAAAGAAATAAAATTAATTTAAATTTTAATGATATATTTTGAATGAGATACGAACATGCCGGAGTTATTGTAAAAAATACCTTTATACTGTAATAAGGCGTCTTTTATGCCAGTTGTTTTTTGATGTCGGCAAGGATTGCAGCAGCAGTAGTATTTTTTTCTTGTAAATTGTGCAGGAGTTGTAAAAAATTTTCTTCTAATTCTGCTAAGCCTTGGTTATTGGGAATTTCAAAGTCGGCAAGGCGTCTTTTTTCTTCCTGCGGGATTTGCCAGCTTTCCATAGAGGCAATAATTTCATCAGTCCAGCTGCGGGATTTGAGGCGGGCATAACGGATTTCTTTTGCGGCACTGACGCATATTGTCAACGGTTTAAGCGGAAGTTTATGAGGCTTGCTCTCAAACCAAAGGGGAATTTCCGCAACAGCAAAAGGTGCATGCTCGTGTTTTGCAAAAAAATCAAGCATACGGCTATAGACAAGAGGGTGGAGCAAGTTTTCTATTTCCTGCTTGAAATTTGTATCCTGCATGGCGCTAGCCAAGGCAATTTTGTCCACAGGTTTTGTTTCATCGGGTACAAACTGCGTACCGTATTGTTGTTTGAGCAAATACCATGCATCGTTATTGACTTGATATAATTCACGAATACAAGCATCAGCACTGAAGGTCGGCAAATTTTGCCGAGCGGCTGTTTCCAGAAGGGCAGATTTTCCGGAACCGGAATTTCCCGTGACAATAAGGGGGATTGCTTTTTGCTGCAAGACGAGCTGCTCTTCCAAACATTCCCAAAAATCAGCAGGGGGCAGTGAAGTAAATTCCAAGTGGTCGCCCGTAAAGGGATGTTCAAAACAAAGTTTATACGCATGGAGCATTTGCCGGGGAGCTTTTTGGGCAACAGCTGACGGGGCATACACTTCGTCCCCTAAAAGCGGATAGCCGAAGGCTGACAAATGGACGCGGATTTGGTGTGTTCTGCCTGTGTGGATACGCACTTTCATAAGGGAAACATTTTCATTCTGTTTATTGGTGGTTTGCGGGACAGTTTGAGCCTGTCTTTGCTGAGGATAAATGCGCTGCCACTCGGAATATGCTTCCCGTCCGCCTTTATTCACGGGAACAAGCGCCATTTTTGTTTTTATGCTCGGGTGACGCCCAATACTTTCCCTGCTTTCGCCATTGGGGCAAATGCCCTGAACAAGGGCAAGATAGGTTTTTTTTATGCTTTTTTCACAAAAAGCGTCAGAAAGTTTTAATCTGCTTTCTTCTGTCAGAGCAATGAGCATAAGCCCCGACGTATCCTTATCTAATCTGTGCACAATGCCGGGACGTTCACCTTCCATGGTTTTGAGGCTTGGAAAATGATACAGCAAATGATGAACAAGGGTTTCTTCCTGACAGGAGGGGCAGGGGTGAACCGTCAGCCCCGCCTTTTTTTCTATGACCGCCAAAAATTTGTCCTGATAATAAATAGTCAGGGAATTTTCTGCTGCTGCGAGGGTATTTGCTTCCTGAGGTCTGTTAAATGCAATGATATCGCCCTCTTGAATTTTTTTAGAGGGGTCGGTGCAGACAAGGGAATTAATTGTAACCATGTTGTTTTCAATATATTTTTTTATTTTAGAACGTGAGATTTGTGTTTGTTCGCTCAAAAAACTGTCAAGTCGTCCTGCACGGTTCGGGGCAATAAATTCCTGTTTCATATGTTTTTCCCTTTGTTGATTGGTTTATAGGATACGGTATTTTTTTTGCATTGGATAGTTTTTTCTTTATCGCAAAATAGGCAGGAAAAATTTTCCATTTTTTTTGTCAAATGCATGACGAAAAAGAGAATGAAAAAGATGTAAAATCATAACATATTGAAATAAAACAAAATTTTAATTTTGGCACGTGAAATGCTAATAGGTGAGTATGCCATGAGGCACAAAAAATTATCGCATGGAGGGGAAAAGACCATGAGTGACTTATTAGATTATGAAATCAACAAAGAATTAGGCGAATGTTACCTTTTTATGGGTGAATATGAAAAGGCTACAGAGTATTATGAAAAAGCAGCCGCAAGCGGCAGTGAATTTGCTGCTCCGCAAATGGGCTTGGCAACAATCGCAGTACAAGTTGGCGATTATGATAAAGCTTCACTGCATTATCAAAAAGCGCTCGAACTTGAAAAATCAGACAATGCCTACACAGGTCTTGGGCTTGTTGCCATGACTAAAGAAATGCACTCAGAAGCATTTGAATATTTCAAAAACGCTCTGGAAATCAAAGCAACAAATACCGTAGCACTTGGATGTCTGGTTCAAGAAGCGTATGCTTTAGACAAAGTAAACGAAGCCGTTAACTTTGTAGAAAAATTTTACGGGGAAACGAAAGATCCTCAAATCAGAATTACATTAGCCGGCTGTCTTATTTATTTAGGCAAAAAAGACGAAGCACGCCTCCATTTGGAAGAAGCTCTCAAAGAATTGCCTGATAACCAAGACGCAAAAGACTTATATACATTTATTGCGGCATAAGAAATCCCCTCCTATCTTTCAGATCTGTTGTTGGCGCTCAGACCTGAAAGATGTCACCCCGTCTGAATGCGAGGCGGGGTGAATCCAACGGGGTGATTAGATGAGTAAAACAAAGGATGGTTTTACCATATTGGTCGCATTAATACCACATGGTTCAGTCCATTGTGTTTAGTATTCTTATTATAATGAAGTGTAAAAAAGATGTTTGGAATACATGAATATTCATGTTATTACCCCAAATATGTGCCTATGCAAAATGCCCTTTGAATTTCTCAAGGGGCATTATTTTTTAAAAATTTCTTTACACTTTTGGAAAGCTGGCATAGAGTTGACTATGCTTATGTGTAAAGAAAAATCTTTGATAAAAAAATATATCCGCTTTTTTGTTTGTATCCTTATGCTTTCTTTTGTAACTGCCGCCTATGCCGAGCAGGCAGAAGAAAACGCTGCAGCCATGCAAAATGAAAATAACTGTCAAGCGCCTGAGAATACTGCCGTCCAAACGCGTAATCAGGAAACAGCCGAGCAAAATACTCCACAAAATATTGCTCCAAAAGCTCCTGACAATACAGAACAAAATATAACTGACAGCCAAGCAGGCATAAGCACAGATGAGCCCTATGCCGAGGAATGGGATTTAACGGCTCGCTCCAATTTACGTACTTTTATTGCCACAATGGGCGGCACCATTCAGGAAGAATATTTGTACCTTAAAGATATGTTTAAGGAACAATATGCTGATGTCGTTCAGCTTTTGCGTGATGAATGCGTTTTTATTCTTATTCCCGAAGCTCCCCGCAAAGAATTTGAAATTGAAGTTATTGGCGATAAACTTTTAAATCTCAAATCCACTATTGCAGCAGGGGATAGTTTAGGTTCCCTGTTAAACGGCTGGTTTTCTTTTCCTACAATTCTGCAGTTTGTTGATAAATCAAAAGATATTTATTCTCTCAATTCATTAAAGCTTAATCATCCTTTTTCCCTGCTCGTTGATTTAAATGATAAGAGTTTGAAAAAATTTGAATACGAATTTGATAATACCCATAAAATTATCCTTCAGCAAACAGGCGGCAGCTATGAGGTCACGGTAGAAGAAATTGTGTATGATTATCAGCTTTGTTTTTTGCAGGGTACAGTTTCCAGTAATTTTTATAACGCCGTGATTAATACCGGTGAAACCGGAACCTTTGCTATACGTCTTGCCGATATTTTTAGCTATGATATTGACTTTGCCAGAGAAATCCGCGAGGGAGACACGTTTTCCGCCTTGGTGGAAAAACGGTACCGTGACGGGAATTTTAATGGCTATGGCAGGATTATTGCCGCACGTTTTGTCAATAATGATGTTTTGTACGAAGCGTTCTTATTCCACGATTCAGAGCAGGAAGGCAAGCTGAGCTATTTTGACAGAACTGGCAAAGCTCTGCAAAAAGCCTTTTTGCGAACGCCTGTCCATTTTACGCGTATCAGTTCAAATTTCACCATGGCGAGAAAACATCCCATTTTGGGCATAACCCGTGCCCACCCTGCCATTGACTATGCCGCACCCAAAGGTACGCCCGTTATGGCTGTTGGGGACGGCACTGTTATGCGTGCTGCCTACACGGGCGGCTACGGGCATTTAATCCTCTTGAAACACAAGGGAGGTTTGGAAAGTCAATATGCCCACCTTTCCGGTTATGCAAAAGGGGTACGAAACGGGGCAAAAGTTGTTCAGGGACAAGTGATTGGCTATGTCGGATCAACAGGACTTTCCACGGGACCGCATCTTGATTTCAGAATTAAGAAAAATGGGCAGTATGTCAATCCCGCAAATATTATTATTCCCAGTAAAGCTCCGCTTGGCAATGAGCAAATGGAAGCATACCTGCTCACTGTCCATGAAGTGGAACTGCTGGCAGACGGAACGAAAAAGCTGGAAGAATATGATGCGCAGAGCTGGCTGGACGGAATAAGATAAAAAAGAGGGCATGACGCCCTTTTTTTTTATGAAAATGTATTTTTCAAGAAATATAAAGGCTTGCTCATGTTTATAAAATAGTATACTATACTTCCGCCGGAATAAAGGAATAACAGGTCTAATTATGAAGCTACAAAAATATATCATTCAGTTTTTTAGCCTTGCTGTTTTTGTCTGTCTGTTTTTGACTGCCCCTGTCTTTGCAGAACCGGCTGATATTGAATTACCCCCGGCAGAAACGCCTTCTCTTATTGCTGTTGCTTCCGAAGAACCCGTCTTTTTGGCTCCTTATATTCGTTATGCCTATAATCTTGATGCAAAAGATGCGAAAAGCGCTTTGGCGCAAAAAAGTGAATTTTTGCCCTACGATGTGCTTGAGCTGAAGCAAAAAGTCGGCACGTATTGGTTTTTAATTTCCTTTGATAAAATAAAAGATAAAGATGTTCCCACGGCGTATTTGGATTTAGGGAATTTTTTGCCCAAAAACAGCCATGTTCTTGTCTATTCCAACGGCACAAAGCGCTGGCAGGTAGCAGAAGATGTGTATACCAAAGAACGAAAAAATCATACGGAAAATTTTGACGTTGCAGACGAAAACAGTATTAATATTTTTCACAGCGGCTTATATGATTTGACATCGCTGAGGGACGGCGGAGAATTGTTAATTTATTCTCCCGGTGTTCCTGCTGTTTGGTTCTCCCCAAAACTTTTATCTCCTGCCAAGGCTCCGTTTACTTTTGACAGACGCTTTACCCCCTTTATTTTGCTTGCTATTTTTATTTTGATGCTTTTTAGTTTTTGGCGCGGAGCAAAAGAAGAGGGTGATGCCCGAATTTGGTCGGCTTTTTTGTGTCTTGCCATTCTTGTGCAGTATATTTGGGGCGTCCCGCAAAATGTACAGGGAAAATTTGAATATCTTGATATGGTAGGGATTATTGCTTCCAGTCTGGCCCTGTTTTTCCTGCCCCATATCGGACGGCATTTACTTGTTACGGAAAAGAAAAATCCGCATTTTGACAGTTTATTGCAATTTTTTGCTATTCCTGCAATTTTTCCCCTCATTATTCTTTTTGTTCCGCTTCCGGAATATTATTATTTAATCCGTTTTGCTCCTTCATGGGGTTTATACGGGCTTGTCCTCTTTATTTTTACCCTGCCATTGGTTTTTGCCGGTCGCAAGGGGGCAAAATTATATGCCTTTTTCTGTTTGTTTATCGGGCTCGGCAGTTTGGGAGCCTTGGCTTTTCGCTATAATTCGGAATGGTATTTTCTCAATTATTTAGGGCTGTGTATTGCTATGGTGGGAATATTTCTGGCACCGCGGCAAACAGAGAAAAATATTTTTAATGAGCAATTGAGCCATGAAGATATTGTCAGCGCTTTTGCAGAAAACAATTCCATTATGCGTGATGCCTTATATCGGGTAGAGCTGAAACTTCGTGAACCCTTTGACAGGATTATGCGCGAAACCTGCTTTTTGGATTTTGATTTAAAAACCGATGAATTTATGGATTCGTTGACCCTGTTAGATGAAAAAGAATTGGGCGACAGATTTGAAAAGCATGCTGTCAATGCTGTGGATGAGGTAATTGAACGTACACAGCGTTTGCAAAAACATACTTCTTCCCTTGTTCTTGCCTGCCGTGATTTGTCAGGGATGCTTGGGCATATTACCGATCTGGCTCAAAAAGAACCAACCCATTCTCAGGTTAATGAACTCTTTAACGTCAAAACACTGGTGACACAGGCTTGTGACAATATCCGTGCAGAAGCACAGGACAGGCAGGTGGGTTTAGGCTGGTATATTGCTCCGAATATCGGTCTGCACTATCGCGGAGATAAAGCCGGGCTTGAAGTGGTGCTTTCCCTGCTTTTGCGTGATGCCATTCGTGCCACAGAAAAAGGTGTTATCAGTGTGCGGGTACGACGTGCAAACAGTCCGAACCCCGGGCATATTGTTTTTACTATCAGTGATTCAGGCAAAGGGCGTCCCCCTGTTCAGCGCAGTATTTTAACGCTGGTAAAAGCGTGGGAGCTTTCTACTGCCTATAATGGGGAAGTGGAACTTCGAACCTCTCCTGAAGGATTGAGTTTTTCCTTCAGTATGCAGTGTCTTGCAATGGATCAAAACGGGGAAAAACCTCTTTCTTATGCCTCCCTTGATGATATTGTGTTGTCACACAGTGAAGCCAGCTATCAAAAGAAAAATTCCGGTTTGAGCGGCGGAAATATTCTGTTTGCAAAAGATACGGAACAGGAAGCGGATGACGATGCGGAAGAGGAAATCCCAAGTTTTGCAAACAGCAAGAAAGAAACAAGCATCTTGATTATTTCACCGCTTGCTATCCAACGCCAGAATATTGTTTATTATTTGAACAGATATGAAACATGGGAAGCGCTTGATGTGGAAAGTGCTTTGGCTTTTTATGAGAAGAAGCCCGCATCGCTGGTGCTTGTGCACAGTGCTTTGTCAACAAATGGCTGCAGCGCCGTGATAGCCGGTATACGCATGCTTGAAGATAATTTGGGCATAAGCCATGCTCCTTGTGTTGGCTTGTACCAATCTGCAAAAGATATGGATTTTCTGCGTCTTGCAGGTTGTGAACATACCTTGCCGGACAATATCGGACGGGAAGATTTATGTACGGCTGTTGCAGAAATTTTAGGCGATAAAAACATTGCCCCTATTAATGCCATTGAAGCGCCCCATATTGTAGTAAAAGATATTGATAAGAAAGTACAGCAAGCTGTAAAAAAACGTTTAAAAACGGAAGTGGTGCATGTGGGTTCTGTTGTGGACGGAGCGGTTTCCGGTCTGGAAAAAGTGAGAAGTCCGCAGCATGTTTCCGAAACCGTAAGAAGTACTGTTCCTCATGCCGCGCAAGCTGGTGCAGCAGGCGTATATGATTTTAAAGAAGAAAAACACGGCGTATTTTCTAAATTTGCAAAAGTCCTGAAAGGAACGCCTCCCGTACAGGTAAAGCAGGAGGAAAGCTTCACGGATACACAGGTAGGCGAGCCAATCCCCATAGAAACAAGGCTTGTTTCCCATGTAAAACATGCTGATTTTGTTGCAGATATTGATGAGGAGCTTTCCATGCCAAAGGCTGAAAGCGAGCTTGATACTGCAAAACAAGAGCCGGAAATCCTCTCTTTTGATGAAAAGGATACAGAGTATTCTTTTGAGAAAAACCAAGAAGAAAAGGCTGCCGAGCAGGTTAACGCGGAACAAAGAGAATATGCCGAACAGCCGGAAGAAGCTTTAGACGACAAGGAACAAGAGTGCGTTCATACAAGCGGTCTTTTATCATTTGATGAGGAAAGAACGCTTGACGAAGGCACAGGACAAGCAGAAGAATTAAAAAACAGCGAGTTAACGTATCCTGAAAAACACGATGATCCACATGCTGATGAGAGTGAAAAAACAGAGGAAAAACAAAAAGTTACCTTGAGTTTTCTGCCAAGTGATACACGTTTTGAAGTGGAAGAAGACGAAGATTTGCCCCCTGTAAGTTTGCAAAACGCATTAGAAAATGTAGGACAAGTGGAAGAAATTACCAAAGAGTCTGTTTTTGTGCAGTCAGGTTTAATTTCTTTGTCAGATGAGAATGCTGAAAAACTTCAGATAGATGAGCAAGAATCGGTTGTTTTGGAACAGTCCCGAGAACAAAACTCACAAATTGAGAATAGAGAAGAAACTCCTGCTCAAAATGAGGCTGTCCGAAAACAAGACGAAAAACTGACCTTTGACAAAGACGAGGCTGTGCAAACTGCTGAACATGAGCAAAAAAATAATGAAGAGCAAGATCTGCATATTTTGGAATTATCGGCTGAAATGCTGGTTGATGTAAAAGAAGAAAAGGCAAAGAAAAAAGCAAGAAAGAAAAAAGAAGAAAAAAATGAAAAGTCCGGCTTGGATATTTTGCTTGATTATTCCAGTCAAAAGGATGAAAGTGAAGAAAAACATGTTGTGAAAAAAGAAGATAAAATCGTGCAGCTTTCGTTCTTTCCTCTTGATGATAATGAAAATGATAAATAAAATGGAATTAAAATACGTTCTGTTATAGTATAGGGTTGATTTTATAACAACTGGATATAATTCAAAGAACTATTAATATTCTTTTTATGGAGTAAGGATTAGCTCTGCTGTCCATTAATAAAATATCAGCAGCCTAAGTCGGGTGTTTTCTTCGTTAACGGCTACAGCTCACCCTAAAAAGAAAATTTTATAATTATCTTTTGCGGTTATAAAATCAACCTGATACTAGAGCATTTCCCTTTAACATTCATACAAAATATTACAAATAATATTTTCTTTTCTCTCTTTTTTTCTTTTAATTCTATTTC
>CAJTMS010000065.1 GCA_910577155.1 uncultured Mailhella sp.
ACTCTTTATTGAACAATTATATTTTAAAAATAAAAAGTGATGGTCTAGAGCCATAAAATAATTTCTTTGAGGGCATGATTTTGAATGGTGAAAGAATTTTTGATATTCTTTTGCCGTTCTTTTTTATCCAGAGAACTTTGCGGAACAGTATGGACTTTTTTCTGCAGGATATCCGTATGGATGCTGACGGTATATTTTGTCTTTTCGGCGAGATAACGAGTAAAGAATTTCAATATTTCAAGGCATTGGTTATGCCCGCGGCGGACAAGCCTTTTATCATGCAAAGGCATGGGGATAAGATCAAGCTGCTGCAGGGGATTGGGCAGATTTTCATTGTGTTCCGTAAAATGCAGAGCCAAAAGTTCACCCAGAAATTTTGTACTCGCCCTGTTGTGATTAAATTTTGCCTGCAAAATTAATTCGCGGAATATGCCGTCATACTTTGTGAAAAATAAAAAATCCTCCCAAAGTGCGAGGCTGTCTGTGCAATACCCGCAATGGGGAAGGATTTGCTTTTCATCCGGCAAAAGCTCGCCGCAGTGTCTGCAAAAACCTGATGTTTTTTGTTTTATGTGACCGGCACATTCTTCACAAAGATTGGTGTAAATATAATTTTCAATACTGTTTGCCTGTGTTTTGGGAAAAAAGGGACGCCCGCAAAACAGACAGCGTTTCTCCTGAAAAATATTCCAGTTTATTTTCATAAAGTAGCGGGATTTAAGCATAGGGTATCAAGAATTTGCTGCTGTTTTTCGGGGGTGTTGGCTAAATCATCAGGCTTATCCAGTCCATAAAGGCAAAGGCACGTTTCCACTTTTGCCCCAATACACTGCATGGCATAGTGTATGCTGAGCTTTGCCCCTGCAAAAAGTTTGTCACCTTTTTCCCGTGCCCCAATCAAAATAAGGTCGACAGCAAGGTTGCGGGCAGGTTTTTGCTTCTGCGCAACAGCATACCAAGCTTGTGCTCTGTCTAAAAACGCTTTGAAATTTGCAGGCACATGATAGAAATACATAGGAACAATAAAAAGTGCTTTGTCTAATTGAAACAGGGAAGAATACAGCGTGGTTACAGTATCATTTTCCTGTGCGGCAAACACGCATTTTCCTGCGCCGTTATCGCAAAATCCACAGGCAATACACGGCTGCAAAGGTTTTTTACAAGGATAAAAAAGCTCTGCGTGCCGCCCCAAGTGCCGATAAACAAGCGAGGCACAAAAATCAGAATTGCCCCCTTCTCTCGGACTGCAGGAAAAAATACCGTATTTCATTCTCGTTAATCTCGTCAATAAACGGAGAAGATGAGAGCCGTTTTATTCTGCTCGGACAAAGGCATTTTTGATGCGTTCGTCACCAATGGTTGTTTCCGGTCCATGTCCGCAGTATACGACAGTTTCTTCCGGCAGCGTATAGAGTTTTTCCCGTATGCTTTGAGCCAGAGTTTCAAAATCACCTTTTGGCAAATCAGAGCGTCCCACGCTGCGGTAAAAAAGCACGTCACCCGTAAAAACAATATTTTCCTTTTGGATATAATAGGCAAGGGAGCCGGGACTGTGCCCCGGAACAGCCCGCACGTCAACTTCGATGGAACCGAATTTATGCAGACCTTCTTCAATGGGGCTGGGATGAAATTCATCAACAGGCGGCAAGCCATAGCGGGTGGCGGAGGAAACAAGAATATTGCTGATTTCAATATCTCCCTTTCCTGCCATAACGGGTATTTTGACAAAACTTTCCAATTCAGCACAGCCATAAACATGGTCAAAGTGCAAATGGGTGAGTAAAATTCCTTGTATGGTGAGCAGTTTATTTTTTATTTCTGTGAGGATATCGACCATGTGTCCGCTGGGGTCGATGATAAGGGCATCAGTCCCATTGTGGTACAGGTGGCAGTTGGTTTCAAGCGGACCTAAAGGAAAGGTTAAAACAGGCATACATATCTCCTTGCAAACCCCTTTGAAAGGGGAACCGTGAAAGAAAAAGTTAACAAAATTTTTTTCATCTGTATAGGGTTTAAATATATAAAATTTTTATGGGAGGTGAGTGAATAATCAATTTTGCTCGGTTGACATTTATGCAAAAGCTGTGTAAAAAAAATTTATAGAAACGCTCTTTGCATGCAGCAAAGTTTGTCTTTGTGGCGAGCGTATTGCGGAGGCCTTATGTATCAATCCAATGATAACCGCATGGAACAAGTTTCTTTGAAACTTGACAATGGCGGTGAAATGAACTTTAAAGGACGTCTTTTTTCGGAAGCTTCCTGGTATGATGAAGACGAAGCCTCTCTTACGACCCAAAAATTGTATGTGACAGACAGTCATGAACAAGTGTATTCTGTTGTTTCCGGCAGCGGAAGCAGCAAGGAACGCCGTGCCTATAAAATCAATATGCACGGAGATTCCTGCACTGTCAATAACGGCAGTGCAGAAATGACGCTGCCCTTTGATATGCTCATGCTTGCAGTGCGTTCTTTGTGCCGTTTGGAAGATGATGCAACACCAAGTCTTGAAACTGTTGAAGAAACCTTGCGTGCCGCTAATTGCTAAACGAGCCAAATTTTTATTTTTTCATAGTTATCAATCAACATTTTATTTTATACTGTGGCTCTTTAAGAGCCATTTTTTTTATTTGAGGAAAGTATGCATAAGGATTTTACGCTGTTGCGGGAAGAAAAATTATCAGAGGTTGGCGGGCTTGCAAAGCTTTGGCAGCACAAGAAAACAAAAGCGGAGATTATAAGCATCATCAATGCTGATGAAAATAAAAGTTTTGGGGTGGCGTTTAGAACCCCTCCCAAAAATTCCACAGGTGTAGCCCATATTTTGGAACATTCCGTGCTTTGCGGCTCAAAGAAATACCCTGTAAAAGAACCTTTTGTGGAGCTTTTGAAAAGTTCTTTGCAAACCTTTTTGAATGCCCTCACTTTTCCCGATAAAACCTGTTATCCTGTGGCGAGTACCAATTTACAGGATTTTTATAATTTAATGGATGTGTATCTGGACGCTGTTTTTTATCCTCGTATTGATGAAAATGTGCTGCTGCAGGAAGGCTGGCACATTCATGCTGAGGATATGGACACAAGCAAATGGAATTATAAAGGCGTTGTCTATAATGAAATGAAAGGCGTTTATTCCTCTCCGGATTCTGTGCTTGGGGAGCAAAGCCAGCATGCGGTTTTTCCCGATACCTTGTACAGCCTTGATTCCGGCGGTAATCCTCCTGAAATTCTGCATCTGACCTATGAAGAGTTTAAGGATTTTCATACCCGCTACTATCACCCGAGCAATGCCCGCTTTTTCTTTTGGGGCGATGATCCGGAAGAAACCCGTCTTGAAAAACTTGCTGAACTGCTTAAGGATTTTGACGCCTTGGAAATTGATTCCACGGTGCCTTTGCAAAAGCGTTTGCCCTATGAACGTAAAATCGAAACATTTTATGCCTCTGATGAAGACGATGACAATCCCCGCAATGCCCATGTGACCGTGAACTGGCTTTTGTGCGAAAGCAAGGACGCGGAAGAAATGATGCTGCTGGAAATGCTGGAGCATATTCTGACCGCACTTCCCGGTTCTCCTCTTCGCAAAGCCCTCATGGATTCAGGGCTTGGGGAAGATGTGGCAGGCTGCGGACTGGAAACAGAACTCAGGCAAGCCTATTATTCCATAGGGCTTCGTTCTGTTTTGCCCAAAGATGCGGATAAAGTGGAACTGCTTATTTTAGATACGCTGGCTGAACTTGCAGATGAAGGTTTCAGCCAAAAAGTGATAGACAGTGCCATTTCCGCAACGGAATTTATTTTGCGGGAAAATAATACCGGCAATTTACCCCGCGGGCTTTCTGCCATGTTCCAAAGTTTGAGTACATGGCTGTATGATGAAGATCCGTTTTTGCCCCTTGCTTGGGAAAAGCCCCTTGCAAGCATTAAAAAACGGTTGGCAGGCGGAGAAAAACTATTTGAAAATGCTATCAAGAAATGGTTTTTGGATAATACGCACCGCTCTTTGGTGGTGCTTTTGCCCAATGCCAATCTGGCAAAGGAACGGGCAGAAGAAGAGCAGGCTGCCTTGGATAAGGTTATCAATGCATTAAATGATAAAGAAAAACAAGAAGTTGTGAATTTGTCCGCGGCGTTGGCATCTGCACAGGCAAGGCAGGACAGCAAAGAAGCCCTTGCCACTATTCCAACGCTGGGCTTGAAGGATATTCCCGCTAAAGGCAAGGAAAATCCTTTGGATGTTCTGCAAAAGAAAGGCATAACCGTTTTGCACCATGAAATTGATACCACAGGCATTTTATACGTGCGGATTTTATTTCCGCTTGACCATGTGGCAAGCGAGGATTTGCCTTTGCTTTCGCTTTATTGCCGTGCGCTTACGGAAATGGGCACAAAGCATTATGACTTTGTGGATTTGGGGCTTGAAATTTCAGCCCGGACGGGTGAGCTGGAAGCGGGCGCTGCCATACACAGCAATATTGATGAAGATAAGCCCTTTATGCACCTGCGGATTTCAGCCAAGGTTGTGGAAGAAAAAATTGATAATCTTTATGAGTTGTTAGAAGAAATTTTATGCTATCCTGACTTTGCAAATAAAGAGCGTTTTGTGCAAATGGTCTGGGAAGACAAGGCTCGTTTTGAACAGGGCATTATTCCTGCAGGGCACAGCCTTTTAGCGTCTTTTATCAATGGTATGTTTTCTAAGCTTGGCTGGCTGAATGAAGAAGCAAACGGTTTGCCTTACTGGAATTTTATCCGCCGGCTCGCCAATACCGTGCAAAAGGAATATGCTCCGATAGAAGCACGCTTGTCCGCTTTGCATGCAAGCATTTTGACGAAATCTCAAGTAGTTTTGAGCCTGACAGGATCCGCCGATCTTCTCAAGCAAGGCGAAAAGCTTGCAGGTTTGCTGGAAACATTTGCGGAAAAACACGCTGAGCCCTTAGAGCGTGCCTATGCGTTTGACAAAACTCCCAAGGGACTTCTTTTGCCGGCACAGGTAAACTATGTGGGACTGGGTACAAATCTCAGGGAAGCAGGCTATGCCTTCCATGGTTCTGTGCATGTCATTACGCGTTTCTTGCGTATGGGCTATTTATGGGACAGGGTGCGTGTGCAGGGCGGTGCTTACGGGGCATTTGTCCGTTATGCCCGAAATACGGGCACATTGGCTTTTGTGTCTTACCGAGATCCTAATGTGGAAAATACCTTGCAGGTGTATAAGCAGACAGCGGAATTTTTAGGGAACTTGAAGCTGACGCAGGAAGAATTAACCAAAGCCGTTGTCGGGGCAATCGGTGATATTGATACCTATTTACTGCCTTCTCAAAAGGGTGCTGCCGCCCTTTGGGAATATATGACAGGGGATACGCAGCAAATGCGTCAGCAGGTACACGACGAAGTGCTGCAGACAAGTCTTGCAGATTTCCATAATTTTGCCCCGTATCTGCAAAAAGCTCTGGAAAAAGGTGTTGATACAGCTTTAGGCGGCACGCAAGTGCAGGAATATGCGGCAAAAGCAAATTGGGAAACCATAAAACTTTTATAATTTATTCTCACTAACATAACAAAATAAAAGGGATTAATCTCTTTTGCACGGTGAAAAGATGATACG
This sequence comes from uncultured Mailhella sp., assembly GCA_910577155.1. Classification (GTDB taxonomy): domain Bacteria; phylum Desulfobacterota; class Desulfovibrionia; order Desulfovibrionales; family Desulfovibrionaceae; genus Taurinivorans. Next base: position 5,609 of record CAJTMS010000065.1, read on the forward strand.
AGAACTTTGTGAAGAAAAAGAAAATACGCCCTATGTGGTGCAGGGAAATATAGCTTTTGCCAGCGGCTGTGTCCGTGCGGGCATTGACGCGGTAGAGGGATATCCCGGAACCCCCAGCACAGAGGTCATTGACAAAGGTTTGGCAAAGGTACAGGATAAAATCCATGTCGGCTGGGCTGTGAATGAAGCTGTTGCAGCGAGCATGGGTGTTGGCGTGAGCCTTGCCGGAAAAGACGCTGTCGTAACCATGAAAATCCCCGGAGTTTTTCAGGCGGGTGACGTCTTTACGTCTGCTTCCAGTTACAGTGTGGAGCGCGGAGGACTGGTATTTTATATAGCCAGTGATTTTACGCCTAATTCCACACAGCACCTTGTTGATCCGCGCTATCTCTATAAAAGTTGTTTTTTGCCTGTTTTTGAACCGCGCAATCATCAGGAAATGCACGACGCAGCTAAAATAGCAGTGGAAATTTCCCGTGAATTTAAAACCGCTGCGGTTGTGCATGCAAGCGGTCTTTTATGCCACAGTGAGGGGCTTATTCGGCTTATGCCGCAGGAAAAACGTCCTGAAGCGCCTGTTGGCGACTTTAAAGCAATGAACTCTTTGCCCGGCAATGCCCGCAAATCCTTTGACAGGATTATGGATGAACGCATGCCCAAACTGCAGGCATACGTGGATAATAGTCCTTTGAACAAGGAATATGAGGGCGCAGGCAAAAAAGGCGTCATTACCTATGGTTCCGGCGCCTTGTATATGGAAGAGTATCGGGCTGTTGTGGACAGTACCGTTGATGTGCTTTCTTTAGCATTCACCAATCCTCTGCCCATGGAAAAAATCAAAGCCTTTGTCCGGCGTATCCGCGCACAGGGCGGAGAGGTGTATGTGCTGGAAGACGGGTACAGATTTGTGGAAGAAAGCTGTCTTATGGCAGGGCTTTCTGTTATCGGCAAATCCGTGTATACCAAGACCACGGAATGGAATTTTGCAGGCATTGTGGAATTTTTAGGCGGTAAATGCGAAAAAATGCAGGCCGATGTTATGCCTATGCCGCGTCCGCCCATGATTTGTGCGGGCTGTCCGTACCGTCTGGTTGGCATTTTGCTCAGCCGTTTACGCAAACAGGATAAGATTGACGCTATTTTTGGTGATATTGGCTGTAATACCTTGTTATATTTTATGAATGCGTCCGATACCTGTCTTGCTATGGGTGCCAGTGAAAGCATGCGGGCAGGCTATGTGGCGGTAAAGCCGGAAAAACAGGGCAGAGTTGTCAGCCTTTTGGGTGACGGCACAGAATGTCATACAGGACTTGACGCAACGCGCAACAGCTTATTCCACCACATTGGGGGTTTGAAAATTATTCTTGATAATGAATGGATAGCCATGACAGGGGGACAGGCAAGCCCCACGTCACCCGTCAATCTTGGCGGACAGGCGTCGCCTTTCAATCTTGTGCAGGCGCTCGAGGCAGAAGGGGCGGAGTGTCTTCTTGCAGATGCGTATAATTATAAAGAATTGCAGGTAAAATTAAAAGAAGCTCTGGAAAAGGCAAGTCACGGGGATAAGCTTATCGTGCTGATTATCAAGGGAACATGTATCCGCAAAGTACCTGCCGGTGAGAAAAAAGCTCGTCCCGAACTTGATCCCGCAAAGTGTATTTCCTGCGGTTCCTGTCTTATTTGTCCCGGTATCCATTTTGATGACAAGAAAAAGCCTGTCTGGAACAACCTGTGCACGTCCTGTGCAAGCGGCAGTGCCGTGTGCATGCAAATGTGTCCAAAAGGGGCAATACAGCAGGCGGACAAAGAAATTGCGATGAAATGCGCAGGGCAAAAAGAGTGTCTTTTGATTGCTCCTCAGGAAATTATTTGTGAAGAAGTGAAAAGAGAAAATCTGCCAAAACGCCTCAGTCTTGCTATCCGCGGTGTAGGCGGGCAGGGCAATTTATTCTTTGGCAAGGTGCTTGCCCGGCTTGCCTTTTTAGCCGGCTACGGCAATGAGAATATTGTCAAGGGCGAAACCCACGGTATGGCTCAAATGGGCGGACCTGTTATCAGTACCTTTGCCTGCGGGTATGCCTACAGTCCTGAACTTGCTCCATTTTCTGCCGACTGCCTCATCGTTATGGAAAAAAGTGAAGTTTTGCGTCCCGGATTTTTGAGCATGCTTAAAAAGGGCGGTACTGTTATTTTAGCTGAAACTAAAGTCTTGCCGCAGGGACAGTCCATGAAGAGCTACCCTGCCGATACGGCAATAGACAATGCTTTAAAGGATTTTCAAGTCCTCCATGCCGATGTGCTTGCTAAGGCGCTCAGTCTCGGGGATAAGCAGGGTAAATGTGCCAACGTGGTTATGCTTGGCATGCTGAGCAAAACGGCTCCTTTCAGCAGTATTCCCGAAAGTATCTGGCTTAAGGCATTGAAAGGATTAAGTCCGAAGCCTGAAATTTGGGAAATTAACTACAAGGCATTTATGCTGGGCAGGGCATAACAGGGGAAACAAGCCATGCCGATACGCCCTGCGACATTGGAAGATAAAGCCGTTATTGAAGCCATTGCCCATGACGCCTATGCCCTTTATCTTGAGCGTATGGATAAAAAGCCTTTTCCCATGCTTGATGATTACAAAGCCCATATTGAGGCAAAGCATGCCTTTGTGCTTGAAGAGCAGGGGCAAATTGTCGGGTATATCATTCTTACTCCTGAGAAGAGGACGACATTGCTTTTGGATAATATTGGCGTCCGTCCCTGTTTTCAAAAGAAAGGGTATGGAAGAAAACTCATGCTCTTTGTCGAAGAATGGGCAAAAGAGCAGGGTTATAGCAGTATTATTTTATGGCTCTTGACTAGTATCTCATATAGGATTTATATATAACTATATGAAATACAATAGAATAAG
>CAJTMS010000066.1 GCA_910577155.1 uncultured Mailhella sp.
GCCTTTTTTATCATTTGCGGGAATGTCCGTGCAAAACATTCTCCCATATACTTTTTCCGTTCCCGGAAGCTGTTCTATTTCCTCTTTCAGGGAATGGGGCAGAGAAATATGCGGTTCATTTCCCTCTACCGTCAAATCCGGCGCATAAGGCTTCAAGGGGCTTAACGCATGGTTCATAAACGTAATCAATATGGTAAAACACAAAAACAGGGTAATACTGATCGCAAAAGAACCCGCAATCAAAATCATGCTTTTCTTGTTAGAAAAGGCATGGCGCAGTCCCATAGCTGTATCTACATGAAATGCTTTTGTATTGGACGCTTTTTTGAAGTTTTGGTGAGCAGTCTGATTGATATTCCCTGTTACGGCTGTTTGCGGAGATACCTTTGCGGCATTTTTAGCCGGAGAACTTGACGCAATCATCACAACAAAAACACCTATTACCGTCCCCGCTAATATGCCGGGAAAGCTGAATTGAAACTGCGGCATTTCCGGGAGATATTGTGAGTTAATCGCATTTAATACATAAACAGCAATCCATAGAATGACACTCCCCGAAAGTAACCCGACGGGAATTGCTTTCAGGCAGTATAATAATCCCTCCCTGCGGATATACCGTTTAATCTGCCGCTTTGTAGCCCCAAGACAGCGCAATAAGCCGAAAAACTGTGTCCTCTCCAAAATGCTCATATTAAAGCTGCTGGCGATCATAAATGTTCCAGTCATGGCAACAAGGACAAAAAGGATTGCCGCAGTAAGGTAGACTTCCAGCATGGTAGTGTCTTTGCTTTGCCCCATTAAGCCAAGAAGCATAACATTTGTAGAAATCTGTTCATCTGTCAGGGAAAATTCGGCTTTTATTTCTTCATTTGCACGGTTGATATTGGTTCCGCTCTTAAATTGAATATAATTATATTCCTGATATTCTGTTTCCGGCAGGAAGCGCAGCCCACCCTCTGCCAGTTGTAATCCGTGTGCATCTGTTCCCTGCAAACTGGAAAAATCGCCATAAGTGCCTGAAATCTGATATTGCCTTGTCTGCCCGTCACTATATACAATTTCAATCGTATCTCCAATAGACAGCCCGAATTGCTCCAAGCCCTGCCTGTCTAACAATGCTTCCGTTTCCGAAACAGGGTAATGTCCCTCGGTAACTGATAAATTCATTTGTTTCGCAAGTTCCTCGCTGCTGCTTTGGATAATCAATTCTTTTCCCTGATAGGTTGTGCTGGAAGCCATACCCAAAAAGCCGGAAACAGACACGTCTTTTCGGTTGCTGATAACGTCCGCTGTTTCTAAAGGGATATTGGAAATGATCGTATGCCAGTTTCCATACCGCCGTATGGCTTCCTCTTTTTGGGCTTTCAGGCTCATATCTGCCATTCCGAAAATTGCCGTTACCAGCATGACAGAAATAGCAATGCAGATAATGGTAAGGCGGTTTTTCTTCTTATGGACTTTTGCATATTCTGAAACAAGACCAAGATAGCCTTTCATTCGCCGCACCTCCCGAAATCTGTTATGATACCGTCCGACACCTGCAGTATCCGGTCAGCGGTAGAAGCAATGCTCCTGTTATGTGTAATCATAATGATTGTCTGTTCATACCGTTTGGACGCATTTTTCAAAAGCGCAATGACTTCATTACTGTTCTGTGTGTCAAGGTTCCCCGTTGGTTCGTCCGCTAATATCAGCATAGGGCGGGTAATCAATGCCCTGCCGATTGCCACACGCTGCTGCTGTCCGCCGGATAACTGCCGGGGGAGATGATGCCGCCGTTCCTGCAAATTCAGTACGGTCAATATTTCCTCTAAATAAGCAAGATCAGGCTTCTTATAGTCAAGCAGCAAAGGGAATGTAATATTTTGTTCGACATTCAATTCAGGTATGAGATTAAACGCCTGAAAAATAAACCCGATATTTCTGCGGCGAAAAATTGTAAGTTCTTCATCTTCCAATGTAAATATTTCTTTTCCGTCAATAAACACTTTGCCCGAAGTCGGCGTATCCAGCGCACCGATCATATTGAGAAGCGTGCTTTTTCCAGAGCCGGACTCTCCGACAACTGCAACAAACTCACCCTTAGAAACAGAAAAATTTACCTCTTTGAGTGCGTGAACGGCGGTTTCCCCCTCGCCATATGTTTTACAGATAGAATTTACTTCCAATAAGTTCATTTTGTACCTCCATTGTTCTTGTTTCTATAAATCAGTCCAAGCAGTAATTCAATTACGCATGATAAAAATAATAGACCGCTGAAAATTTTTGCAAATGGCTCTAAGCCGCCAAATCCAAAAGTGAATATCACAAGTGCCATGCCGCCGCCCGCAACAAGCAGGGAAAGAATGACTAATAGAGCTTTCAGTCTGCTTTCCGCACACAAGGCAGCTATAAAGTATACGACACTTTCAATCAGCAGCAATACGCCCAAAAAAACGGGCATAATACTAATCAGGTAACGGAAATAAACAATGCTTAAAATCCCAAACAGGATTGCCGCAGCCGTTATGAAAAGATTTAAAGTTACAATATGCTTTTCCTCCCTGTCCCTGCCGGAAAGAAAGTCTAAGATACCTAATGCGCCATTCAAAATGGCATAAGCCGCAACCACATAGATTATGCTGCCTTGTAGAAATTCCGGGAACAGAAGCGTTACAAGCCCCATAGCCCCAAGCAGGGCAGCCCGTAAACCAGACCACCTTGCAATCTTTTTGAATTGTAAAAAAGTCATAGATGTTATCCTCCTTTCGTTCTACAAGAAGAATAACATCTATTTCCTACTCCCAAGTGAATTGAAACTTACAATTTTGTAATTTTATCTGAATTTAGAAAAGTGATATTGAAAACACTTCCCTTGCCTAACTCGCTGTCTACGGTAATGTTTCCGTCGTGGGCTTCTATGATCGCTTTGGCAAGCGGCAGACCAAGCCCTATCCCCTGTGTATCTTTAGAAAAACGGCTGCGGTAAAAGCGTTTGAAAATGTAATGTATATCTTCCGGGTGAATACCGCTGCCAGTATCTTTTATTGTAATCTGCGTCAGGTCAGGAAGCCCTTTCCAATCAATCACAACCCGGTCACCTGTGCCTGTATGGTCTAAAGCATTTTTCACAATGTTGCTGATTGCTTCGATAATCCAGTCGCGGTCACAAAAAAGCGTGATGTTATCAGCCCCGGATAAAATAATTTCTTTTCTTTCCTGCTTCGCCCGGTATGCAAAATGTAATTCAATATCTTTTACCATATCAGCTACGTTTTCAACGCTTTTTTCTATGATGATAGTACCAGCGTCTAATTTCGTAATTTCCAGCAGATTTTGTACCAGCGTTTCAATTCTGTTTAGCTCCTGCTCTGATAATATGGTAAATTTCTTTATTTCAGGCAGTCTTTCCGCTTCTCCCTGCACCATTTCGTTATAGATACTCAATGCGGCAATAGGCGTTTTGAACTGATGTGAAATATCCGATATGGTATCCCTTAAAAATTCCTTTGAGCGCAATTCATTTTCAGCATGGGCGTTTAATACAGCAGCCAAGGTGTTCACCGAATGGAACAGTTTATATAATTCACCCTCCCTGTCACAAGCAATGCGGGCGTTGGTATCGCCTTTCAGGTATTTGTCGATTGCTGATACAGCTACCCCGATCAATTTATGCTGCTGATAAAAATACCAAAAACAAACAGCCGCTATGCCGCCTCCCGATATAACAGAAAGAACGGAAATGAACGGTATGCAGCTATCACGGAATACCCATATCCCTATCTGCGACAATAGTAAAAAGCCAGCTATAAAAACGGTTATCCCTGTAAATAAAAATTTGGTATCTCTGTTTGTAAACAATTCCATGCTCCACCTCAACAAATAATGTTCCATTTATACCCCATGCGCCTGATATTGAGAAGCATTTGCGGCTCGCTGGGATTGTCCTCAATTTTGATACGCAGTCTGCGGATATAAACAGTCAGTGTATTACTGTCAACATAATTTCCGTCACCGTCCCATAATTTCTGTAATATCTGCTCTTTAGACAACAGGACGTTAGGATTTTGCATAAACAGACAAAGCAATTTATATTCCGCTGCGGTCAAGTCCAATAGTTCCCCGTTTTTATATGCCTGTCCTTGCAGGAGCAGGACTTTAATACCATTTGAGTGAAGCTCTGTATTGGCAGAGCCAAAGTCATTTGCCCGGCGAAGCAGGGCATTGATCCGCGACATTAACACACTAACCTTAAATGGTTTCGTAATATAGTCGTCACCGCCTATATCCAAGCCCATAATCACATTGATTTCCTCGTCTGAAACCGTTAAAAATATGATTGGTACTTTTGATGTCTGCCGGACTTTCCGGCAAATTTCAAAGCCGGAACCGTCGGGGAGGGAAACGTCTAAAATCAGTAAATCGTACTTTCCCTCCGTCCATGCGGTATCAGCTTCTTTTATTGTCCTCGCAATGTCTAATTCAAATCCCGCCTTTTGAAAAGCAAATGTCAGTCCGTTAATCAGGCTCAAATCATCTTCCAACAATAATATTTTACTCATTTTTCATCCTTTTCCGTTTTTCTGTGTCCTTTGCATCAGCCATAACAGACTGAATCCATTCTGCATTATTTCAGGAGCTTAAAAGCGTCTACTGGTAACCTTAATAGACGCCTCCTCTTTTTTCTCACCTGCTAACACCGTCTTGTGAAAATGAATCCGATGTTTTACTTGTATCATAGCTTTATTTTTTCCTAGAGATAAATAATCTCATCACAGATACCCGTTGACGGTTCTCCCATATACCCAATGTGCAAATTTCCACTTAGAGATAGTTCCGTTAACATCCGATCCAAATTTTCTGCATCTTCCATCGTCACTCCCTCATACAAACCGCATATTACATAGTCCTCTGCCCCTAAAAGTATCACACCTGTTAATAACAGCCTGCTCCTCTCACCTACAGATAACGAACCTACATTTGCATTTTTATCAATCTTTGCAAACTCCAATAATCCTTCAAGGGTATCATCTGGATTTTTATAGTTCTTTGTTTTCCTAATACTATCCAGATATTCAAAGCAGGTTATATGATCTGGCAATATTTCATCAGCTACAAATACCACTCTTGTCTTTCCCTCAAACACATTCTCTGCAAAATACTGCTTGAGCTTTTTTTCACTTCCTACATAACCTTTCACTGTATACATTTTATTTTCTCCCTCAATTGTCTATTTCATTTTTTATGGATTTTTTCTTATGCCTATGATAATTAACTTACTCATACAAAGACTGGTATTTCCTCTATGAACTTAGCCTTAATCCTTTTAACACAAATCCAGAAAGCACCAGAAGCGGTATCAGCTTCTTTTACTGTCCGTGCAATGTCTAATTCAAATCCCGCCTTTTAAAAAGCGAATGTCAGTCCGTTAATCAGGCTTAAATCATCTTCCAATAATAATATTCTACTCATTTTTATCCCTCGTTTGTTTTTGAGGATTGTTGTCTTTGCCCTTTTTTTTCCTATATTCTTTGATAGCCTTGTTTCTAAGCGGTATTCCAACACCAAGTAGAAGCACCACAAATAAAACAGTAAAATCCATGTTCTCACCTCACATTTCTTTATTTTTCAATATCTTAATAGACACCAATATGGAAACAACATACATTGCAATAACAAAAATAACAGCTAATAACATTAGCAGAACAGGGGAATTGATAATTGTAAAAAGCAGCTTATTTTCACCAACAGGAATTTTTGTAATGAGCAACAAGGTTATCAAAAATCCTGCAACTGGGATATACATAAACACCCTGCCTTTGATAGAGCCAAATTTATAATATCCGGGCAGTTGAAAAACTGTATAAAGAGCAAAAAGGAATATCCCTATGACAGCAGCACTTATATAATCGAATATGCTAATGGTTTCTCCCAAAATGGTTAATATGATAGGGTGAGAAACTAAAGAAAATATCAGTGCAGTTAAGCCCATGATAATGATAAAAATATATCGCCCAATAACCATGTCACTTTTTCGGATCGGTAAAATACCGTAAAGCCGTTCCATAGAGTTTTTTTCTGTAATCGAAAAGGTATATCCCGTTGTCATGGCAATAAAGCACATGGCAAATGAAATCCCTGTCAGTAAAGAACGGTTGATAGCGGCAAATACAACAGGCAATACCATTGTGAAACATATTGTTTTCACATAGGGCTTTACTAAAGAAAAATCCAGTTTTGCTTATTTCCAAATATTACTCATACTGTTCACCTCTCTTGCTGGTAAATACTACAATATCGTCAATGGTTGCCGGTTCCACATTTAAGTGTGCAAACTGTTTCAAATCCTCGGTTTTGACAAGTGCTTCAAATCCAGTTGAAAAATTTCTGATACCAAGCATTTTTTTGTTCAAATCCGCAGATAGTTCTTCACACCCGCCTTTGACTATCCTAAAACTATCTATAAATTCATCTTTACCGCCACTGAAAAATAATTCCCCATAACTGATATAGGTAATGTAGTCCGCAGCTCGTTCTAAATCCCCGGTAATATGAGTAGAGAACAAAACACTATGCTCACCATCTTCAATGTATTCTGACAAAATGTGAAGAAGTTCATCTCTTGAAACAGGGTCAAGCCCGCTGGTAGGTTCATCTAATATCAATAATTTTGCGTCATACGAAAAAGCGCAGGCAAGCATAAGTTTCATCTGCATACCTTTGGAAAGCTCTTTTACCTTTTTAGAGGGCTGGATATGAAATCTTTTCAATGTTTCCGAAAATTTTTGCGTATTCCAGTTTTCATAAAAAGCTGATACAGACTTTTCAACCTGTGAGATTTTCCATTCATCACTAAAATAATTGGAATCAAAAACAACGCCTAAATTTCTTTTTGCTTCCTGTTCGCTGGCAATATTGTCAAATCCTAAAATTTTCACTTCTCCGCTTGTGCGTTTTAACATATTCAATATGAGTTTGATCGTGGTGGTTTTTCCAGAGCCATTCGGACCGATCAGCCCCATAATATACCCTTTGGGCAAAGTAAAGGTAATGTTGTGTAGCTGGAAACCCTCAAAAGACTTTGACAGGTTTCTTACTTCTAAATAATCATTCATCTGTTTTTTCCTCCATTAAAATACTCAAAAGATGATGTAATTCTTCTTCGGAAAGATTAGCAACACGCGCCGCGCTTATTGCTTCCGATAAGTTGTTTTCAATTTTGCAGATTAGCTGTTCTCTCAAAAGTTCAGAACCCTGTCCTAAGACAAAACAACCCCGTCCTTGAATATTCTTTACAAATCCCTCCTGTTCTAATTCTGTATACGCCCTCGTTACAGTCAAAACACTAATTTTCAATTCCTTAGCAAGTGTCCGTAATGAGGGAAGTGTTTCGTCCGCTTGTAAATCGCCGGACATAATAGCAGATTTCACCTGCTGCTTAATTTGCTCATATATTGGTATACCCGATATATTTGAAATAATGAGTTTCACAATCACCCTCCTAACTGCTTATACTGTTATGCTATTGTGCATAACAGTATAACACACAAGACAGCAAGTAGCAAGAGCCAAAATTTACAGAACACTCACCCAAATATCATTTTTCCGAAAAACGGTATAACAGTTACAATGTCTTATTTAAGCTAATCAATAGAACTGTGTAGACATATCCAAAAGGAAAGGTGAACAGTAAAATGTAATAGGGTGAATAATTATGGCGAAAAGACCAGTACCACAATACGATTTCAAGGCTTTTGGGGCGGCAATCAAGGCGGCACGGACAGGACGCAAGGAGAGCCGGAAAAAGGTATGCGACGAAATGTATATATCCCCTCGCTATCTTGCGAATATTGAGAATAAGGGACAGCACCCCAGCTTAAGATTCTGTAACATTCCCTTACCCATCCAATACTATTTAAACAATAAGTCAAAAATAAACTAAGGCGTCTAGTGGTATCTCCCAATAGACGCCTCTCTCGCTCTTAAATCATTTTCTGTGTTCAACATAAAACATCTCTGCAAACACTGATTTGACTTATTCAACTATCCAATCTATTAAGCGCTGGATATGTATTTTCATAGGAAGCACCTCAATCTGTATAGTCCCCTGTTCCCCCTAAAATCCATAACCGTTTTTACAATACGGTATCTGCCCGGTTTCAGCTTCCCATAGAACCGTCAAATGGTCAAAGGATGAATTAGAGCACTGCCAGCCGTTTTAATACAAGACACCCTCTGCACCTTATTGGTGATATGCAGCCATGGCTTCATTTCCTGCCCATAAAATCCCAATATGACTGCCTGTTTATGCTTTCCTATCAAAAGAGGGCTTCTCCTCCAGATAATCTGGCAGGTCTGAAAGTTCTTCCCCTACACTGTTCTTAACAAAACGATACTCTGTCCAATAGATAGAATAAAATTCATCCTTTTTGGCAAGTTCTGCTGGTGTCATTTCATAGCTCCATCCATTGCCTGTGTTAGACAGGGCTTTTACACCC
>CAJTMS010000067.1 GCA_910577155.1 uncultured Mailhella sp.
TATATATATATATTAATTATAGTGCGTTCATTTTTTAAGGAGCGAAACAAATTGTTTCATACTGTATGTCAGGAACGCAATCAAATAATTTTTATCGTCCGGATATAGATGGATTACGTGCTTTAGCTGTTAGTTTGGTCGTTTATTACCACGCTTTTCCAGACACCTTAAAGTCAGGATTTATTGGCGTTGACATTTTTTTTGTTATTTCCGGTTATTTAATTGGCAGCATCATTTTACGCCATCTTTCTGTTCATAAGTTTTCTTTTTTAGAATTTTATGTACGGCGTATTGTTCGGATATTCCCTGCATTGCTTCTTGTTTTATTTTCCGTATTAGTTGCCGGTAAGTTTTTACTTTTTACAAGCGAATACAGAATGTTAGGAAAACATATAGCGGGTGGAGCCGGCTTTGTTGCAAACTTGGTCTATTATTTTGAATCGGGATATTGGGATCTTAATTCTTCACTGAAACTTTTATTGCATCTATGGAGCTTAGGGGTTGAAGAGCAATTTTATATTGTTATTCCTTTAATTTTGGCATTTGCCTGGAAACGCAAGTACAATTTATTATCCATTATTGTAGTATTATTTATTTTATCCTTTTGCTGTAATCTTTATTTTTATTACCAAAAAGAACGGGAATTGATATTTTATATGCCTTTTACAAGGTTCTGGGAAATCTTTGCCGGCGTATTATTAGCTTATCATTCTGTTTTTTCAATTAAATTTTTTCAAATTGCGGGGCAAAAGGCAGATAGGTTTCTTTGTGCTCTTTTCAATAAAAAAAGTGAAGAACATAATAGGATATGCTTACAAAATATCCTTGCAATTCTTGGTTTTTCTTTATTAATTATATCAATATTGATATGCAAACATCGTAATTTCCCCGGACACCGAGCAATATGGCCGGTATTAAGTGCGGTTTTGATTATTTCTGCAGGTCAAACTGCATGGTTAAATAAAAAAATTCTTTCTCATAAAATTTTAGTGGGCATAGGGCTCATCAGTTACCCGCTCTATTTATGGCATTGGCCTTTACTTTCGTATTGTAAAATTTTACAAGGAAATTTTTTAGAACCGAATTTTTGGCTGCTTGTCCGTATTGTCTGTATAGCGCTTGCAATGATATTGGCAATACTGACATATTGTTATGTGGAACGACCTGTCCGCTTTGGAAAAGGTAACAAAAATCGAATATCCTGCATATTGTCTGTGTTAATGTTTGCAATGTTTATTACGGGTATGTATATTTATTATAACGGGCATGTTTTTTATTCTTCAAATTCTCAGTCTTTTAAAGTTGAAACTATGACCATCGGAAAAGATAGAGATAAAAGTATTCTTGCATATGCACCGGAAGCAAAAAAACTTGCCATAGCGCGTTTTCATAATGTTCATTCTGATAAAACTGTAGCTGTTATTGGCGACAGCCATGCCCAGTCAGCATTCCCGGGCATCGCAGAGAGATGTGCTCAGTTGAATATGAATTCTGTTTTATTAAAATATCGCTTTGAAAGTGCACGTGATAATGCTGAAAGAGAAATTGTACTTGATATTTTAAAGTCTAAAAAAGATATAAAACATGTTTTTATTTTTTTACGTGGTGTTGTATATCTTACAGGAAAGGATCACGATTCGGGTAATACGAACAGTTTTATAAAAGATTTCAACCTATTGTTGCAGGATACCATCAACACCCTGCAAGGGTTTGGAAAAAAAGTGCATATCGTTTCAGAAAATCCTGTATATCCTGTTCTGCCTCTTTTTTACTTATCCCGGCAGATAAGTTTTAAAAAATTTATTTCACCTGCCCATGAAGAATATTTAAATCAATTCACTGTTAAAGAAAATGTTTATGAACACCAAAAGAATTATTTATCAATGCTGCAAGGATTGGAGGGGGCAGAGATAATAAATGGTTTAGACGTGTTTTGTCCGCATGATGCATGTCTTCCGTATGATGAAAATCAAATGTTGCTTTTTTATGATGATGACCATTTATCAGTTTACGGCAGTCAGTATTTGGTGAAAAATCTTCTCGAACCGTATCTTGTAAAAATTGCCGATGAAAATGACAAATAAGAGCATAGTGTTCTAAAATATCTTATTTTAAGAACAAGGATTTATATGCATGATAATTATTGATTGAGTGTTCATTGGCAGTGAGCAGAATATTCGCCTTGCCTTTCCAAAAAGAAAGGGCAACATGGGGCGAAATGACGGTATCATTAGAGCCGAGGACAATATTTGGAACAAATTTCATAGCTGTGCTCAAAGGAAATTCTTTATAGGACAGAAGCAGATTTTGGGTGAAATCCCATTCTTCGTGAGTGTAGAAATTATAATTTGTCCCTATAAAAGGGGCTAATTGCTTATGGGGATATGTCACGGGATTAAACACTGTGCAGGGTAATGCATATTTTTGGGCAAAAAGAAGTGTAAAAAAACCGCCCAAAGAAGAGCCTATCAATTTTAAATCGGGATTTTTTTCATAGACAGCTGACAGTTTTTCTTCAATTTCTATGTATGCAAATTGCGCCTCCTGCCTGTAATTATAGTAAAAATCATGTACATTCCCCAGTAATGCTTTTATATCCCGATAGGAACGGGAATTTTTATCACTGTTAAAACCATGAATATAGGCAAAGGCTTGGGCTGGATATTCCATAATAAACCTTCATGTGAAAAAAAATTTATATAGACGAGTTTGTTATTCTATACTATAAGCAACCTATGCATGAAGTATCGTTAATGACAAATGTGCTTGAACTTGTAGCACAAGAAATGGAAAAACACAAGGTCAGGAAATTGCGCTCAATCACAGTGCGTTACGGTGTGTTATCTAATATTGTGGAAGATTCTTTGCGTTTTGCTTTTGATGTATTAATTAAAGATTCGGAATTTGCAGGGGCAAAGCTCGTTCTTGTTAAAGAGGAATTAACGCTGTCATGCCGTTTATGTTCGCATACTTTTACAACCGACCAAAAAAATTACCTTTTTATGCCGTGTCCAAAGTGCGGTGAAGAGGGCTGTTTTGAGCTTGTAAAGGGAGAGGGCATTTTTTTAGACAGGATTGAAGCTGAGGAGTAAGATATGGATATTGCAATAGAACGGAATATTTTGGAAGCAAATGACAGTGTTGCCAATGAGCTTCGGCAAATTTTTGCTGACAAGAAAGTTTTGGTGCTGAATTTAATCAGTTCTCCGGGCTCCGGCAAAACATCTTTGCTTGAGCGGACATTGGCTGATTTGAAAAATGAATTAAAAATGGGTGTTATTGAAGGGGATTGCCAAACCGATAATGACGCAAGACGCGTTGCCGCTACCGGGGCAAAAGCCGTACAAATCAATACGGACGGCGGCTGTCATTTAGACAGTAAAATGATTAAAAAAGTTCTTCATGATTTTGATTTGGCGGATCTTGATATTTTGTTTATTGAAAATGTGGGAAACTTGGTTTGCCCTGTGGAATTTGACTGCGGAGAAGACGCGAAAATTGCTATTTTGAGTGTGACTGAGGGGGATGATAAGCCTGAAAAGTATCCAAGGCTTTTTCAATTAGCCCATGCCATGGTGATTAATAAAGTTGATTTACTTGATTATGTGGATTTTGATGTTGCAAAGGCGGCAAAATTTGGCAAAGCCCTCAATAATCAAATTGAAATTTTTGAAGTTTCATGCCGAACCAATCAAGGTTTAGAAGCTTGGTATACGTGGTTACGCAAGCAAGCAAAACTCAAAAAACAATAGAAAGACCATGAAGCATTGTTCCTGCAAGGTTGCAAATACGCAATTTAAGACTTTTGAAGACGTTGAAAAATATTTAGATTCCCTTGGCATGTTCCATATGGAATTAGGCTTGGAACGCATGGAAAAAGCCAAGTTTTTGCTTGGACTGCAGTTTACTTGTCCGATTTTTCATGTGGTGGGGACAAACGGGAAAGGTTCCACGGCAACGTTTTTACATTCAATAGCCTTATCCTATGGCTTTCGGGCAGGGATTTTTACTTCTCCGCATTTTGTGACACCGTTAGAACGTATAAAAATGAATGACAGGCTGCTGCCAAAACCTGCTTGGGCAAGTCTGATTATGGAAGCAACGGACGTTGTCCCTGATTTAACGTATTTTGAGTTATTGACTGTGATGTCAGTTCTGGCATTTATGTATTCAGAGCCAGACGTGCTGGTGTATGAGGCAGGGCTTGGGGCTAAAAACGACGCCACAACGGCAATTCCTGCAAATATCGTTGTTTTTACGCCCATTGCTTTCGATCACACGAATTTACTGGGGGAAAGTCTTGAAGAAATAGCTGAAGATAAGTCCTATGCTATCCGTGAGGGGGTGCAGGCAGTTATTTCTGCACCGCAGGATCCTCGCGTGGAAAGTGTCCTGCAGGCAAGGGCAAAGGCACTCCATATTCCTTTTTATACCATGGATACTGTTTCAGGATTGCCGGACTGTATGAAATTATTTAAGGATGGCACACAGCAGTATGAGCTTGGTTTAAAAGGCAAACACCAGTTTGAAAATGCCCAAACAGCTCTTTTGGCTTGGTATGTTTTTTGTTGTTTGTATAAAAAACCGCTTGAGGGAAAAGCCCTTGCAGAGGGGTTGGCAACTGCCTTTATCCCGGGGCGCTTTCAGCAAATCAAGGCGAAAAATGATATGCCTGCTCTTATTCTTGACGGCGCTCATAATGAACATAGCCTGCAAAGTTTGGTTTCAACGCTGGAAAGTGAAAAAATTATCCCTTCAGCTTTTGTCTTTTCCTGTTTAAAAGATAAAGAACCCCATAAATTGGCTGCTCTGCTGGAAGCCTTTTTAAAAAGGAATAAATTGTCTGTTCCTGTCTATATTACGGAAATCCAGAATAATGAACGTGCTATGAAAGCAGGAGAATTAGCCGAACTTTTTACTGTGCCGGTTACTGTTTTCCCCAGCTTGGCTGAAATTTTGCACGTTTTGCCCGAACTGGTACAGGAAAAAGAGAAGCCTTGTGTCATTTGCGGCTCTTTATATTTGCTTTCTGAGTTTTTCAAGCAATATCCGGAAAAATTACAATTAGCCTATTAGGACAGCATATGAAAAATTTATATCGCTTATTGCCGTCAGTAGATATTTGTTTGCAGCAATTTCGTGATGTGATGTATCCTCATGCTTTGCTTTGTGACACAATCAATGCTTTTTTGGAAGAAAAGCGCAGCCAAATAAAAAATGCACAAATAAGTGAACAAGAACTTGGAAAAGAAGCTCTTTTTCAAGCCATGAAAGTTTATGTCGATACAGCGTTATCTCCGCGGATAAAAAAAATCATTAATGCCAGCGGTGTTGTTATCCATACCAATTTAGGGCGTTCTGTGCTTGCCAAAGAAGTCTTAGACGCTGTGCATGCTGTTGCAGGCGGATATTGCAATCTGGAATTTGATTTGGAAAAAGGCGAGCGCGGGAGTCGGCACAGCTTGGTTGAAAAGGATATATGCAGGCTTGTGGGGGCAGAAGCCGCTTTGGCGGTTAATAATAATGCCGCAGCTGTGTATCTGGTTTTAAATACTTTGTGCCAGAGTGGGGAAGTGATAGTTTCCCGCGGTGAACTGGTGGAAATTGGGGGCAGTTTTCGCATACCTGAAGTCATGAAACAAAGCGGGGCAGTACTGTGTGAGGTCGGCACCACAAATAAGACGCATTTAAAAGATTACAGTGAAGCGTTTTCCGATGAGACCAAGGCGATTTTAAAAGTACATACTTCCAATTACCGCATCATTGGCTTTCATGAAGACGTACCCAATTATGAACTTGCCAAGCTTGCACACGAAAGAAATGTGCCAGTTATCCATGACTTAGGCAGCGGCAGTTTGGTTGATTTGTCCGTATACGGTTTGCGTGGTGAACCGACGGTAAAGGACATTCTTGAATCCGGTATTGATATTGTGACCTTTTCCGGGGATAAGGTTTTAGGGGGACCACAAGCCGGTATCATTGCAGGAAAAAAAGAATATATTGAAAAAATAAAGAAAAACCAAATGCTCAGGGCTTTGCGCTGTGATAAACTTACCTTGACGGCTCTTTCTGAAACCTTACGCTTTTATTATGATGAAAAGCTTGCTTTTGAAAAAATCCCTACCTTGAGTGCCATTACAGCTTCAAAAGAAACCCTGAAGAAAAAAGCAAAAAAACTTTCTGGCATTTTGAAAACAATACTTCCGCCCCAAAAAATTAAACTAACGCTTGAAGAAAATGTTTCCCGTGTGGGCGGGGGTTCATTTCCCGAAAATGATTTGCCCACGTATGTGGTGTGTCTTGACTTTTTGGAAGAAAGTCCTACATTTTCTGCACAGGTGTGGAAAGAGAAATTTTTAAAAACCAATCCGCCGCTTCTCGGCAGAGTGGAGCATGATAAGTTTCTCTTGGATGTTCGGACAATTTCTGAAGAGGAATTTGTCTTGATAAAAAATTGTATCCTTTCTATTTTGCCTCGCTGAGTATGGAGTTGAGTATGGATGAGTTAAAATATGTAACAAAGTCAATTTGGGATAAGGCAGACAGCAAACAGCAAAAAAGCATGCATGAGTATGCAAAAAAATATATTAAATTCATTTCTGAAAACAAGACGGAACGTGAGTGTATACAAGCTGTGCTGAAACGTTTGCAGGAATCCGGTTTTAGTTCTGACTTTAAAAAAGGCAGCTATGTTGCTGTATTACATAATAAATCCCTTTTTGCTGTCCGCAAAGGGAAAAAGGATTTATCCCATGGCTTTCGGCTTGTGACAGCCCATTGTGACAGCCCCCGCCTTGATTTCAAACAAAATCCGCTTCTTGAATGTGTGGGGATTGCACAGGCAAAGACCCATTATTACGGTGGGATTTTAAAATATCAATGGCTTGCCCGTCCGCTTGCCTTGCATGGAGTTGTTGTAAAAAAGAGCGGGGAAACGGTGAACATCGTCATTGGCGAAAAAGCGTCCGATCCTGTGTTTACTATTTCTGATTTATTGCCGCATTTGGCAAAAGAACATGTGACCCAAACCGTGACAAAGGCTTTTGAAGCGGAAAAGTTAAATCTTATCATCGGGCATATTCCTTATCCCAAAAAAGGCAAAGAAAAACCGGAAAACCCGATTAAATTGCAGGTGTTAAAACTTCTCAACAAAAAATACGGTATTATTGAAGAAGATTTGCTTTCTGCGGAAATTCAGGTTGTTCCGTCAGGGGATGCCCGTTTTGTGGGTTTGGATCAAGGGCTTGTCGGCGGCTACGGGCAAGATGACAGAATTTGCGTATTCACGGCTTTAGAAGCATTTTTAGAAGTGGAAAATCCTGAATACACAACAGTGCTCATGCTTTGGGATAAGGAAGAAATCGGCTCGGAAGGCACCACCGGGGCAAGCTCCCGTTTCTTTGAATACTGCATGCAGGATACCATTGCGGCTTGGGCTCCAAAAGCCACTATGCGTCAAGTCATGCTGGCCGGAAAAGCCATTTCTGCTGACGTGCATGCTGCCATTGACCCTGACTGGCAGGAGCTGCATGAAAAGCAAAATTCTGCAACAATCGGCTATGGACCAACAATATGCAAATTTACCGGGTCAGGCGGAAAATACGGGGCCAATGATGCTCACCCAGAATATATAGCGTGGCTGAGAAATATTTTTACAGAAAAAAAAATCCCTTGGCAGCTGGCTGCACTTGGCAAGGTTGACCATGGAGGCGGAGGCACTGTTGCCTTATTTTTAGCTGTCTATGGCATGAATACCATTGATATGGGACCATCTCTTCTTGGTATGCACAGTCCCTTTGAGCTTTCTTCCGTGGCTGATATTTTTTATACCAAAGAAGCATATAAAGCTTTTTACAGTGCATAGGTTTAAGGCTCTTGGCTTTTCCCTGCACTTTTTAAGGGAAAAATATTTAGTTACCCAGCGGGAAAAGCGTTATGAACTTACACGCATAACGCTTTTTTCGTATCTAAAGCATTTTTGATTGACATTAAAAATGTATTAACCTTAAGGTGTGTCGTCATTATGAGCACAACATATTGAAATTATTAGTAAAATTAA
>CAJTMS010000068.1:0-7298 GCA_910577155.1 uncultured Mailhella sp.
GGCGGGCTTTGCTATCCTGCCGTTTCTTCACATTATTTACAAGCCGTGTATTTTTAAGTATCATGCCGGCAGAAAGGAAAGAGTATGTTTGAGTGTATACAAGTGGGTGAAAACACCTATTATATTGCAAATCCTGTCAATGTGGGATTATATATAGAAAACGGCGGGGCATGGATTATCGACACGGGCATTGACGCTCGTGTGGGCAAAAAAATTATTCAGCGCCTCCATGAAAATAACTGGAAGCCGAAAGCCATTATCAATACCCATTGCCATGTGGACCATGTGGGCGCCAATGCGTGGCTGCAGAAGGAATTTAATATCCCCGTTTATTCCAACGGAATGGACTGCTATTTTATTGAACATACCATTCTTTCCAGTATGGCGCTCTGGGGAGCATTTCCGCCAAAGTGTCTGCAGGGTACCCTCTTTACTGCTCAGGACAGCAAAAATGTACAAAGCATTTATGACGCCCCCCTGCCAAAGGGCTTTGAGATTATTCCTTTTTCCGGGCACAGCCTGTATATGTTTGGCTTGCGTACGCCGGACAATATTGTGTTTACTGCCGATGAACTCTGCAGTGCCCATATTTTGGAAAAATATAAAATCGCCTTTAATTACTGTCTGGAACTCTATTATAAAAGCTTGGAAGATGCTGAAAAACTGACGGCAAAACTTTTTGTGCCCGCCCATGGAGAGCCCTTTACGGACATTAAAGAATATGTTGCCGTAAACCGCAAAGCAGTGCTGGAAGTGCACAGTCTGATTTTGGAAAAATGCAAAACACCCCAGAGTTTCGATATGCTTCTGCAGTATATTTTCAACCATTATGAGCTGAATATGACCCTTGCCCAGCATGCCATTGTGGGCTCCACCATACGTTCTTATCTTGCGTGGCTTACAGATGATGAGCTCATAGAACCTGTTGTTGAAAACAATATGCTGTACTGGCGGACGAAATAAAGGAATATGCCCCGCGGCAAAACCGTTACGGGCAATGGTTACAGCGGTTTTGCCCGCAGAAGGGCGGGGGATAATCCCTCCAAGAAAAAAATTACTTGCTGATTTTTGCTTTGATTTGTTCTTTGTTCAGCTTTTCCAAGCGGGAAATGCGGATATTGACTAAGATACTCATGCAGACAAGGGCGAGGATAAGGGCAATCCAAAAACCGTAAACCCCAAGGGGATTCACGAGAAAATCCGTATAACACAGGGTGTAGCCGAGGGGTACGGACAATACCCAATAGGAAAAACAAGAAATTACAAAAATTGCCTTGGTGTCATTATATCCGCGCAGGGCAGAAAGTACGGACATTTGGATATTGTCTGGAATCTGGTAAATTGCCATTAAAATCAAAATGGAACTTGCAAGGCTAATCACCATGGGATCATTGGAGTAAAGGTGCGCAATTTCTTCCCTGAAAAAAATAATGCCGCATAAACAGGCAATGCCGATAAAAAGTCCCATGATCATGCTTGTCTGCCTGTTTTCTTTAGCCCGTACCAAGTCGCCTGCACCCAAATACCGCCCAATCAAAATGCTTGTTGCCGTGCCAAGGGAAAGGGGAAACATAAAAACAAGCCCGCTGGTGGTCATTGCCACCTGATGACCTGCCACAATGGTTTTGCCAAGGGGGGATATGAGCAGAGAAATCAGGGAAAAAGAAGAAACCTCCAAAAGCAGGGCACAGGCAATGGGAAAACCCAGACGGCTGACCCGTTTTAAAATCACAAAATTGGGTCTGTTGATTTTGAAGGTATAAGGACTGTATTTTTTCAAATAATACAGCATGATAAAAAACATAAGCCAGCAGACTACGGCTGTTGCCAGCCCGCAGCCGGCCCCGCCTAAGGCAGGCATGCCAAAATAGCCGAAAACAAAGATAAAATTTAACGGAATATTGCAAAATAGCGCCACAAAGCCCGCAATCATGGCAGGGCGGGTATAGGATTTTGCTTCAATGAAAAAACGGGTTACAAAAAAGAGCAAAAAGGCAGGAGCTCCCCATTTGATATAAGAAAGATATTGGGAGGCGATGGCTGCCATTTCCCTGTCAATATCGAGGTAATGCAGGTAGGCATAGGAACCGAGGCTGAAGAGGGAGATTAAAAGGACAGCCAGCAAAAGCGCAAGCCAAATGCCCTGCCGCCAAAAGCGGTTGAGGCTTTCTTTTTTGCCTGCTCCCAGCCCCTGTGCAACAAGGGGACCAATGGGGATGAGTATGCCCTGTCCGAAAAGCAGGAGAGGTACCCACATGGCGCCCCCGATGGAAACGCCTGCCATATGGGCTGTGCCTGCTTTGCCTGCAACGACAGAATCCACAAAATTCATGGACATCTGGGCAAGCTGTCCCAATAAAATGGGCATGCCTAAATGGAGCAAATCACGTGCATGTTTTTTGAAATTTTGGAAAGAAATCATCGTCATATTAAAAACTGAAATTTTGCTTGTGCCTGAAACATGTCAGGAAACAATGAAATTAATGAGAAAACACAGCGAAATAATCCACAAAAGAGGGGAAAGCTCCCTTCCCCTGCCTATGCAGGTTTGGATAATGCAATAGCTGATAAAACCGAGCCCAAATCCCGATACTATGTTATAGGTAAAGGGCATGCTTACAATGACTAAAAAAGCCGGCAGGCTTTCGCCTATATTGGAAAAATCAATTTCCCCGATATCCTGCATCATAAAAGCTCCTACCAAAATAAGGCAGGGGGCGGTGGCAAAGCTCGGGATAAGCTGAACAAGGGGGGCAAAAACCAGCGACACAAGAAAAAGCGCTGCACAGGTAATTGCCGTAAGCCCTGTGCGTCCGCCTTCGGTAATGCCGGTAATGCTTTCCAGATAACTGGTGACAGGGCTTGTACCCAAAAGCGAGCCCATGAGCGTGCCTGATGCGTCTGCCAGCGTTGCAGGCTTGAGCCCGCGGATAATGCCGTTTTCGTCCTCACCCAGTTTGGAAGAAAGACCTATAAACGTGCCCATGGCGTTAAATAAATCCACCATGGTCATGCTGAAAAAAACGGCAAGAAAGCTGATTTTCAGTACCTGCCCGAATTGCAGATGCAGAAATACAGGCGAAATACTCGGTATATCCGTGCTGATAATATCGGGAATTCCTTTGGGAGCAGGGCTGACCCCAAGCAAAACAGCCGCAGCGGTAATGGCTAAAATGCCCCATAATAACGCACCTTTTACGCCTCTGTGCAAAAGCGTGACCGTAAAAATGAGCCCCAAAACGGCAAGCAGGGCGGGGAGTTGGGATAAATCCCCCAGCATAAGCATGGTTGCGTCATTTTTGACGGTTATGCCTGCATTTTGAAAACCAATTAACGTAATAAAAAAACCGATGCCCACGCCAATGGCGATTTTCAATTCTTTTGGCACTGCCTGCATAATATATTTGGGAATATTCAAAAGCGCCGCAAGTGTAAAAAGCAGACCGGAAATAAAAACTGCGGCAAGGGCATTTTCCCAGTTCAGCCCCATGCCGTGCACAAGGGTATAGGTAAAAAAGGCATTAACCCCCATGCCGGGCGCCAGCGCAATGGGTAAATTCGCAAAAAATCCCATTATCAGTGTGGGCAAAACGGAAGCCCAGACCGTTGCCGTAAACGCCGCCTGCAAAGGCATGCCGCTTTCTGAAAGCAAAAGCGGATTGACAAGCAAAATATACGCCATGGACATAAAGGTGGTAAAACCGGCAACAATTTCTATTTTTAAATTGGTTTTATATTTTTCAAAATGGAAAATTCTTTCAAACATATGTTTTCCTGTCATAATCAGTAAAGAGATAGTGTACTTACATTAAAAGCATAATAAAATCAAGAAAATTCAGGTTTGACACAATTTTAAAAATTCATTACAAAAAAAGAAAAAAAACGGGTTTGTTATGCAAAAAAAGACAGAAAAAAAAGCAAACAGCCAAATGAGCAAGAATGCTGTTGTGGAAAAAGACCTGAACCACTTTCTCATGCTCATGGATCAAAAAGGGCTGAATACAACCAAACAGCGCGTCAATATCGCAAAAGTCTTTTTTTGCATGGCCGACCACCATTCCCTTGAAGAAATTTATTCCGAAGTCCATAAAAAATACCCCAGCATAGGACAGACAACTGTCTACCGTACCATAAAACTGATGTGCGAAGTGGGACTTGCAAAAGAACTGCACGCAGGCGAAGGCTTTGCCCGTTATGAAGTCAATATAGCCAAACAGCATCACGACCATTTAGTGTGCAAAGAATGCGGGAAAACCGTGGAATTTACCATGCCGGAAGTGGAAAAAATCCAAATGGAAATAGCCCAGCAGCATGACTTTACCTTGCTGGATCATCATCATATTTTGCTGGGTATTTGCGGCGCATGCCAAGGAAAAAAATGTAGGGTGAAGCTAACGGAGGGCAAAACAGAGTAATGCCCCCATAAAGAGTTTTGGCTGAAGCCTGTATACTCTGTTTTGGCAGTACCAAGCCAACATTTTTTATCAAATGTATGCATGTATTTTATCAATGGCAGAAATAGTTTTTTAAAAGAGGAGAAAATAAAAATTTTAGCGAGGGGAGAGAAAGGGTTGGTTTCTATATAATATATTGATTTATAATAAAAAAATCGTTATGCTTTTTTATTTGTTTTTCGGAGCGGGCTTCATTATTTCATAATTTTTTTAAGCGATATTGACACAATACTGCAACATACCTATTGTATAAACAGCCATACGCTCTTTTGTGATAACATTTGTTATTGTTACCCTAATGACAAAAGGCTTTTTACGGGCTTTGCCCAAAAGCAGGCGTCCCTACCTGCATTTGCCTGTAAAAAGCCTTTAAATTTTTCCGCATTTGACGCTCCTGCTCAGACTGACATTTTCCCTTTCCAATGTTTTTTATTTTCTGATACGTGCTGTGACATACCAAAAATACTTGCTGTGTATCTTTATATTGCTTTGTTGCGGAAAAAGGTTGATAAACAAATAAATTCCTTCAGTTACAAAAAGTAATCTTTTTATGAAATAATAATACGCGATGATGGGGAAGGGGAAGCTGCAGCCGTTTGCGAATGAACAAGCTCTAGGGACAGCGACAGCAGGGCTAATCATTTCCCCCATAATAAGAGAAACTGTAAATTTTTGTAATTAAATCTCACTCTTATAAAATCAACCCAATACTATGACAAAGCTCTTTATTTCATTCTCGGCTGCAAAAGAAAAGGCTTTACAAATTATTAATAATACTTATAATTTATGCAGTGGAAACACCCCTTATGGGGGCGCATTGGCTTCGACGTGGATGAAGAAGCCAAAGTTGCAGGTCGAGGCGCCGCTGGCCTCGTAAAAAGCGGCAACAATGTAATTGCAAACGACGATTACGCTTACGCATACGCTGCTTAATTGCAGTTTGTGCAACTTGAGTTCAATTTAAGAACTCACGTCAATCCGGGAAATGCCTAATATCCCGGTGCGATGTCATTTTATCAGGCTGGCAGAACCCTTTGCCCTGTGGGGGAACTGCGAGATCTTACGCAAGGCTAACCATGGACAGCCTGTTTGGGGGTGATGTGCATGGTGATTTTATACCCAAACTAAACCTGTAGACGCTTTGCGTGGATTGTTCGCGGACGGGGGTTCAACTCCCCCCGCCTCCACCATCACAAAAATTTCATAAAGCCCCGTAAGACCTCAAAAGTCTTGCGGGGCTTAGCTTTTAAGCCGTTCTTATAGTATCAGGACACATCATAAATACCCTTTACATACCGTAAAATTTACGGTATTTTTTACGGTATCGGAGATAAATACAAAACTGATACCGTAAAATAGCTATTTTTCTTTATATTCCTATTTGTTAGGTAAATATTGTTAGATTTAAGCAGCCATTTTTACGGTATCCAAAATTGAAAATAAAAGGAAATACCGTAAAATGTTAAACAACATGCAAATAAAACAGGCAAAACCTAAAGAAAAAGCCTACAAATTAGCAGACAGCAAAGGATTATATTTATATATCAGCCCAAACGGCTTTAAGTCCTGGCGTTATGATTATTCCTTCAATGGAAAGCGTAAGACTTTCACTATTGGTGAGTACCCCATTATTACCCTTTTGAAAGCAAGAGAAATACATTTAGAGTTACTCACTAAAATTAGTAATAACATTGACCCAGCAGAAGAGAAAAAAGCGCAGTTACGAGCAGAACAAGCCAAAGAAGAAAACCAGTTTAAAAATATTGCCCTTGAATGGTACAATAAAAATTTGAAAGACTGGACAGAAAAACACCGTAAAACCATTATTCAACGGCTTGAAAAAAATATTTTTCCCTTTTTGGGTTCTCGTGACATCAACAGCATAACAGCACGGGAACTTTCAGAAGTATTGCAGAAAATAGAAGAGCGGGGGGCGATAGAAACAGCCCACAGAGTAAGGGGAATATGTGAGCAAATTTATACCTATGCAATTTCCATGGGACTGACAGACAAAAATATCCCTTTCAATCTGCGGGGAACACTGCAGAAAACACAGGAAACCCATTTAGCACATATCACCGACCCGCAGGAACTTGGCGAACTGTTACGCCGTATAGATGCCAATATGAGCAACGGCATTATAGTGAAAACAGCCTTGCAGATAATTCCCTATGTTTTTGTGAGGGCTAATGAATTATGCCGTGCCGAATGGCAGGAAATAGACTTTGACAAATGCCTTTGGACAATACCAGCAGAACGTATGAAAATGAGAAGAAAGCACATTGTTCCACTGGCAAGACAAGTTATAAAACTGTTAAAGGAACTACATTTTTATACGGGACATAGCAAATATATTTTTCACAGCCCACGGGGGGCGAGCCGTCCCATAACAGAAGAGGGGCTTTTAGCAGGGCTTAGAAGTCTGGGCTATGAAAAAGGAAAAATGACTATTCACGGCTTCAGACACACCGCAAGCACTCTTTTGCATGAACTGAAATACAACAGCGATTACATAGAAAAGCAGTTAGCCCATGAAGAAAGCAAAAGCGTCAAGGCAACCTATAACCACGCCGAGTATTTAGAGGAACGTATAAAACTTATGCAGGAATGGGCGGACTACTTAGACAGCCTCAAAGCCTTATAATACACTTTGCTCACTGATTGAGATGAACTGCTATTCTGGCAGCTTGTTTTTTCTGTGAGCAATATTTTGCCATTTGGAGTAACCAGAAATTTATCCGCAAAGTTTTTTGCAGTTTTCTTTCGCTGAGGAAGAATTTTTTCTCATACTATGCCTTTTAAAATTTGGGGGTTTGAAGGGGGCTTTGCCCACTCACCAGCCTA
>CAJTMS010000068.1:7383-7784 GCA_910577155.1 uncultured Mailhella sp.
CTGTCATTTTTTGCATAAGCAAAAAGTAAAAAACAATAACTTAACAGCTTTTAAAAAGAGAAAAGCTGAAAGAGAAAAATGAGAATTAAGCGAAAAAAGGCGAAGAAGTTTTTACGCTTTTTTCTCTTTTTTTAATTTTTTACATTTTTTGAAAAAAAATATAAAAATCAAAAAAATTTTTATTCTATAAAATCAATGAGATAGAAATTAGTGTAAAAAATAGCAGGGAATGTAAAGGAATTTATAGGAACTTATAGGAATTTATAGTAACTTATATACAATGAAACACGGCAGAGTTGCCATGATATTTTTTTTTGTGTTATGAAGTTTGGTGAAACTTTTTGTAACCAACAAATAACAAATAAAGAGGAAAATATTATGCAAAACATCAGTCCTAGAGC
>CAJTMS010000069.1 GCA_910577155.1 uncultured Mailhella sp.
TGTAGTATCCCCCAGCCTGCCCAAAATATCCCAGCCCAACCTATGCCAGAGCGACACGCTCCAAAACAAGCTTATACAAAACCGCACAGCACCACAAGAATTGCATCAGAAAGTCAACAAAATCTTATCCAAAAATTATGCAAAGAAAAAGGCAAAGACCTTGATACAATCCTTGCCCCTCTTGATAAAGATTTATCGGCTATTACCAGTGCCGAAGCTAATGATATTATACAAGAAATGAAAAGCAATAAATAAAGTTACATATTAAATAAATCTGCATGAGTTCCTGTTGCAGTTGCATATAAACACAATTCATTAGCTTCGATTTTATAGATAAGCAGCCAATCAGGTTCAATATGGCACTCTCTAAAACCTGCAAGCCGACCTTGCAGATGACGATCCTTATTCTTTTCTGGCAAAGAAAGACCTTGTGCAAGCATATCCAGCACGGCAATCAGTTTTCCAAATCTTTTCCCGTTTTTTCATTAATTTTACATCTTATTTCATAGGAGAATTTATGTACAATCCTTATGAATATCAATATCCTTACTCAACTTCCAGTATTTACGCCCAATCAGACACGGATAAAGAACAGTTATTCAAGAAGCTGGAGAACACCCTTCCGGCAGTATTTTCAAGACAGGAAGTTGCCAAACAACTCGGTTATGCCATATCAGCCAAGACACTTGCTAACCTTGACGCAAAAGGGCTTGGACCTTCACAAAAACTCCACATCGGCGGCAAAGTAGCCTATGAAAAAGAAAACTTTCTTGAATGGCTTAAAAATAGGGTAACTATATAAAAATCCCCCATACGTTAAGCTTATGTTCTGTTTTATCATAATGCTTATTATAAGCAAAATCATACGCAAAACATAAGAATAATTTTACGCTTATAAAATAGAAAAAGATTTAAAAAATCATGCGATTTCAAGGCTTACGCACATAGTTTTAATATTTTAAACTATTTTTTTTAATTATTGTAAGGCAACGGATAACAATTTTTTAGATGTTATTTTTAACCATATTTATATTGCTATAATAATGCTTATCCATACAACAAACTCAACTATATGTTTTGACTGTTGCAGGTATAAAATAAGCATATAAAAAAGCCGGGTATTACCCCGGCTGTTTTACTTATTCTATCTTGTACTGTTTACGCAACATCTGTTAAATCCAGCAGAAAGTATTTTGCTGTAGCATAGATGATGACATATTGTTCAATACATCATCATATCTTCGAGTAGAACCTTTGGAATAAAATTACTCCAAAAATTCTTTCATAGAGGGCAACATAGCCTAGACATTCAATAATTATCAGTCAACTTTGTGAGATCAAGTGCATTTACCACTAAAATCTCAAAAGTTTATCTCATTCCGAAACAAAATAATTTCGGGCTTTATCGTCCGGTAAAAAACCGTATATTACATGTTGTTGTCTCATCTCTTAGTGATATCATTTGTATCTGTCACTAAAATGAGTTGTTTCGTAGTTTCTGTATTAAATTGATTTTGATTACCAGCTGGTCAACATTATTATGAAGTTAAAGGGTTATAAAATAAAACTTTGAATAAAGTTCAGACAATTTCCTTTTGCAAAAGAGTGACTATGTCAGTATACTTAAGAAGTAAAATAATGATTTTTTTATATCTGTCAAGCATTTTTCAGCAAAAATTTTATCATAACATACTAAAAATAAATAATTTTATTTCCCTAACTTACCTTATTCATCCCTGATAAGGGTCATTATTCAACATAAAATTCTTTTAATTTGCCCTCATCACTTTTATGGTATTTACAGTCTAACAAGCAGTGAAAAGGTTATTTGAAGAGCCAAACAAAAACCATAAAAAAGGGCGAAATCATTCGCCCGGGTTTAGGAGTATTATGTTGATAGAAAAAAACTGACGCATTTAGCTTTAAGCTATGTAAAAGATAACAAGTTATTAAAACTCTGACAAAGATTTCCTGCTGTTTCTGATAATTAAATTTCTCCTACCAATTTTCAATACTCCTCCAACAATAAAAACATACAAAAAGCCTGCGTCAATTTCTGACGTAGGCTTGAAAATAAAAAAAATAATATTTTTATCTATTATCGGTTGAATAAAAATAAATAATCATATATAAAAAACAAAAATTAGGAGGAACTATGAATAATATTTTTTTAAAAAATACAATCAAAAGTTGTAAAGAGCAATTTGAAAACATTAAAACCTGTCCTAAAAATCTTTCACAAATTTATAGCGAACAATGTCAAGAGTGTTTACGTATCTCGCATTTTGAGGACAATAATTTAAGTTATCAATGTCCAAAATCTACTTTTGTATATGTTTGTAAGTATGCAAATAAATATGCAAGCGAAACCTATAACCTATTTAAAGTTCTTTTTAAAAATATTTCTTACCACACCCCAAACATTCTTTCCTTTGGTGCTGGACCTGCAACTGAATTATTTGCTCTGAATCAATTAATAAATGATAAAATTATCAGTTCTTATAGTTATACAGGAATTGATAATAATAGTAACTGGCAACCAATATGGGAAATTATACAAAATAATAATACTGACCAAGAAGATATAACTTTTCAGCTAAATAATGCAGAACAATTTATACAAAATTACGATTTCAAGCAAACAGATATCATTCTTTTCAATTATATGATTTCTGATTTTGCAAAATATGCCTCAAAACAAACCGTTAAAAAATTTTTACTTGCATTGAAAGAAAAATTATCCCAAGAAAATCCCAATACAATCATTTTGTTTAATGATATAAATTTGGATTTCCCTTTTGATGCAAACAAAGGCGCAACTCATCTTTTAAAAGATTGTTTTGAACCAACATACAAAAGAGTTTTTAAACAATTTTATAAAAACAATAAAAAAACTCTTGAAGAACAATTTTCATACGAAGGAACAACCCCCATGAATGAAAACAATAACTTGATTTTTGATTGTTCAGAAGATACAAAAAGATTCAATCCATATGAATCAATGTCAGCAATTCAAATGATTTTAAAAAAAGGGTAAATAATGTTTTTAAGTGTAAGCAGAAGAACCGATATTCCAGCTTATTATTCTGAATGGTTTTTTAATAGACTGAAAGAAGGATTTTGTTATGTTCAAAACCCAATGAACAAAAAGCAATTTTCTAAAATTATTATTAGTCCTGAAGTAATTGATGGTATTGTTTTCTGGACCAAAAATCCTGC
The DNA here is from genome assembly GCA_910577155.1 of uncultured Mailhella sp. Taxonomy (GTDB): domain Bacteria; phylum Desulfobacterota; class Desulfovibrionia; order Desulfovibrionales; family Desulfovibrionaceae; genus Taurinivorans. The sequence goes on from CAJTMS010000069.1 coordinate 3,220, forward strand.
TCCAATGTTAGACAAGCTTTCTTTATTGTCTGATTTTCCCTACTATTTTCAATTTTCTATTACTGCATATGAAAATGATTTAGAAAAAAATTTACCTTCCAAAAATTCTATTATAGAAACATTCAAACGGCTTTCTGATCTTATAGGAAAAGAGAAAATCATTTGGCGTTATGATCCGATATTGATAACTCCTGCTTACACTTTAGAAAAGCATTACAGGCATTTTGAAATATTATCTAAAATGTTACACAATTATACAGACAAAGTAATCTTCAGCTATGTAGATTTTTATACTAAAATCATCAAAAATTTAAATGAATTGCAAGTTCAACATTTATCTCAGTTACACAAAGAAGAACTTGCGAAAAATTTAAGTTCCATAGCTCATCAATATGGACTGCAAATAGAAACCTGTTGTGAGGATATAAATCTGTCCCAATATGGTATTGAACATGCCCACTGTATTGATGATAAACTTTTTGAAAAAATAACCAACTATAAATACAAAATAAAAAAGGACAGTTCACAACGTACAGAATGCGGCTGTGTGCAAAGCCAAGATATCGGAATGTATAATACCTGTAATAATAACTGCCTCTATTGTTATGCAACCTACAACAAGGAAAGCACACAAAAAAACATTATGAGGCATGATAAAAATTCACCGCTTTTAATAGGTCAACTGCCTGAAAATGCAAAACTTTTTAAAAAGAAACCAATAGTTCACAAAATACCCGACAACCAGTTATCATTGTTTTAACTATTTCACATAATATAAAACAAACATAAGATCCGGTTTATGCCGGATCTTATATTACCCCTCAACAAAATGTTTAAAGGTTTCATAACTGTCGGCGACGTCGTATTGCAGAGCATCGTCGGAAGCTGATTTCAGAGCATCGAAATGGGCTTTTCCGCAGGCTATGCGGTAATTTTCGTCATCACGTCTTTTTTCTTCATCAAGTGTTGATTTTGTTTCCACTACAAAATAAAGACGCTGCTCGTCATCCTTTTCATACAAAATAGCCCAGTCAGGAATATAATTTCCAAGCGGAGTATGAATTTTGAACCAATCGGGCAATTTTACATACAATTTAACATTGCAGTCACTTTCAAGACGTTCAGCAAAGCTTTTTTCCACCTCGCTGTCAAAAACAATGTGACTGTAAACGGATTTGGTTCTTTCTTTTTCTTCTGTAAAATATGCAACAAGTTCTTCGCTTTTAAAAAGTTCTTGGGAATAAAAGGTATTATCCCTCAATTTTTCGTATTTTATACCGTCTTTAATACATTTTCTCATTTCTTTAAGGACGATTTTCAAAACTTCTTCCATATAGATCTGGGGATTTTTGAGAAAATATTTCAGACTGTCGCTGCCTACAAGAATTTTAATCAGAGTCTGACGGGTCAAACCGGTTTTATTCTGCAGCCAAGAAAGAATATCGGGAAGGCGGAAAGACATTTCAAGATTTTCCACAAGAACATTTTTGCTTTCCTTGGCTGTTACCCCTGAACTGTCAATATCAAGCTGCGCTTTTTTATAAAAAAGCTGCGGAGCTTTGAGGGAGAAATTTTCAAGGGCTTTATTGCAGTTTTTTATCAGTTCTTTGCTGTCAAACTGAATATTGTAAACAGTTTTCCATTTGATTTTATTCCACAATTCTTCAAATTCCGGAGAACAGAAAACAGCTTTGTTAAGGGTGATTGTCTTTTTATCATCATGATTTTTGATTTCAACTTTACCGCACAGCTTTTTGTTATACGCCGTCACAGCCGAAACCGCTTCTTTTTCAATGCATTCGGGCAAATCAAGCTGACCGCTTTTCACAGCACTGCGCATTGTATCCTGAATTTTGCCGTCACTGTCGATATAGCCGTTTTCTTTGAAATACTTGCAGACAGCTTTGGATTTTTCCATACCAAGAAGTACGGTCTGCCCGTCTTTGTTTTTATATTCGATATTGGCAAAGGTCTGTTCCTCAACATAGCCAAAACGTATGCCCTGATCTTCCGCATATTCTTTTTGCAGAGCCTCGGCAAAGCTGTTGTAGCTTTCGTTTGCCATAACGGTAAGAATATTCACATTTCTGTCGTACTGACGCTCACCGTTCTGATTGACGCAAAGGCGAAGTCCCCGCCCTATTTCCTGACGTTTTTTTACTTCGCTTTTTGTTTCATTGAGTGTGCAGATTTGGAACACATTCGGATTATCCCAGCCCTCACGCAACGCGGAATGGGAAAAAATAAAGCGCAAATCTTCATCAAGGGACAAAAGTTTTTCTTTGTCCTTCATAATCAGGTCATAGGTATTTTCGTCAAGCTTGGTAGAGCCTGTTGTATCTTTCATTCTTTTTTTATCTATTGAAAAATACCCTTTATGCACATTTTCAGCCGGCACTTCGTAATGCTTCAGTTTTTGGTATTTAGGCTTTCTGATAAGCGCCGTATATTCTTCTTCAAACCATTTTCCATATTTTCCAAGACTATGTCTGCCCTCACTGTCATACACGCGGTAATTCGCCACCCTGTCAATAAAGAAAAGGCTGAGAACCTTTATTCCTTTTTCATTCAAAATAAGTTCTTTATTCAAATGTTCTTCAATGGTCTTTTTGATTTGTCCTCTTTTTATGGTATCATCCGACATATTGCCCACAGGCTTGTTTATCAGCAGAATTTCGTCTTTTTGCGTAAAACTGACGTATTCCTCCCCCTTGACACAATAAATTTCATCCACAAGGTAGTTTTTATATACTTCTCTTCCGCCTGAAAGTTCTTCCAAGTCACTGCCTTGTTTTACTGTAACGGTTTTGCGTGTTACTGTTCCGCTTTTGTTTTGTACGTCCATTTCGATTTTGGCACTAATGGCATTATTTTTATTGCTGACGGATTTCAGACACAAATAAGCATCATTATGGCTTTTCGTTTCTTCAAAGCCTGCCACTTCAATTTGTTTTACAAGTCCAAGCTCGTAACTGTCCACGGCGTCAAGGCGGTATAATGCCGTATGTTTTGTCACATGCGTGGCAGAATAACGGAAAATACACAGAGGATTCAACCTTTCAATAGCTTGGCTTGATTTGTCCGTTGTATCCACAGACTGCGGCTCATCAATGATAACAATAGGATTGGTTTCCGCAATAACGTCAATGGGCTTCATGCCGTCGAACTTATCATGTTTTCTGTTGATAATATTAACGGATTTGCTGTTTTCTTCGTCATCGTCAGCAAAATCTTTTTTGAACGAATCAATATTAATAACCATAATGGAAAGCGTATTGTTCGTAGCAAAGGAACGGATTTTGGCAAGGTCTCCGCTGTTATATACAAAAAACTCGTAAGGCACCTTCTCAAAAATATGCTCAAAGTGTTCCCTGGTAATTTCCAGACTGTGATACACGCCTTCTTTAATAGCAATGCTCGGCACAACAACAATAAATTTTGAAAAGCCGTATTCTTTATGCAATGCCAAAACAGAACGCAGATACACATAGGTTTTGCCCGTGCCTGTTTCCATTTCAACATCAAAATCAAGGTCAGTCAGTTTCGTATTGGGGGCAATGCCGTTTCTGACCTGAATTGTCTGCAGATTGTTTAGAATTTGTTCAAAATTGGTCTGTTGTTTTTTATAATCGGGGTCTCTTCTGTGCCGTCTGTTATCCTGAACCTTTCTTAATTCCGACCTGTCCAAATCCAAACGGTTGCCGATCCCCGTTTCCGTAAGCTTCTGCCCCATAAGAACATCACCCGTTATGGTAAACAAAGACTGCTTTTGCTCCTGTCCTTTGAACAAATCCACCACGGAAGAAACTGCCTGCTGCTGATACGCCAAATCCGCTTCAAATTTTATTTTCATGGTGCTACCCTATTGCATACTTCTTATCTAAAAGATTGGGAATATCAAAACGATTACTAAGGCTATGATCTTTTAATGCATCGTATATTGCATTACTACTTGATACTATGTCTGACCCCTTATCAACAACGCCTTTTATCTGCTTTTTTATTTCATCATCAATTTGAGGAGATAAGAAATAATCCTCTGAATATCTTAGAAGAATATAATTAATTACTTGCAATTTATCATCTTCTTCTAACTTATTAAAATCAGAAACAAATTTTCTATATCTTTTATCTACCAAATCATAAAACATTCCTACAACAGAAAAAGACTCCAATGGAAAAATAAATAAATACAACTCCTTGAGATGATAATGTGAAGACTCGCAATAAATATTATTAATTAAATTATCTGACAAATCACCAATTAAA
>CAJTMS010000070.1 GCA_910577155.1 uncultured Mailhella sp.
AATTATCTTTTTTAGTTATAAAATCAACCTAATACTAAAACAAAGCAAAACTTTTTAATATTGAAGTTTATATTCTCAACAGCACAATGCCACACATTAAAAGAGCAATGCCGAGAAATGCACTTTTATGCATACGCTGACCAAGGAGTGCCCAACCGGATAAACTTGTACCTAAAATTCCAAAACAGCCCCATAAGGCATAGGCTACGGCTAAATCAAGTTCTTTGACCGCAATAGAAAGAAACCAAAAGGCAACGGCTACAAAGAATAATGCCGTAAAACCAACAAATTTCCGTTTGAATCCATTGGATTTTGCAAGTAAAAGATTTGCAATAATATCAAGAAGTGCCGCAGCAAGTACCAAGAGTACAGAAAAAGAAAAAATATTTGTCAGCATTGTTGTTTCTCCTGCTTTTTGTCTACCGTGCATCTGTTCCATGATGGACGAGGTACCCCCCACCAAGGACACAGAGAAGCCCGAGAGCTTTAATCCAATCTAAATGTTCACCTAAAACAAAGACAGAAAAAAGAACAATCAAAACCAAGCCGCTGGCATCCCAAAGGGCAAATGCCACCCCCACAGGCAGAGCTGTTGTCGCTTTTGCCAGACTGAAATATGAACAGGCAATGCACGCCCACATGATAGCAAGCCCCGCTTCTGATCCAAGGGCAAATTGCCATGAATGAGAAACTTTCATAATAGAAGTTCCAAAAACTTCAAATAAAACAGAAAGTAATAAAAAAAGCCAATGATAATACGTAACTTTTACAATCATAACTGATTAAATCCTCCTTTTTATTAATAGAATAAAAAGAAGGACAGCTAAAAAACAGAATACAAGGCTAAAAAAAGAATAGCGCGATGTAATACTCTATAATCAATAATCATATTATAATTTCAATAAAATTTCCTGTGCCTGCAACGATACAGAACTTTGCAGCAAATCCTCTTTTAAATAAGACGGATATTCTTTTTTAAACGCAATGATTTCTTTTAAAATCTGCACAGCATGTTCAATATGCTCAACCCAGCAGGTACATGCTCCGTAAAGCATGAGCCCCGGGGATTCCAAAGGTCCGCGGATACCTAAAATGGGTTTTTGCAGCGCATAGGAAATCCCCACTTCTACCCCTGCATCCTGCCCGGAAGTGCCGAGATAAATAATAAAATCAGCTTCTTTGCAGGCATTTGCACAAAAGACAAAGACTTCTCCGCCATGATCCGTATCCATCCACTCTCGGCGTTTGGCAGCATTCAGCCCTTCCGGAGGTGTGGCTTTGAGCGTCCAGTCTAAAATTTCATAACCCATTTCCTGCATACTTTTCCCCAGTAAGCGGACAGCATGAATATTTTTAAATGAGGAGGCAATATAAACTTTCAGCATAGTATAATTCAATAATTTTCAGCTATTACTCAGCTAAAAAGGCTTTTAATTCCTCAAGCTGCTGTTTGACGGCAAGAGGTCCTGTGCCGCCGCTTACATTACGGCGTTTAACAGCAGTAAAATAATCTAAAATAATATAAACATCATCTGTAATTTGCACATGATAGCCGTCACATAAATGATTAAATTCCTGCAAAGATAAATCTTCCAGCGCAATACCTTTTTCTTCTGCAAGGGCAACAGCTTTACCTGTAATATGATGTGCTTCGCGGAAAGGTATTCCCTTTGTCACAAGATAATCAGCAAGTTCCGTGGCATTTAAAAAACCGGCTTTGAGAGCTTTTTCCATTCTGTCCGCACGGAAACGGATATCCCTCAGCATTTCAGCCATGATACTCATTGATGTTTGTACAGTTTTATCCGTATCCATAAAAGGAATTTTATCTTCCTGCAAATCACGGTTATAGGTAAGGGGCAAGCCTTTCAGCGTAGTCAATAAATTTATCAAGTTGCCATAGGTACGCCCTGTTTTGCCGCGCATGATTTCCGCAACATCAGGGTTTTTCTTTTGCGGCATAATAGATGAGCCCGTTGAATGGGCGTCAGACAAATAAATAAACGCAAATTGCGGATTAGCCCACCAAATAAGCTCCTCACAAAAACGGGATAAATGCATCATAATAACAGAACCGGTGAAAAGGGCTTCTAAGACATAATCCCTGTCTGCCACAGTATCCATGCTGTTTTTAAAAATACCGTACATATTTAATTGGTCGGCAACAGATTGAGGATTGAGATTATAGGTTGTTCCCGCTAAGGCTGCTGCTCCCAAAGGACTTATCCTCGCACGTTTTTCACATTCATGTATTCTTTCTATATCGCGTTTTATCATCCACGCATAGGCTAATAAATGATGTGCAAGGCTGACAGGCTGAGCAGGCTGCATATGAGTACAGCCTGGAAGCAAAACGCCCTGATTTTCTTCAGCTTTTTCCACAAAAACCGTAATCAGGTTTTTCGCAAGTTTTGCCCAGTTTCGTAAGGCATCAGAGGTATACAGGCGTAAATCAAGACAGCATTGATCATTTCTGCTTCTGCCGGTATGCAGTTTTTTTCCCACTTCTCCCACAAGTTCTGTCAAACGTGTTTCAATATTCATATGCACGTCTTCCAGTTCCTGTTTCCAGACAAGTTTACCTGTTTCAATTTCTTCAAGGACGCTGTCAAGTCCTTTGCAAAGGATTTCCGCTTCTTCTTTTTTCAAAATCCCCTGTTCGGCAAGCATGACTGCATGTGCTTTTGAGCCCGCAATATCCTGCTTATACATTTTGGTGTCAAAAGAAATTGATTCTGTATAGGCTTCCACTTCTTTTGAAGTTGATTCTTTGAAACGACCGCCCCAAGGTTTTGCCTGTGTTGCCATAATATCCTCTTTGGTTTAAAAATCCCCTGCATTTTCATATAGGGGATTATAGATGAAATGAGAAGAAAAAATTAATATCTTTTTACACGATCCATATAGCCGCGAATACGAAGACCCTGCAAACGGATAAAGCCTGCTGCATCTTTGTGGTCATAGGTTGCACATTCTTCAAAGGTGGCAAGATCATGGCAGTAAAGGCTATGAGGTGAAAAACGACCGACAGGCCATGCCATGCCTTTATAGAGTTTTAAGCGTACTTCACCGGAAACGCCTTCCTGTGTCTTATCAATAAGCGCCTGCATTGCTTCTCTTTCCGGAGAGAACCAGAAACCATTATAAATAGCCGTTGCATAACGGGGTAAAATAGTCGCTCTTGTTGCAAGTGCTTCACGGTCAAGGCAAATGCCTTCCAAATCCTGATGCGCAATGAAAAGCACTGTACCAGCAGGGGTTTCATAAACACCGCGGGATTTCATGCCTACAAAGCGGTTTTCAACCATATCAAGACGACCGATACCATGCTTGCCAGCGAGTTTATTCAAGGTAAGCATAATATCCATTGGTTTCATGAAATTGCCGTTAAGTGCAACTGCATCGCCTTTTTCAAAGGTAATAGTCAAATATTCCGGTTCATTAGGTGCTTGTTCAACAGGAACAGTCATAATATGGGATTCTGGTTCAGGTTCAGTCCATGGATCTTCCAGTTCGCCGCCTTCAAAGGAGCAGTGGAGCATATTTCTGTCAATGCTGTAGTGTTTACTGCTGGAAGTAAGCGGAATGTCATATTTTTCAGCAAATTCAGTCAGAGCTGTTCTTGACATCAAATCCCATTCACGCCATGGAGCAATAACTTTAATATCAGGAGCCAAGGCATTGATAGAAAGTTCAAAACGAACCTGGTCATTGCCCTTGCCGGTTGCACCATGGGCAATAGCTGTTGCGCCTTCCTGTTTTGCAATTTCAACAAGACGTTTTGCAATAAGAGGACGGGCAACAGAAGTACCTAAAAGATATCTGCCTTCATATAATGCACCGGAACGAAGCATTGGGAAAATATAATCACGGGCAAATTCTTCTCTTAAATCTTCAATATATGCTTTTGTTGCACCAGTTTTCAGCGCTTTTGGTTCAACACCATCTAAATCATCTTCTTGTCCCAAATCTGCTGTTACAGTAATAACTTCATAGTTATGTTCAACTTGAAGCCATTTCAAAATAACTGAGGTGTCCAAACCACCAGAGTAAGCAAGAATAACTTTTTGTTTACCTGCCATTATATTTCCTCCAAAAGTTTTTCAAACTTGATTATTTCTTTGAAATGCATTTTAATGCGTGCAAGTATCTTACTTTCTTCTTTCATAAATGTAAAGAATAAAACGCCCAAGTAAAAAAAAGAGTTTTTTATGCCAAAAAATATTTATAAAAGCCCCTACCGCAGTTATAGACTGGATACAACAAATCGAGAAAATGAACAAAAAATTCAAATAATTATAGAAGAAACAGATTTACTCATCACTTTAACCAATGAAATAAACAAAGAAGAAATTATTGATTTTTGCACTAAAGAAATTCAAGAACAGCGCAATATTTTAAAATTTTGGATTAATCTCTATCCTGAAATCAAAAACAGCCTTGACCCCATTCAGACACCGCAAAATGCTCCGATTATCATTAAAGCCTTGTGCGAAGCAGGCAAATTTGCCCATGTAGGTCCCTTTGCCGGTGTTGCCGGCACAATTGCACAATTTATTGCAACAAAAATTCACAGCTATTTGAAAGAAAAAAATATTTGTTCTGATGTTATTGTAGAAAATGGCGGGGATATTTATGCCTTTTCTTCAAAAGAACGGTATATTGGGATTCTGGCGAATCCAAAGGAACAGTGCATGGTTGGCATAAAACTGGCAAAGGAGCAGTTTCCCCTTGCTATTTGTGCTTCCTCTGCAACCATCGGGCATAGTCTCAGTTTCGGTCAAGGCGATTTAGCCCTTATTCTAGCCAAAAACGCCAGTCTGGCTGACGCTCTTGCCACAAGATACGGCAATCTTTTACGCACCAAACAAGATATTAACCATATTTTAACACAAGCAAAACAGGATTATCATATAAAAATGACAGACAATCCTTTTACAGAACAGACAGAAAAAAGCGGACTTTCAGGCGTTTTTCTGCAAATTGATGAAAACATCGGCGCATGGGGTGAAATTGAATTAACAGCAATACACTGACAATACATTGAAATTATAATGCAAAAATTTGTCCATCTGACAATTCAATTACATCAGCACTAAATAATTCTTTATATTTTTCTTTATATTCAGTATGAACAGGTATTAAAAATTTTGGTTTCATCTCATCAACCATTTTTTGCAAATCTTCAATATAAGCATGTCCTGATGTGTGCAGAGAAATAATTATATCTTTGTATTCCGCAAACTGTCCCCCTCTATCAAGATACCCTTTCCACATTGAAAAAATGATATTTATTTTATCCTTTTCAAGACGGCTTAAAATTTGCCGATTAATTGCTTCATTTCCTTTGACAGCATATTTTTCAGGCTGAGTAAGAATTTCATTAACAGTGATTTTTTTCGCTTTGTATTTAAACAAAACTTTCGTTTCAGCTAATTTGTCATTAATACTGTTTCTTGCAAAATTAACCATAATATTATTCCAATCATACTGCGGAATATTTTTGCTGACAGAGGCATAAACTCCAAGCACGCAGCAAGTGTAAGGATCTATAACTAATGTTTTATTCGTTTTCAAACAAGCTCTGTACACAGTAACAAATCTGTCAATATTTTGTGGCGAAAACTGAATTATAGGAAGTTTGTCAGTTTTAAAAATTTTAACAAATTCTTCTTCCAAATCCTTTTCTTTTACAATATGCTGTTCACTTCTGCCAAGCGTTGTTCCTTCCATAATCAGATAATCAGGATTTTTTATTGCTCGTTTAAAAACGGAGCTTTTATAGGAAGCACGTCCGTGAAAGCGTATATCACCGGTATAGACAATGCGTTTGTTATCAGTTTCTATTTCATATGCCAAAGCTCCGCTAATGGAATGGTCAACACTATGGGCTTTAACTGTAATATTCCCAAAATCCATGCTATCTTCTATAATTTGAAAATTTAATGAACTGGGTTTTGCTTTTGGCAATAAGGGAGTAATTTTTGTTAAAATATCATATGTTATTCTGCTTAAATAAACAGGAATATCAAGATGTATCAATTCCAGCAAACCAAAATGGTCAGGATGTGCATGGGTAAGAAAAACAGCAGTAAATTCTGGCTTTTCATTTTTGTATAAACCTCTTATCGGAAGTTTATACTCCTCTGGCTTATAACTTTCCCGAAGCATTGACTCCAAGGGTAATCCAAAATCGAACAAAAGCCTGGTCGTACTATTATAAATTTCAACAGCACTGCCGCCGATTTCCTCTGTACCTCTATGAATAATTAAATTTGCCATAATTATGCAGTATAATTAGAAAAAAGTTTTTTTAAAATTGTTTGATCTCTGTCATTGCCGACATTTCCTCGTTTATATATTTCATGATCAAGGTTATCATCTTTTTTACTCAAACAATCTTTGATTACATTTACTTCTTTTTGAAGTTTTTCTCCTTGTTTATCATCAAAATCAAATATCAATAAATTGACAGTGTTATTTATTTTTTCAGGTTCTGGCAAATTTAAAGTAAATCGTTCATTTACTGTAAATAGTTTATTTACAATTTTAACATAGTCTTTATATGCATTAATAATTTCTTTTTCATGCTTTGCTATATTTTTTTCATATCTCTTTATTTGCTCAACAACAGAAGGAACAGAACCTTTTTGTGCTCTTATTTCGTTATTGCAATATAACTTTGCTTCTGCAATTTGTAATGTCGCTTTCTCTTTATCAAAAAGCACCAAATCAAATCTATCAATATTTTTTTCATCGCTTTCTGACTCCATTGCAGCTTCAATATCAAGGAGTACCTTATTTTCATTGCTTATCACATACGAATAATTTTTAAATAATTTTGCAACATTACAAGCTTCACTTTTTGCTGAATAAACTTTACAGCAAGCTTTGATTTTTTCATAGCCGCCTACAAAATTATCTACAGGTTTTAAAGTTTTGAGTTCAGACTCTTTTATATCTGTATAATCCTTATCACTATTAAAAGCGTACTTTATGTGCGTAAAAAAGTCATTTCCATCATATTTAAAAAGCCTTCCCCCTTGATAATAAAAATGAATTTCATTTTTTCTGACAGCAGGAAAAACTTTGCCATTTTTAATATCAGGCAATAATAATTTGCTGAATAATTCCTCTTTATTTAACTTTTCAATAAAATCGAATTTTCTTTCAAATGCCATAAAAACACCTCACTTTTTTTCTAGAGCATTTCCTTTTAATATTCGGAATATTAATACCATATTATTATACCTTTAAAAGATTGCCGCGTCGTTTACGCTCCTCGCAATGACGGAGAGATGAGAAT
>CAJTMS010000071.1 GCA_910577155.1 uncultured Mailhella sp.
CATAAAATTTGAAATGAGTTAAAAACAATATGAAATAAAAATATATCAAAAAAAACTGAACAAAATAATGCAATAATAAGTGAAAATAATATATTTTTATATTTTTCTCCAACAAAAGCATTTATCATTTTACCTAATAATACATTTACAATAAATAATATTACAGAAACACATATGACAGCAGCAGTACTATACATATATTGCGCAGTAGTATAAACAAAAAAATTATTTTTCCATAAAAACAAAAGGCTAAATAAAAAACAGCCTATTGGTAAAAATGATAATAAAAAAATTCGTTTTGTAGAAAGCATTTTTTACCCTCTCTTAAAAATCAATATTGTTCGCTTACTGTCTGCCACATGGTGTTGTTCTGTTAATTCAAAAAATTTACTGAATTCAGCAATACATGAAGAGACATTATAGTCCGGAAACGGGTTTTCCCTCACCGCCAAAAGTCTTTGTACTTGTGAATCTTCAAGAGGGACAAATTCAAAGGCAAGTATCCCATTTTTTTCTATAATAGTTGAAAAATATTCAGCAATTTTAAATAATGGAATACCTGCTGTAAAGCAAAGATGGTGCACCAATGCCAAAGCACTCACATAAGAAGCCTTGCAGCGCTCAATAAAGGTCATACGTTCTTTATTTGCCCAGCCAATATTGGGAGATGGATTACCCAAGTCAAAAACTAACGGCAAAATATTGGTATGTTCTTCTTTTTTTATCACACGATAAAATTTCTCTACAGCTAAGTAATCAATATCCAAGGCTAAAACATTAGTATAATATTGAGACAAAAATCGGCTGTATACACCCCTGTTTGCCCCTAAATCAACTGCCAAGTTTTTTTGAGGATTTTCAGAGGCAATTTTTTCTAAATAATTCCGTTTATCTTCAGCGCCGCGTTCTGTATAATTCGTATCGTTATAGTAATCGCCCCATTCTGTTTGCAGAGCTTTAGGCAATTCCAAAGAATTAATGGCATAGCGAAGTGATTGACTCAATTTTAATAATGCATCGTCTTTTAAAGACACAGACTGCACTTTACTTTTGGCTTTGCGTGCATCGCCATATTTTGTCTGCATTTTTGCATGCATATGAATATGAATACCAAGTGAAGCAGAAAACTTTGTTTTCCATGGTAAAATGGAAGAAACCAAATCAAGAGGCAAGCCCTCAATCCATGTTTCCATCATGCGCCCGCAAGAGACAGAACGTTTTGCCATAAGCGCAAGCGGCGCTAAGAAATGTTTGCAGAATTGCAAATATGCTTCCCATGGTTTATGGATATCACGAACTTCAAAGGATAATAAATCAATAAAAATTGGTTTGCCGTCTAAAAATTGAATATTATAGGCAGTTGCATCTTTTAATACCAAACCAAATTTTAAACATTCATCTAAAACATCAAGTGTATGGAGCGCGGCATCTTTATACTGCCCAAAACTCCATTCATATGGATAAGAAACAAAAGGGAGTAAGGGAGATTGTAAAATTTTATATTGTTCACAGTTATTATCAATTTCCTCAAAAGGAATAATCAGTTTCTTGTCAATAGCACTTTCAAAAAAACCTGTTTGCTTAATTTTTTCCCATTCTTCCGAATAACATTGATTAATAGTTCGATAAACGCAGTTATCACCTAAATAAACAGCACCACTGGGATCACGAAATGAGCCAGAACAAAGATTTGCAATATCAATATGTTGCATATTTCATCCTATTTATCTTTCTTTTTGAAGAAATTTTTAATTTTCTCTCTCAGAGAGCTCCAAAAAGCAAGAGCGGAAAAGGCTGCAGCGGCAAGAGCTTGTAAAATTAAACTTCCCGTTCCCGGATCAATATACGCAAATGCAAAACTTGGTAAAAAAAGCGTAAAAACAAAAATTAAATAAGATAATTGAACAAATTTTTTCATGTATTATCTCCTCAAAGATTATTGAGGGATAATAACATATATATATCAAGTAAAAAATTGAAAACAATATAAAGAATAAGTGATGATAGCTGCACCATCTATGTACACAAAAAAAGGAGCTAAAAAGCTCCTTTTTATTATTTATTTAAAAATAATCCAAATCCACAGCAGAATAGCCATTTCCAAGCATGAGTTTGATGTACTCTATACTTCGGGCATTGACAGGCAGGACAGGGAAAGGCTGCCGGCAATTTTCACATTTCACAGAACTTGGACTTGTGGGTGAGATAAGAGCATTTTTTTGTCCGCAATAGGGACAGACATAAATAAAAATCAGTTCAAGCCCACTGGGAGCAACAGGTTTTACGTTATTCATACATTCCCCATTGTGAGCAAAGACTGTCCGTCCATTTCAGCAGGTTTTTCCTGTTTCCAAAGAGCAAGCAAGGTTGGAGCAATATCGCCCAATTTTCCTTCTTTTCTCACGGGTAAAGAGCCTTCTTTATTCATTAGCAGGAAAGGAACTTTATTCATACTGTGGGCTGTCTGCGGTTTTCCTTTGCTGTCAATCATTTCTTCCACATTGCCATGATCAGCGGTAATACACACAAACATATTTTCTGAAAATGCAGCATCCACAATTTGCTCTACACAGGTATCGACTGCTTCACAGGCTTTAATGGCTGCCTCAATAATACCCGTGTGCCCCACCATATCCGGATTTGCTAAATTGCAGACAATAAAATCAAATTGTGCACTTTTTATGGCAGAAACAAGTTTTTCCGTGACTTCAAACACACTCATTTCCGGTTTTAAATCATAGGTTGTCACATCCTTAGGGGAATTAACCAAAATCCGTTCTTCCCCGTTAAAAGCTTCTTCCCGTCCTCCGCTGTAGAAATAGGTTACATGGGCATATTTTTCTGTTTCTGCAATACGCAGCTGCTTATAGCCATGATTGGCAACCCATTCTCCCAGAGTGTTTGACAAAACGTCCTTGCCGAAGGCAACAGGAAGAGGCAAATCTGCTTCATACGCTGTCATGGACGCCATACAAACTTTTGGTGCTTTTTGGCGTTTAAAACCGGAAAAATCCGTATCTAAAAAGGCATGCACCAGTTCTCTTGCTCTGTCAGCCCTGAAATTGAAAAAGAAAATACCGTCATTATCCTGCACTGTGGCTTCTTCTTTGGGCAAAAGCAAATGAGGTTCGATAAATTCATCTGTTGTGCCTTTTGCATAGGATGCGGACAAGACTTGTTCTGCTGAGTCCGCCGTATCAGCAATGCCGTCAACCAGCATATGCCATGCTTTTTCCACCCGTTCCCAACGCTTATCTCTGTCCATGGCATAAAAACGTCCGCACACACTGGCAAGCTTTCCTCCAACTTTCTGCATAGCTGCGAGAATTTCCTGCACATAGTTTACGCCGGAAGTGGGCGAGGTATCACGACCGTCCATAAAAGCATGCAGATAAACGGGGATATTTTGCTCTTTTGCCAAACGGAGCAAGGCTTTGATATGGTTAATGTGGCTGTGCACACCTCCGTCAGAAAGAAGCCCCATTAAATGCAAACGCCCGTGGGCATTTTTTATTTTGGCACATAAATCCAACAAGGCAGGATTTTTATAAAAATTTCCATTTTCGACAGACGCGTCAACAGCCTTCATATCCTGCAAAACAACTCGTCCTGCCCCGATATTCAAATGCCCGACTTCGGAATTGCCAATAAATCCGGCAGGAAGTCCAACAAATTCTCCGGACGCATTTAATTGTGCCAAATTTTTATCTGCAACAATTTTATCCAAATAAGGAGTATCGGCAAGTTTAGCCGCATTGCCCGCACTTGCCGGGGCAAGTCCGTAACCGTCTAAAATAAGCAATAATGTTTTTGGTATTCTCTCCATAGCTATGCCTTTTTTGCCCTTTCAGAAAGGACAACACTTTCTGCTTCATGCCATAATCTTTCCAATTGGAAAAGTTCGCGGGTTTCTTCCTGAAAAATATGGACAACAATATCATTTAAATCCACCAGAACCCATGTTCCGGCCTGATAGCCTTCTGTAGATAAAATTTCAAAATTTTCTTTTTTGCTTTCCAAAATAATATGGTCAGCCAAACTTTTTGCATGACGGGCAGAGCCGGCTGAAGCAATGACAACCATGTCCGTTACAGCACTTTTAACATCCAACACTTTGATATCTTTTGCCTTATTTTCTACCAGCCATGTATAGATATGTTCTGCTTTTTCTTTTGTGGGCAGAAGCGAAAATTTTTTTTCTTTTGCCATTCATGTACTCCAATGAATTTTTTTCCAGTTTAGCAAAATTTTTCTCTAAGCACAAATAAGAATTTAGGCATTTTCCCCATTATGCTTTGCTTGACCTCCACAAAAAAATAATGCATAAAAACATATCATTTTGTAAAAGGTATTTTGTGAGGAGTATACGACTATGATGTTTCAGCAAGATTTGGAAACCTTACCAAAAGATGAATTAAAGGATTTGCAGCTCAAACGTTTGCAAGACCTCTGTGCCCGCCTTTATGCCAATGTTCCCTTTTATCAGCAAAAATTTGATGAAATTGGCATTACTCCCAAAGATATAAAATCGCTTTCTGATATAAAATATTTACCTTTTACCGAAAAGCAAGATTTACGAGACAATTATCCTTACGGACTGTTTGCCGTGCCCAAGGAAAATATTGTCCGCCTCCATGCTTCAAGCGGAACAACCGGAAAAGCCACTGTTGTGGGCTATACCAGCCGTGACATTAAAAACTGGGCAAACTGCATGGCTCGTTCTTTTACTTCTGTCGGGCTTTCCCAAAAAGATATGATTCATATTGCTTATGGATACGGACTTTTCACCGGTGGGCTTGGAGCCCACTATGGGGCAGAACAATTAGGCGCTGTGGCTATTCCCATGTCCGGCGGTTCAACCAAGCGCCAAGTACAGCTCATGCGTGATTTTGGCGCAACCGCCCTTTGCTGCACGCCTTCTTATGCTCTTTATTTATCTGAAGCAGGGCTTGAAGCCGATATTAACTTCAAGGAACTTCCTTTGCGCATTGGTGTTTTTGGTGCTGAACCGTGGACTGAAGTCATGCGTCATGAAATTGAAGAGAAACTTGCCATAAAAGCCTATAATATCTATGGCTTATCTGAAGTTATGGGTCCCGGTGTCGCCTGTGAATGTGAGTTTAGCGCAGCAGGGCTGATGCATATCCAAGAAGACCACTTTTACCCTGAAATTATTGATCCCGTCACAGGTGAGCAATTACCCGAAGGAGAAGAAGGCGAACTTGTATTGACCACCCTTACCAAAGAGGGCTTGCCGCTTCTTCGTTACAGAACAAGGGATATTACATCTATCAATACAACGCCTTGTGCCTGCGGAAGAACTTTCAGAAGAATCAGCCGCCTGAAAGGACGTTCTGATGATATGCTTATTATCCGCGGTGTTAATGTTTACCCGCAGCAAATCGAAGGCATTATCATTGACGCAGAAGGCACAGCTCCTCATTATCAAATTATCGTAGATAGGGAAGGTGCTCTCGATACCGTTGAAATTCTTGTTGAAATTGCAGAAGATTCCTTTGTTGACACCATTAAAGGTCTGCAGCAGCGTGAACAAAAAATCCAAAAGACAATCAAAGAATTTCTCGGTGTTTCCACAAAGGTTCGCCTTGTTGAGCCAAAGACCATTGAAAGAACAGACGGCAAAGCAAAACGGATTATTGACAAACGCAGGTCATGATAGATTTTCACATTGAACTCAATGGACAAATACCCCTCAGCTCCATGGTCATGTATGCCAAAAGTCTGGGGCTGAGGGGAATTGCTCTTATTGCCGCAGCAGAGTATATTCCGAGCACGGAAGAAAAAGCCTGTGATGCGTTTTTAAAAGACCACGCAAAAGATTCGCCTTCTATCTTATTTCTCAAAGAAAAACAGGAAATTATCCGAAAACTGGCTGTTTACTATGATATGCAAATATTTTTTGGTGTTCAGCTGCGTCATATTCCTCCTGCACTTCTTGAAGAAACAGTCCGGTTTTACCGTTCCTGCGGTATTCCCCTCATTGGTGTATACGGTGAAAGTATCAGTGATATTGTAGAAAAAGGTACAAATTTTTCTGCCATAAGGGCAAAAGCCGATATTCTTTTTAATCCGGGGTTAATTGATGAAGAATGTGTGAAACTGGCAAAAGAAAATGATGTGTATTTAGAA
Source organism: uncultured Mailhella sp. (assembly GCA_910577155.1). GTDB lineage: Bacteria > Desulfobacterota > Desulfovibrionia > Desulfovibrionales > Desulfovibrionaceae > Taurinivorans. The sequence continues at coordinate 6,151 of CAJTMS010000071.1, forward strand.
ATTTCCACACACCCCAAACATGCCTACACCAATGCCCACATTGCAAAACTGGCACAAAAATACGGGGCAAAACTTGTTCTTGGCAGTAATGCACAAACATTGCAGGAACTTCATAGTCCTGAAATGCAAAAAAGCATTCTTAAAGGAGCTTGCATTGAAAGTCATGACAGCTATGAATTATTCCAAAAACTTCAAAAGGTTAATGCTTAACGCGATTTCATAACTAATTATAAAACAATATTTCTTGGCGGTATATATCATAAATATAATAAGCAACCATAAAATTTAAAGGAGAGAGACTATGGCAGAATGTCCAAAATGTAACGGCACAGGCAGAGAATCCTGCGGAGTTTGCTGGGGAGGTCAAAGACAAATCCTTTGCATGGGATGCAGCGGACGTGGTTACATCAAACACGAAGACGGCACCAAAGAAACCTGTAAGCGTTGCCATGGCGCAAAAGTGTATATTCCCTTGAGCTGCCCAAAATGCGACAACAGCAAACCTTGCCCGCACTGCGGCGGAACAGGACAAGTATAAGTATTTTTTATACAGGGGAAAAACTTTATCTCTGCTGTCTATTTGCGTAAAGCTGCTCACTCGCTAACGCAAACGACTTTGTCCCTTCGGTAACTGAAAAAGTTTCTTCCCCTGCCCCTTTACAAAACTTTTTAATCTTTAAATATCACAAGAATAAATTTTATTTGCGCAGTTATAGAAAGAGGTTGATAATCAATTACCTATAAAACGCATCTTCCTGTTTTT
>CAJTMS010000072.1:0-5984 GCA_910577155.1 uncultured Mailhella sp.
AAAAAAAGATTACATTCTCAGGCAGCAGCGAAGGAAAGGACGGGGTTTTCTGCTCTGAGCAAGGTAAATATGTTGCTACTTCCATTTTGGGAGAAGCCAGCGTAACAATAAATATTTATGATACAGCATCGGGAAATGTTATCCATACTGAAACAGTCAAGGATAACAACAGTACTTATTTCCAGCGTGTCCCGCAGATTTTAATTTTGGATGAATCCGGCGCCTGTATCGTTGTGCTTGGGCGAGGTATTGGCGAGGTAAGCACCTTGATCACAACATTTGGCTTTAAGGGGTAATGATCTATGAAAGTATCATTTCAGAATATTTCAAAACAGTATAAAGGTAAATATGCCTTAAAGAATTTTACCACTGAACTCTCGGAGGGCGTCTATGGACTTTTAGGGGCTAACGGCGCAGGAAAAACAACGCTGATAAATATATTTGTCGGCATTTTGGGCAGCGATAATGGAACTGTTTTGATAGACGGTCAAGATGCAAAAAAAATGGGCAAAGACTTTTTATCAAAAATCGGATATATGCCGCAATACCCTATCTTCTATCGGGATTTTACGGTAATGGATTTCCTGTTATATATGTGTGCATTAAAAGGAATCCCTGCGGAACAAGGAAAAGAACGGGCTTTGGAGCTTCTGGGCATTGTCAATCTTTTCGATGCGAAAGATAAAAAGATTGGCGCTCTTTCTGGTGGTATGCGGCAGAGAGTCGGCATTGTCCAGGCAATGTTAGGCGACCCTAAAATCCTTATTTTAGACGAGCCTACAGCAGGACTTGACCCAAGTGAACGCATCCGCTTTCGCAATTTGATTTCACAGTTTGCACAGGGACGGACGATTTTGCTGGCTACCCATATTGTTTCTGATGTCGAGTGTATTGCAAAAGAGATTATGATTCTCAAAGAAGGCGCTTTGATTACGCAAGGAACTACTGATGTATTAGAACAGAGTATCTATGGTAAAGTGTGGGAAGTGACAACAAACGCCAAAGAGGCTGTCTGCCTTAGCAACAAATATTATGTCAGTAATATGAAGCAGCAGGGCGAAAATTTTTCAGTAAGGATTGTAAGCGATAGCTCGCCCGCAACAAACGCAGGAAAAGCTTCCCCTAACTTGGAAGATGTATTTTTATATTATTTCCGCGGGCAATGAGTCAAGCGCCGTGCTCGCACGAGCATTTGACGAATGCCGCGAGAGTCGAAAGACATTGGAGAGAAAAAATGACACGCTTAATCAGATATGAATTTTACAAATTGTTTTGCAAGCGGTCAATACTTGTTGTACTTATTCTGTTCAGCGTAATAAACCTGTTCAAAATAAATAATGAATTTCATTCCTATTCCTACTTGGCAGACGGGAATGACAGCCGCAGTTGGAACAGCGTGTATTGGCAGCTCTATGAAAAATATCGTGGAGAGATAACTACCGATAAAATCAATAATCTTCTTGACCTATATCAGCCGTTAGTAGATGCTACGGCTGATATGACGGCAAGCACAGACACAGATGACCCGAATACGATGACGGGAAATATATATAGTGACGAAAACATCTTAGAAAAATACTATGTACAGCCTATGGAATATTTCTATAATTATCGGACCTATGCTGCGGAAGTGGCAAAGAAGGCAAAAGAAAATGCTGCATTTTACAAGGAACAAGGACTTAACTTTGAAGTGCGTAAAAACAGTGTAATTTACAATCTTTATTCTGGACGGAATATACCAGCTTTTGCCTATCAGGAAATGTATAACTATTATTTGAACTATGACTTTTCAAATATATTGGTTTTGTTTCTTTGTTTATACGGAATTATCAGCGCTTTCGTCTATGAAAAGGAAACGCAGATGGATATGCTGTTACTGACGAACCCTAATGGCGGTAAAAAAACCGTATTAGCCAAAATTGTTGCAGTTACTTTATTTGTAATAAGTGTTGTAATATGGTTTTCCGTTCTGGATTATCTTGGCTTTTCCTTTTCATTTGGAACAATGGAGGGATATAATCTTCCTTTGTATGCCATCAGCAATTTCAGTGCGGCTGCGGTAAACTGCAATTTGTGGCAATATGTAATTCTATCCGCAATTACAAAAGCAATCGGCATATGGACTATGAGTATGGTATTCCTATTGATTTCCATGTTTTGGCATAATGCTCTTATCCCATTTGTCGCTGACTTTGGAGTAGCCTTATGTTTGATTATTACAGGCGCATCACAGAGTTACTCAAGCAATATTTGGCTAAAGATAATAAACCCATACTCGCTGCTTTCTAACCGTATCCTGTTCGGTAAGACTGAATTTATCGGTTTTGCGGGCTATCCAATACAAAGCTTTTTGGCAGCTGTTATTTTTGCCGTAATAGTGGGAATGGCTGTAATAACGGTAATGGTTATACTTTCTAAGAAGAATTGTCATTACCGGGAGAGGAGGATAAAATGTCTGGATTCATGTACGAAATTAAAAAGATAATGCTCCACCAAAAGGGGCTTTGCTATATCGTCATTGTCCTATTGGTTGGAACTGTATGGCTCGTTGCATCAGACAATCCTTATAATAGTGCAATGGAACAGTACAAAAGTGAATATGAATGGTATCTTGATAAGGTAAATGGATACTGTACCGATGAATCTTCTCTTTATCTGGAACAGGAAGCAGAGAGAATTGCGGACGCCAAGGAGAAACAAAATTATCTTTTGGAAAGCTACTATGATGGCAAAATCAGTGAAAACGAATATAAGAAGGAGAGCCAGGCAATTGGAAAGGTTCTGGAACATCAGAACGGATTTGAGGTCGTTTATCAGCAATATCTCTACATCTGCGAAAATGCCAAAAACCGCTATTTTCTTCAAACGAACGGATGGACGGGGCTTCTTGGCGGAGGTACGCTTAATTTTGTCCTGTTCCTTGGCATTTTGCTGATTGTTACGCCCGTATTCTGTTCCGAGTATAGCTGCCAGATGGATGCTTTGATTTTGACCTCAAAAGAGGGGCGAAAAAGCTCTTTGCATAAGCTGTTCATTGTTATTTCGGGCGTCCTCTTGATGTGCGTAAGCATATCGCTCATTGAATACGGATTTTACAGCCTCAAATATGGACTGCCGAATGGGAATTATCCCATCCAAAGCCTTAGTTACTTTGCAGGCAGCAACAAAAGCATAACTTTATTCGAGGGATATGTATATATAGGATTGCTCCGTCTTTTTGGCAGCGTGTTTTTAACAATACTTCTTATGTTTATTTCTGTTTTGGCGAAAAAGTATGCGGTGACCCTGCTTGCAGGTGCAGTATCAGTCATGATTCCCTATGTAGGTCTATCCAAAACAATGATTTACCGTCTGCCGTTGCCTTTGCCATTTCTGCTTGGAACAGACTTTTTTGCAGGAGATATTGTTTCAAGTGATGCTTTTACAGGTGATGAGAAAATTGTTTTTGCAGAGATTCATACGATTACACTGCTGATTTTGTTTTCAGTATCCGTATTCTTATGTATTTTGGCTGCCGCTTGGATTTTACGGAGCAATTCTAACAAATGGCAAATGAAAACAAGGAAAATGCGAACTGTACCGACTCTTGCTATCATACTTAGTTTCGTATTGATAATGACAGGATGTTCAGATAACGGGAAAAGCTGGAATTTAATTTATAATTCATCAGCGGAATATGATTGTATGGGCTATGAAATAACACAGGACGCAGAAACTTTTGATTATTATCTTAAAAATGCTTCCACGGGAGAAATGCTTCATTTAGTACGCTCACCTATGTTTGGGGCGTTTTCTGATGAAGAAAAGGTATGTGCGATTTGTGTATGTTCACCATATCTATATTATACGACATCGGTTACGGAAAGCTATGTGAACCGTGTCGGGAACTATAACAGCAGTATAACAAAGGTGTCGGTGATAGAACTTAATTTAGATACCTTTGAGGAAAAAATCGTTTTTGAACAGATTACAAATTCTGGTCGTTCCCTCTTTGGCATTGATTATGAGACGGGTGATAAATGGAAGTTTTTAGAGTTCCATCACGATTTTTTCATAAATAATGACAGCATATTTTTCATTGGCAATGATGGCATAACAGAAGTAAACCGTCTCACGAAAGGCATTACAAAACTTGACATCCCTACAAGTGGAAATATCTCATTCGATGGAGAAAACATTTTTTACAAAAACGAGCAATCGGTTTTAACAAGGTATCATGTTCTAAGCGGCGAAACTTTTACTTATGAAAAAGTAGTTGCATATGATTTCTGCATGGATGAACAGTCGATTTATTATGTATCCAGAACAGACGGAAATCGTGTATATTCCTGCAACAAGGATGGGAACAACAAAAAATTGATTAGTGATACGCCCGCAATGTCGGTTACTTGTGATGCCGGCAACATTTATATATTAGCAAAAGAAAGCGGGGAGAACATCGTTTTATCAAAAAGTCGTTGAATAATTCGTAACAGTTCAGCCCAGGACTTTGCATTTACTGCAAAGTCCGTAAGAACGAGTAAATTCAGCCAGAGAATCTAGCCCTTTGCCAAAGGAAAACTTTAAATGGGCTGGATTCCGTAACAGCGAAGCCGAAGGCTGAACTGTTACAATAATGCCTGATTCTTGACCAATTTTTGACTTTCCTATGAAACAATATATTTTGGAAAAAGGAATGAGGAACAAATGCGGCAATGGATAAAAAACAACACAGTAAAGAGAAAAAAACTCAGGAAGAGAAAAAAGGTCAAACGGCTTGTGATAGCTTATCTGCTGAGGGCAGTCGTTATACTGATACCAGTAATAATGATAATACTTATGGTTTGCGGCTGTCTTTACATATGTGAAAAGTTTACAAAGGAAGATGAAAAAACAGATATATGCACAGATAGATATACCAATACATATACAGATACGAACGCTGGCAATGGCGCTGCTCCTATTGTATCAACAGCTGACTACGTTTCAAAGTTTTGCGTCATCATAGATGCTGGACATGGCGGAAGTGACGGTGGGACTGTCAGTGGAAAGATCATAGAAAAGGATATTAACCTTTCGGTTGCATTGAAGTTAAAAACGATTCTGGAGGATAACAATATTGAAGTTATTCTGACCAGAAACTCCGATGAGAAGATGAGTCTTGCACAGCGGACTTCTGTTGCAAACGACTCCAATGCAGATTTTTTTATCAGCCTTCATTGCAACTATTATGAAGATGACGCGCAGATAGCAGGTTTGGAATGTTATTACAATAGTCCAGACGCAACGGAAAGCAAAGCATATGCAGAAAGCATAATCCATGCAGTTTCGCTAAGCAATGACGTGAAAACGAGGGATGCAAAAACCGAAAACTATTATGTTTTGCGAAATACTCAAATACCTGCTGTTTTGGTGGAAATGGGATTTCTTTCAAATTATTCTGAGAGTCAAAAGCTGTTAAGTGACGACTATCAGGAAATCTTGGCGCAGAGAATGGCAGAGGGAATTTTTAACAAGATAAAGGGAGATGAAAACTCATGAAGAATCATTCAAAAGGCAATAACAATAAAAACGAGATAGAACTGTTATTGAGAAAAGCACTTAGAATAAAACAAAAACCCAGCCAAGAATTAAATGACTCTATTATTGGTCAATACGAAAAAAATATTGAGCAAAGAAACATTAATGTTAAAAGGCTTTAGTATCTCCCTCCTACTATTCGGAAGTACAAGCAAAAAGTTTTGATTGAGCCAAAAAATATACAAGTACCAGTCATCAAAGAACCAGACACTTTAGATGCAGATCCAATGAACGTGTGAGCAATCATAATTTGTTTTTTACATAACAAACTCATCTCCACCAAATAAAAAAAACGGCGATTTGGTGGGCGGTATTGCTATGCCCGAAAGACTTAACAAACACTCTCCAAACCTGTTTCAAGTTTGGAGGGATTTTTATTGCCTGCAAATAGCAATTTCCATTTACATATATCATATCGGGGATGG
>CAJTMS010000072.1:5994-6855 GCA_910577155.1 uncultured Mailhella sp.
TATTGATGTACGCAAAAATCCACCCGTTTTGAATGGACGGATGGATTTTTTGTGATTCAGATAAAGATTTCCTTTATTTCAAGAGATATAGTCTCTTATTTTTCATTTATCAGCTTAATGATCCGCTTAAGGTTTACTGCAAATATAGCCATTGCCCCCTGCATTTCCATGTTTATGAGGCCTGATGATGACGCCGTATCATAACCATGCCTGTGCTTTAACTCACTGTTTTTTGCTTCTATCTTATAACGCTCCTTCATTTTTTCTTTGAAGTGTTCTGTCTCCTGAAACTCTGCCTGTTTACTGTGGGCATCGCTTTTGAGGGTTTCACTGTATGTTTTCTTTTTCGCACCTTCCTTATAACATCCATCCCTGTATGGGCAGCGTTTACATTTCTCAACGTCAAAATAGTATGTCATGCGTGGATTTTTATTCTTCTTTTCTTTTTCACGCCTGTCCAGGTATTTACGGACTGCCAGATGTCCTGCCTTACACTGGTACATTCCCGCGTCTTTATTAAATTCAAATTCATCCTCTTTTGTCCGGTTTCCCTGCGTAATGATGCCGTTTAGCCTGGAAATCAGTTCATAACCGCCGTCCTGCGCCGCTTCGATATTTTTCTGTTCGGAATAGGCTTTATCTCCGATCACCATTTCCACTTCCATTCCGGCTTCCCTGCTTTTGCGCACCAGTTCCGGCAGTTCTTTTCCATCTGTCTTTTCGCCGCTGGTGACAGTGGCTGCTGTAATGATGCGTTCCTCACTCATTGCTATATGCGTCTTGTATCCGAAGAAAGCGGTATCTGCCGTTTTATGCCCTGTCTTTGCGTCTGCGTCTCTTGAAGTTTCGAGATGTTCCAGG
>CAJTMS010000073.1:0-6486 GCA_910577155.1 uncultured Mailhella sp.
TTTCTATGGATTGCACAGAAGCATACAAGGAACACATCATGTATTCTTTCAATGGCTTTTGCAAAGTCGTCATACGCTATGCCGCCATCAACGCATGGCGCGACAGGAACAGGCGGCGGCAAAAAGAAATATCCTTTGATAAGTACATAGTGAAATTCGTGTTGTTTCGTCTTTGTGTGAAAGTGGCTTAAAATCAAGGGATTTTAGAGATTTTTGTATTTTGTCTGGTAGTTGATTTACCGTCTTTGTTCGTCTTTCTTTAATAAAAATATGTCAAATTGTATGTCAGCTAAAAAGACTATCAGCAGTTTGCCGGTAGTCTTTTTGGTTGTAATATTCAAGATAATCATTTATTCAAATTTTGCTTAAACTCTTCTAATATTATGTTTCTTTGGCTATCTGTTTGAGCATTATCATATTTTTGTTGAAAATCATCACGGATTACAGACATTTTGTTTTTCCAGTCTTCATATTGCCTTGTTTGTTCTGGTGTTCTCAATCCACTTTTTTTAGACGGATACCATTTATTTCTGTTTTTTAACGCATTTATATATGTTTTTTGAATTGGAGATTGATTATCTTTATATTTTTTTTGTGCTGCAACCTGCTGACAAGTCATGTTTATATTTGGCAATTTATTACTACAATATCTTGCAGGTTTATTTGGATTGAATATAAAGTATTTTCCGCAATTTTCACATCGTTTAAGATAAGTTCCAATTTGAGCTATTTTAAAAATTTCACAATTAAAAGCGTCTTCAAGAGAATTAAATTTATATCCGTTGATTACATATAGATGTTTTTGGATAAATTCTTGTCTTTGTGGTTCTTTTTCAATGTAACTATCATTTATGGATGGGTCATTGTCGGAATTAAAAGGTGGATTAAAAAAATGACTTCCACCAGTGTGCTTTTCATAATCAGTTGGATGAATAATTGCAACTTCATTAAAATGGAAAGATTGATTATAGCGGTGGTTTAATCGGCACATTGGAGAAAAACCATCTATAAAAAATTTGTTATCTATATCAAATATTTCATAGACTTTATCTTGAATTATTTTTTGCCAATATAAATAATCATAGTTACTTTTGCTTTGAATAGCATTTTTATCCAATTCTGATACAAAGAAAAAAGGTTCATATGGAGATTGAAAATACAGATAAGCACTAAGTTCCGCAATCCACCATATTTCGCCGTTGTCAATGCCACAAAGTTTAAAATCTGGAAAATCCTTTTTGATTTCTGTTTCAATTTCAGCGGACTCCATTTCTTCAAATTTTTGTTCGGATTTTTGAATAAATCGGCGTATTTTACGTCTAAGAATATCATATTCAGAAAAATCACTATTAACAAAACTTAATAAGGGCTGAAATAATTCTGTAATCATAGCATTAGAATCATCAGTGTTATATTGAATTATTTTTTGATTTGTAATATCAAAATTATAAAGATACATCTGTTTTACCTCCACAAAAGAGAACTATATAAAATTATAAAAAACATATATTTCTCATAGTACGATTCTTTATCTTGTATTATAGCGCAATTTCATGTAAAATACAAGCATAGACGAACTATATAAAAAATAAATAACACATAGTTCATAATGGAAAGGAGAGAAAAAGATGAATCTGGCAAAAAATAGGAATCAAGATGGCGTGTTAATTACATTGACACAGGCTTGTCAGGAATCTAATTTAGGGGCAACCGCAGTTCGGAAAATTGCGGAAGACAGCGGAGCAGTACGGAAGATAGGAAGAAGCTACAGAATAAAAAAGAGCATATTTTTCGACTATATCGAAAAGGTGTATGCTGAATGAGTGGTGATATAATGTCAGATTTCTATGTTCCATCACAGATGAGGAAACACAACAATTTTATATTGTGGAAGTTAGAAACGGATGGTAAAGGAAAACAGCGTAAAATTCCATATTCAGCATTATATGATGGCAAGGCAAGTACAACCAACAGCAGGACATGGACAACCTATGAAAACGCTTTGCAATGCCTTAAATCGGGCAAATACGGCGGTTTGGGGTTCGTTCTGGATAAAGATATTACATTCATTGATTTAGACCATTGCAGGGGCGATAACGGGGTTTTAACACCATTGGCAGAGAACATAATTAATAATTTCAAAGATACGTTTATTGAAGTATCACAAAGCGGAAACGGATTACATATTTTTGCTTTGGGAACAGTAAAAAAAGCAGTAAAGACAAAAGAGATTGAATTATACTCTACAGGACGGTATGCCGCTTTAACTGGCAATGCTATTAATCCTATAGATTTATCAGAAGCACAACAGAGAATAGATATACTTTATAATTATTGCAACAGAGGAAAAAAGGAAACAGAGAATACAAGGAGGCTTCCACAGTGTGTTTTATTACTGTCGGAGCGTGAAATTATAGAGAAAGCTGAAAACGGCAGGAATGGACAAGTATTTTCGGACTTATTAAATGGTAATTGGAAATGTCTTGGAATTGGTGACGGCACACAATCCAGCGCAGATTTAAAGTTTGCAAATATGCTTGCTTTTTGGTGCGGATGCAGTGAGGGCATTATGCGTGATATATTCAGAAGTTCGGGAATGTACAGGAATGAAAGAAAGATGAATCTGGCTATTAAAAAAGCTATTTCGGATTGCCATACCGTATATCGGGGAGGTGGTGGGATGTGACAGAGGAAAGTATTGTTGAGTGGCTGAAAATGAAAAACGCAATCAGAACTTATTCGCATGATGACATAGGTTCCGCAAGGTTGTTGTCTGATATATTCAATAAAATGTGTAGATACAATGCTACGGCCAGTGAATGGTATGAATTTAACGGGAAGTATTGGGCGATTGATTTAGGCGGCTTGAAAGTGCGGAACATGACAAAGATTCTGGCGAAAGCACTTATCAAATATGCAGTGTCGGCATCAGAGGATGATAATAAATATCTGAAATATGCGGCAACATGGAATGAACACCGAAAACGAAATACAATCATCCAGGATGCAAGGGATCTGAATTTTTTTAAGAATGAAGATTGTGATATTGATATGTATATCCTGAATTGTCTGAATGGCGTTTTAGTGTTGCATCAAGATAGTGTTGAATTTATCAAGCATGACCCGGATTTGCTATTAACGCAGATTGCGAATGTTCGGTATGATCCGGACAAGCCATGTGAACGGTGGGAAAAATTTGTTGATGAAGTTATGGAGGGCAATCAAGAGAAAGTCCGTTATCTGCAAAAACTATTCGGCATTTGTCTAACTGGTGATACAAGGCTTGAAAAAATGTGGTTTTTATTTGGCAGTACAACAAGAAACGGAAAATCTACAATGATTGAAACAATTTCAAATTTGCTAGGAACTTATGCTGTATCAGTCAGGGCAGAAACATTGGCAATTAAAAATAATACAGACAGCCGGACGGCAAGTCCAGATATTGCAAAACTGGCAGGAAAACGGCTTGCAGTTGCATCAGAACCGCAAAAGAGAATGGCCTTAGATGTTGCGCTGCTAAAAAGTATGACTGGACGAGATACCATATCGGCAAGATTTTTACATCAGTCCGAGTTCCAGTTTACGCCTTGCTTTAAACTGATTTGTAACACAAATTATCTTCCTATTGTCAGTGATACCACTATTTTTAAGTCAGACCGGGTACAGGTTATTTCATTTGACCGACATTTTGCGGAGAGTGAACAGGATAAAACGCTAAAGAATAAATTATCTACAGGCAATGCATTAAGCGGAATCTTAAACTGGTGTATTTCTGGATGGTTACTTTTTTGTAAAGAGGGGTTGGACGAGCCGGAGAATATCCGGGCGGCTACAGTGGAATACGCTAATTCCTCTGATAAAATGCAAAACTTTATCAATGACTGCCTTGTGGAGAAAAAAGGGTGCAATATTGCTATTAAGGATTTATATGAAAAATATGAGGAATGGTGCAACGATAACGGTTTTCATACAGAAAATAAGCGGAATTTTATTGATGATGTGAAGTCAAAGAACATTTACAAGGCATCCGGAACAGTGAACGGCAAAACGGTTCGCAACATTATCCGGGGGTATGATTTTGCAAGTGAAGATTTTATTGAAATTGATGAATCAGAGCCATTGCCATTTGATTAGTGAGAGGTACAGTATATGGACTATTTCGAGGTATATCGTGAAATTTGGCAGTTTCATAAGCAGTATATTGATAGAATTTGCAATGAGGATGAATTTTGGGAAGCGGTGATTGCTGATGCGGACAAGCTGTACAAAAAGTACGATAATTCACGATTTGCAAAAGATTTGATACTAGCAGAATTGACAGAGTTTGAGCGGATTGGCAAGGAAGAAAAAACATAGTTTGTGCGTGGTGTGCATTTCCTATGGGTTGTATAAAAAAATAATTTCTTTAAGGGTTTTACATGGGAAATACATATTTGCACAAATGCAGTAATGATAAGGCTTCCACGGTGTGTGTGATGGCTGCCCCCCCTCTGTGGAAGCAATAAAGAGTAATGAAAGAGTAAGGAATAGGCTAAGTCACACACAAAGGTAACGTCAATTAAAAAAGATTGAATTTTATAATTTTTTTCAGAATGAGAGGTAATAAATTATGGCAGGAAAAGCACCACAAGGACAACTAACAGAGATGAACCCGGTCAAGGTAAAAGCAATCATCCACAGTTTAAGGGAACTTTACGACATGGGGAAGCCGGAAACAAACTTAGAATTGAAAGAAAGGATTGATATGTTTTTCCAGTTTTGCGAGGATTCCAGTGTCAGACCGGGCGTTCAAGCACTTTGCACGGCATTACATATCAGCAGAACAACGCTTTTTCGTTGGAGTAATGGGGAAGATTGCGACAGGGAGCGGCAGGAAATTGTATCAATGGCAAAAAGTTTCATTGACAGTTTTTTAGAACAAGTGACATTAAGCGGTCAAGTATCGCCGCCAGTTGGGATATTCCTCTTAAAGAACTGGTGTTCGTATAAAGACACAGTTTCCATTGAAGAATCTACGCCACATAAGGAAACAGGGCGTGTCCTGTCTGCTAATGAATTGCCTAAACTTTTCTTAAAAGATTGGGAAGATAAAGGGGAATCATTACCGGAGTTATTGGAACGGGCAGAAAAGGAAGAAGAAAGCGGCAGGACGCTTCCTTGTCCTGAAGATTGAAGCAGGGTATATAAACAATGTTATTGGAAAGAGAGGTACAGAACAATGCTTTATCTGGCAAGGGCAGAGCCGGAAACAGCGGCAAGGATAATTTGAGGAAAGGATCGGCTATTGTGCATTATAAGGATGTTTAAAAACCTTTTCAACAAAAGTGTTATTTTATATTGACTATACCTTAAAATGACTGTATAATAGAAGCGTCAATATTACGTTCGTTATTTTGACTACTATATACCATAAAAATTTTTTAAGGAGGTCGGCACAATGGCTAATATGTACAGTTATATGAGAATATCGACAAAGGAAGATAGGGAAAAGCAACGCTTCACAAGGCAGGAGAACGCACTCACAAAATATGCTAATGACAATAAGGTTGAATATGTATTCCAGTTCCGGGAAGATGTCAGTGGAAAGAGTTTCAAGAATCGGACGGAGTGGCAGAGATTAGAGAAGATAGTGCAACCGGGAGATACGATTGTGTTTAAGGATATAAGCAGATTCACAAGAGAGGCAGAGGCAGGATATACAAAGTACATGAGCCTCATGCAGAAAGGTATCAACCTTATTTTCCTTGACAATCCAACGGTATCAACTGACTACATTAGAGAGTTACTCCATGTGGCAGAACAGCAGGATTTAGTTGCTAAGACAAGCCTTGAAAGCACTGTTAAATTACTTCTGATAGTGGAATTGAATAGAGCAGAGCAGGAGAGATTGACAATCAGCAAGCGCACAAAGGATGGTATGCAAGCAGCCAAAGAGAAAGCAGAGAGAGAGGGCAGAGAGTGGAGGGCAGGGCGCAAGCCAGGGCAGTTAGATAAAATGACGGATGAATTGCAGGCGGATATTGTATTGTACTTATCTGATAGAAGTATAAAGGCATCCGAACTTATGAGGAAACACAACATTTCAAGAAACACATTCAAGAAGTATGTGGAGAAAGTCAAAGAAGAAATGTAATACAAATGCGCGCTCTAAAAATGACCGTGTAGGGGTTTTATAGAGCGAACGCACACCCACTACTTAATCACTCACACAAAAATTTTAAACAAAAAAATTATTTTTCAAAATTAAAAAAAATAAAAAAGGCAAAAGCCGGAAAGGTGAGGTTAAAAGTTATGGAGCAAAGACCTAGCACAGCATTTACAGAAAGAGAAAAAGAAAAAAAGCGGCAAGAGATAATGAGCATTCAGGACAGAAAAAAGCGGCATGAAGCTATTGCCCGGAACATGAGTTTATTCACAAATAAGAAAGAGAGGTAAAAACATTATGACAACAAATATTGCAGTTGTGGCAGAGTCACTAAAGCATGA